>JADFZZ010000002.1 GCA_015232315.1 SAR324 cluster bacterium | reverse complement strand
TATAGTGTCGTGATGCTTGTTTCATAATCCACCTCCTTTTTCTTCATTTTAGCAGAGGATCGGGAACATGCATACTCTAAAGTGACTGTACCACAACATATTGCCTGATTCTCCATACGCCTCACTGCCTGATTCTCCCCAAAGATCACTTCCCCAGCACTGAACGTTTCCACCGGACAAAATTGCACAGGTGTGAAAATTTCCCGTGGCAATGGTGGTGGCGGTGGAGATCCCGGTTACACTGACAGGAGTGGCGGAATTCGTGGTTGTGCCGTCTCCGAGTTGTCCACTGGAGTTATCGCCCCAACATTGAACACTGCCGGCGGAAAGCATCACACAGATATGAGAATATCCAGCGGCGATGGCGATGGCGGTGGCAATACCGCTTATGCTTGTCGGTGTATTGGATGAGGATGAGGTCCAACATTGCACGGTTCCACCGGACAAAATCACACAGGCGTAAGACTGGCCCGCAGCAATGGCGGTGGCGGTGGAAATCCCGGTTACACTGACAGGAGTCGTATTCCCCCATCCCCAACACCGCACGGTTCCACCGGACAAAATCACACAAGCGAAAGAACTTCCCATGGCAATGGCGGTGGCAGTGTAGATCCCGGTTACACTGACAGGGGTGGCGGAATTCGTGGTTGTGCCGTCTCCGAGTTGTCCACTGGAGTTATCGCCCCAACATTGAACACTGCCATCGGCAAGGACGGCACATGTTTGGGCATATGCCGCGTCAATTGCCGTGGCTGTGGATATATTACCCGTGCTAACTGGAATTGACGCGGAATAAGCCGTCTTTCCATTGCCAAGTTGTCCCATGAGATTTTGTCCCCAACATTTCACGGCGCCGCCATTCACAATGGCGCAAGTATGAAAATCTCCGGCTGCCAATTGTCCGGCTTTCCCGCTTGAACCGGATGAAGAGAGCACTTCGCTACCGCCGGTTTGGTTGGACACATCATTTTCCGGAATGGCGCAACCCCAAACACTAAAAATGAACGCCCATAACAAACAGCACTGCAAAATTGATCCAAGTTTTTCCTGTATTCTGGCTCTGGCTAAAATTTGTTTCTCTTTCATATGACCCGCCTCCCTTTGTGAAATGTTAATACACTGATCCTGTTTGTGTGATCTATACATTCGCACCTTACAAAGGTGAGAATGTATAGAAGATCCCTCGAGATGACACAGGGTTGACTGTCATTTCGAGCCGAAGGCGAAAAATATTGAGAAAAAATACGCATTTCTAACCTGGTTTGGTTTATACATCCTCAACTTGCTTTAGTGTTATTTTCACACTCTGCCTTTTTGTTGACGGGAACCGCTACGTTGTTGTCGTATTTCCATAGTTTTCCGGTAACAGCATCAACCCCCATCCCCAACCAAAAACCACTGATCCATAAAAAATTCGCCCAAAACGAGGGGGTGATACTCTGATTAACGGTCACAATGGTACTATCATAACATTGATCCACGACTCGAATACTCACGCCTGAGTGGGAGGGTTCCGCCGCCAATGTCGCCGGTAATTTGGTCGGATAGGAACCCGTAGATGAACTCACCTCTACTTTTATTCCTTCACTGCCATCGGTACTGCGAGCGATTATCGTTTGGGAACCACTATTGAACATAGTGGAACAACTCGAAAGCATCATTGAACCGGCCAGTAATGCCGCTAAGGGTTTTATTATGTGATTCATGTGTCCTCTTTTTTAAGAGGTTATGCTCCAGTTTCGTTGAAGGAACTGATGAGACGCCGGAGCGTTCACGTACTCACCAGGTATCTAAAATCACAATCTTAACATCCAACCGACCTTCTTTTCCGGGACAGCACAGCCCCAAAAACTAAAAATGAGCGCCAATAAGAAACAATACCGCCAGCCTAACCCGTGCTTTTCCAGTTGTATTGCCCGATTCGAAATTCGTTCCACTTTCATAAAGACCTATCTCTAGTCCAGTGTGTAAAACCGAGTTCCCCTCAAAATAGACAGGAAGCTCAATACCGTTAAGCGCGGCGTCTCCCTCATATTTCGCCAGTGTGCTTCCGCCACTGTTTTTGATTCGTAGGGAACTGGTTCCTAATCCAAAAACAAAGCGAGGATTGATCAGCATACGTCCCTGATACCAGCCATATCCAAGGCTCACAGCCCGGATGGATTCCGAAAATTCAATCGAGTAACTGCCAAAGGATTGAAAAACGGTGAACGACTTAGCCCATTGTATTCCAACATTCCAATGTGGATTAAAAAAATATTCGTAGTTCAGCAATTCCATGGCCCAGCCGGTCCCGGAGGCGTCGAACCATCCAGGTGAAGAAATATTGGCATCCTCATATCCCCCCTTGACAAGCCCCAGACCAACACTGAGCCGATGGCGGCTATACGTGGAGGTAACACGGCTTGACGGTCTCGGCTCATCAGGCACGGCTTCATTTTCCAATGGACTCGTGACCGGGGTGGAAAACGTTTCGGTGGATGCCGTTTTCGATGGATTCGTAACCGGGGTGGAAAACGTCTCGGTGGATGCCACGGGAGTTCCACGGACCGCATCCGCCGCAGAACGGGATGAATCCGGGGTGAATCCGCAATGACGGGCAATTTGCGTGATTTTCATGCCAGATTGTCGTAGCCGTTCAATCTCCTCGGGAATGCAAGGTGCTTCCGTGGTCTGGGGGAATTCCATCGGTTGCGCCAATGATGTCTGAGGACTCACGGGTGTGGATGGGGCTGCCACTACTGGTGGAGGCGACAACAAATCAATAATGGACTGATGCTGACGGTTCCTGGCAATATCCAGGGCGGTGAAACCCTGTTTGGTTTTGATTTTGGCGTCCGCGCCTTTGTCCAGCAGAAGCTTGACCATCTCCGCATGGCCTTCCTGAGCGGCATACATGAGCGCAGTCCAACCGTCTTTATCCTGTAGATCCAGTTTGGCTCCCGCCTTGATGTATTGATTCACTAACGTGGGGTTGTTACCGTAAGCCGCGGCCATCAAACGGGTGGTGCCGGTTTTATCAATGGTTTGATCGCCAGGACCCTTGCCATAAACGCAGGCATTTTCCAGCAACAAAAAAACTAATACGCTGAAAAAAATCAGAAGAGATTGTGAATGGTATTTTTTACAGGCTGGAACCCAGAGAAACGAAGGAATTCTCAGGTGAATGAATGAATGAATGAATGAATGAATGAATGAATGAATGAATGAATGAATGAATGAATGAATGAATGAATGAATGAATGAATGAATGAAAAATTGAGGATGCGTGCTTTCACAAGTCCAGTTAAAAAGCTGAATAACAGGTTTTTCACAAATACCTTAAAAAGATGAATGCTTGGAACAATACACGCATTGCACGATTCATCTTTCATGAGAGAATAGGAATCGTTCCTGCAAATTGGCTTATGGCAAAAATAGGTTCCGGATGTCAAGAGGAATTACATTTTTTTTTGAGCATGTAAAATTTTTACTGAAATTGTTGAATTAAATTTCCCCTTTACACAGGGTATTTCATAGATTCTCAAACCCACTAATGTAGCATTATGGGAAAATGTATTAATGTTCACCGTTCAATTTTGAATAGGAACAGTCGGATCAATATTGGACGTCCTGTGTATTTGCCGGGGATCAGGGCAAACACACAGAATCACATCTACGTTTTGTGGCTCAAAAAGTGACCACTCCCGGTAAAGATCCTATCATGATTTACCGCAACGTGGATTATACCAAAGAATACACTTGCTCATTTGATTGCTTTCCGTTTTTGAAATAATAGAGTGTTTGGTTTGGAGAACAGTGTCTGTTCCTTCGGGATCATTCAAAATCCATATTTCGTAACAAATTCTATTTTTTAGATACAAGAGAAGGCTTCACCAAGATGTCAAATACATTGATTGCCATTTCATATTCGCCCTGGTCCGAAAAAGCACGATGGGCACTGGATCATCACAACATTCGTTACAAGGAAAGGGAATACGTTCCCATGCTGGGCGAAGTCATGCTGCGCACCATCAGAAAGAATTTAACAGGAAAAGCGACAGTTCCCGTGTTGATCACGAACGGGAAAGTGCTGACGGACTCTTTTGATATCGCAAAACACAGCGAATGGTATGGTTCTGGAACCTCGCTGTTTCCACAAGGTGGAGAACAGGCCATGTTGAACTGGAACCAGAAAAGTGAAACAGCACTGGCGGCCGGAAGAGCACTGGTCACTCATGCCATGCTCAACAACACCAAAGCGCTTCGTGAAAGCTTGCCACGTTCTATTCCCAAAGTGATTCACCCGTTGATGGAACCCGTCGCGCTGATGGGAGCCTCGTTTATCGTTAAAAAATATGGACTGAATTCCAGGTCTCTTCCGCATTATGAAGAAGAGATCCGTAATGTACTTCGGGCACTGCGTGAGGCCCTGAAGCAAACTGAAATGTATTTACTGGATTATTTTTCTTATGCCGACATCGCCATGGCGGTTGTGCTACAGATGGTTTCTCCGGTCAATACGCGTTATATCACGCTTGGCCCTGAAACTCAGGAATGCTGGACCAATTCTGTATTGTCCCAGGAGTTTTCTGATCTTATTCACTGGCGCGATGAACTGTATCGACGTCATCGTCCTGTTAAAAATCTATAATTGTGTTCTAAGAGGCTTTATGACATTGAGGAGATTCCTGTTTTCGATTGTTGGAATTTGTTTACTGGGGGTGGTTGCATGGGCACAGTCCGCTGAAAATCCACCGCAGAATGATGACCAGGGTGAAGGACCTCAGTATGGTGAATTCGTGCCTATTCTGCTCAAACAGGAAGTAGTGGAAGATATCAACATCAAGGACAATGATCTCATGATCAAAATCAGGGAACCCTATCGGGAAAAAGACGTGCTTGTCAAAATATCAGACGCGCCACTGGCCCAGTATCGGTATTGGTTGAACAATGGACAAACGGAATTTCCGATTAGAACTTACAGGGGGGGAGATCGTCAGGGATACACCTACCGGATTCGAACATCCGCGGCATATATTGAATACTGGATTGATGATGAACTTGTGTTACACCTCAAGCGTAAAGACGCTGAACAATAGGAACAACAAAAGGGCCGAAGCCCTTTTGTTTTGTGTATTATTTTGAAGCCTTTGCACGATTTTGAACAATCTGTACGAAAGACCGTGACCGCAATTCCTGTAGTGTGATTCCTGTAGACAGCACTTCTTCTTCTGTGATCGCACCACAAGCCATCCCACGCAGGAAGAAATTCAACAACCCCTGCCCTGTCGCCGCGTCATCAAATGTATTTCCCACCAATGTTGCCTGAGCCGCTCGCCTTAAAAAGGCGTTTAGCCGCATGGATGCGTCATCAATGCTACTCAGGAAAAAATAATACACGGCAGCATAGCGAATGGGCAATTGTCCCGGATTCAGATCCCAGCCCTGATAATAGGCATGTTTCAAGGAATGCATGATATTATCAAAATGTAATTTCCAGGCAGAATGCACCACTGCCTGATTTTCATCAATCTGCAAAGGTGTGAGGCCCGGGCCTTCCTTGGGGATTTTGTGAGGTCCAATCGGCATGATGGTGGTTGCGCCATCGACAATGTTGATTCCAGTTCCAGCCATGGAAACCTGAAGCACATGTCTGGCAAAATCTGCCGCGGGGTGAGTATGCGACTGATAAACAGCCGTAATATTACATGTTGCTGTATAATCATAGGTTCCAAAAATCGCCGAGCGGCAACGTCCTTTGGCGGCGGCAACCAGGAGATGGACCGTGTTTTCTCCTTTATTATTGATGATTGACTGCGTGGTCTCAATCATGAGTTCAATTTTCAGTGAACCCTTGGCAAACTCGGTATTGTCTTCAATGGTTTCCAAAAGTCTGACCAATGCGGACACCTGTTGGGGAATGGTCACTTTGGGCAGTGTGATCACAAAATTATCAGGAAGTTTGCCACCTGTTTTTGAAGCCAAGTGGGTCAGAAACAAATCCAGAGTTCTGGCAGAACGAGCATGGCATTCTTCAGTGAAGGACTTGATGCGAATTCCGATAAATGGAGGCAGGGATTTTTCCGCCATGCCTTTGGCCACTTCTTCAGCCGCCTGAATGGCATGCCCATCTTCCTCTTCATCAGGTCGATTTCCATAACCATCTTCAAAATCAATCCGGTTGTCTTCCACGGGTTCTGCTTTGAGCTTATTTACCACTCGTTCATAAATCGTAAACGCCAGCCAGGCGTCCAGATAGGCTTTTTTAACAGCGATAGGATCATCATGCAACGAGGACTGCAGATCCTTGTATCCTTCACCGGTGGAGGGAAACCGTTCCGATCCGGGAAGACCCAGAACTTTTGCGAAACTCACAAAATTGGGAGCGTAGGTTTCCAGTGCGTTCAGTGCCAGTGAACCCAGCTTTCCTGGTGCACCAGCCTTGAACAGGTTTGCTCCGCCATAAACGGTATGAACGGGTTGTCGTGCTGCTGAATCGGAGGGGTAATCCTGACGGTAATTATGATTTGCCTGAGCAAGATCATTAAAAATATCTCGGGTATTTTCTGTAGTGAGAGATAATTTCATACATTTCCCTGTTGATAATATTCTGGATTGACCACCACCTGAGCGCTTTTGGTGAGGCCGTTTTTAACAAAAAAACTTAAGGAAAATATGGATGTTCCGGCTTAAAATCAAGCTTTTCCTCGGCTATCGTCCATTGCCGCAATTCTCAATAAGGAAATCATCGTAGACAAACAACTCTTTATATAAAGAAAAAACCTTGGGAATCCCTGTAATTGTCGAGATTCCGGCACCTTTCAAAAAGACTGAATTTAGGATTCCTTTTTCTTCACCTTCCCTGAGTCCTTCTTCCTTTCCCTGGCGGAGGGCTTTTCGGATGGCGTTTCTCTGGTCATGAATGAACATTTCGCGTTTTTCCAGTTCATCGAGTTTCTCTCTGGACAGATTGGATTCATTGGCGATTTCAAAGTCTGTTTTGGGATTGATGAAATGCATGGTGTCTCCCTGTGGTTGTAGGGTTCTGAAAAATTCCTTGTGATGTCTGATCATACACCGTGGAATTGTGAGGCGCAACTGTCAGAAAATACCAGGCATCAAATCAGTCCATGCAGGCTTTTGCCGGGGGCACCGAGTTGATCAACGCGTTTTGTGATTTCAGGATCTTCGATCAGTGGCGGCGCATGATGGGGTTTAAGCCGGGCATCAATGATGAGACTGCCGCGGCAACCCCAGTGTTTGTGATCGGTAAAGCTGTCAAAACCATGGATGTCATGGGAGGGATTGGAGCGGGTGAATGTGGTCCAGAGCCAGTTATTGAGAT
Source organism: SAR324 cluster bacterium (assembly GCA_015232315.1). Lineage (NCBI taxonomy): Bacteria > Deltaproteobacteria > SAR324 cluster bacterium. The sequence goes on along the minus strand of JADFZZ010000002.1, from coordinate 354,538 downwards.
TTCGGCCCGTGAATTCACTGTCATCGGCCAGGATCAGCAAAGGACATTCTCGCAAAGCTTCGCCGTTGATCAGGCTGGTCAAACGCTCAATATCAGCCATTGCGCCTGATTCGTGATGATAGGATGGCGCCTGAATGACCAGTACGCCGGGCAATGCCAGATAGGGCTGCCCGAAGCCCTCCGGCAATTTCAGGGATGAGGGAATTGTTATGGCCAGATTCCGTTTTTTGGGGCCAGCCGCCGCAATCACAACCTTGGAACCGGAATTGAGTCCGGAACCTGAATAATCGAGCGAATCCATGGTTGTTCGAGTCTGAAAATGCAGATCTCTGTTCCAGTCAACCCTCTCCAGGGCATGGATGAAAAACTCCTGAATGTTGTCCACTTTCAACTGAAGATTGTCTTCCCCTGCAACAATCCAAAGGTATTTGGTGAGAGAGCAATGCCCAAAGCCCAGAATCGCATTGGCGAGCGTCAGCAGCTCTCTGGGTTGGCGCTCCACATCAGGCCGATAGCGTTCACTGCCGATGGCCAACATGAGCGGATGAACCCCGGCAGCATCCACCGCATGGATCGCTCTGACTCCAGGCAAGGAAACCGGAACCATTGGACCCGTGATTTCGTGGATCAATTCGCCAAACACCGTGTCTTCCTGAGGCGGACGTCCCACCACGGTAAACGGCCAGATCGCATCCGTCCGATGAAAGACAGACTCCACTTTCAGCACAGGATAATGATGCTGTAGACTGTAATATCCCAGATGGTCGCCAAACGGACCTTCCGGCAGCAATTTGTCAGGAATGATTGTGCCCGTGATGCAGAAATCCGCATCGGTAGAAATCACATGTCCGGCCATTCGGGTATAACGGAACCTCCGTCCGGCCAAAGCCCCGGCAAACATGACTTCCGGCAAACCTTCGGGTAGAGGCATGACGGCCGCCAGCGTATGAGCCGGAGGGCCGCCGACAAATATACTGATACGGAATGGAGAACCTGTTTCCACCGCATGGGTATGGTGAATTCCGATATCTCGTCGAAGCTGATAATGCAGTCCGATTTCATGATCAGTCTGATACTGGTTTCCACCAAGCTGAATCCTGTACATTCCAAGGTTGGAGTGGAAAATACCGGGTTGGCACACATCTTCCGAAAAAACCTGGGGTAGCAGAATAAAGGGGCCGCCATCATCCGGCCAGCTTTGAATCCGGGGTAGTTTTGAAATGAGGGTTTGTCCCCCGAACACTGGACCGGAGCTTACTTTTCGAGGCAAGGAAGAAAACGCGGCCAGACTGACTCCGGCATATTTCCAGGGTGCTCGCCAAAGCTGAGACGGGTCGGCTTTCAGTTCAATCATTCGCCGAACACCCGTGAGGGTGGAACGAAACATGAACCGTGCCCGATCCATTGTTCCGAAAAGGTTGGAAACCGCAGGAAACGGACTGCCCTTGACCCGTTCAAACAGCAGGGCTGGTCCTTGATTTTGATACACTCTTCGCTGGATTTCAGCCATTTCCAGGTAGGGATCCACTTCCACGGCAATCCGTAGGAGATGACCATGTTGCTCCAGATCGTCCACACATTGACGCAAACTTTGATAACGCATTCAGACTCCGATAGAAAATTTCAAGCAAGTTTTTGGCTGTTCTCCTGAGTGACATTCATGTGTTTCTCCGGATAAATGCGCCCTGTATCCTGTGTTTCTGAATAAACCCAACGGCCTTTGAATTCATAAACATATCGCTGATGCATCGAAGCATAGAGACATCGTATGGTTTGCGCTGAGGAAAGTGCCAATAAATGTTTCTGGTCGGTCATCCGCACTTCAATCCATTCCGGTGTATTGACCAGAATATGAACCACTTTTTTCAAGGATTGACGTTTGCTGGCATCTGAAAAAAACAGGGTGAGTTCTGACTGTGGTGCCAGTTGCTGTGGCGAGGAAAGCATCAGCGTATGATTTTCCGATGTAAAACCCGTTTTATTGCGCAAGGATTCCAGCAGAGGTTGATCCGCGCTGGTATAACTTTTTTTCCAGTTCTGGATCGCCGACTCAAACATGGAGGCGTCTTTCAGGACCGGCATCAATTCCTGATGGGGCGGCGTGTGCGAAATATCCCACAGCAATCCGGCTTCGGCATCATCCAGATAATATTGTTGAGTGACTTTTGTGATCAGATAATGTTTTGTTTCCTGCAACACCAATTCACGGAAGGTGTCAATATACTCTGTGTCTTTTGTGTAATAAATATTGACGTTTCCGCGGTCAGTATCTTCCCAGAACGTTGGACCTGAGAATCTTAGCCGGACACAGGTCATGTCAATGGCCTGATAAAAGGCTTTTTCATCCAGCAATTCCAAATCCTCAGTGATATCCTTGACAATTCTGGAAACAAATTCCTGCATGTTTTCCCTCATGGCGAACAGGGCCAGTCCTGCCTGAAGTATACGGACACCATTGTTGATCAGAATCCCCTTGCTCAAAAGAGTGCGTTCTGTGGCTGGAGGATTGTCCACCTGAAGGATTTCTGTCAACAAGGCATTTTGAAGCTGTGGATCCCACCCTTCTGCATAGAGCAGAATCAGAAGTTTTTTCATTTCTGAAGCAAAAACATCCACAATGAAATACATGGCAGGACTCAGTCGGCCATGCTTGAAAATTTCCAGTCCGTAAACCCTGAGATACATGAAGCATTTTTTGGCCTGCGCGTCTTTTTGATGTTTCACCAGTGACCGGATGTAGTTCCCATAATGAAAGGCCGCGTTATACAGATTGCGGCCTTCATTGTTACGTATCCCATGCTTGATCGCAAACCGGAGAACCGTATTGAAACGGACGATGATCACTTCCATGAGTTCTTCATCGTTCTGCTCAATGGCCGTTAGCCCGATTTCCGCCATTTCAGAAGCACACAGTGACGCAAGGTCAAAATCGCCATTATCCAGAAATTTGGTGTAGGCGTTTCCCAGCAACCGAAAACATTTCTGTTCATAAAAAGTACGGCTCCGTTCCATTTCATCAAACATACCGAGCATTGTTTTGAACGAAATGTCCTGTCGAACGGCCTGGCTTATTTTGAAAAATACCGGGTTAAACTTCTGTTTATTCCTGATATATTCACGAGTTACATTGCACATGTCGTGGATAATATCCGCTTTGGGTTCCTTGAATGAAACAAACTCCAGCAGATCATCCAGTTGATTGAATGAATCAAACAACGCGGTTTGATACCACTGACGTATCACCTCCAGTTCAATGAGATTGCGGACACGGCCATAGGTCAGTTCATGGATACGATTGATATGATCTTCGTAAACTTTCATGATGATGTTGGACGGCTTTGTATAGCGCAGAATATAAAAAACATAGGTCAGCGATAACATCAATGCGAGCGGAAACAGAATGATCATGTTGAACACATGGTTTGACGGAAGATTCGCGCCAGTATCCGTGAGTGCGATCACCATGAAGGTATGTGTACCCGAAGCCACCAGAAACCACACATAATACAGGCTCGGGAGATCCTGCATATAAAGATCAATCAACTTGGGAATTTTTTGTGACGCAAAGGAAATGACGATGATCAGCGTTCCCAGAATCATTCCCATCAAAGCCAACCATACCTGGGGTATGATCTGCAACTGGTTGAATTTGATTGCGACTTGCCCCAGGAGCTGATGATTCAAGCTGGAATAAAAGCTAAAACCATAATGGGAGAACAATGAGTCCCCGATAGACAAAAGGAGAAACATCAGAATTCCTACCGTGTAAATACGGTATTGATGCAGAAAAAATGAAAATCGAAAAAGCAGGTGGAGAACCTGGGTTCGGCGCATGACATCTCTCGCAAAAATATTGATCCTTGTGTCTGAGTTATGGTTGACATATACAAGCAGCCTTTATGTTCTTTCAAGCCAAGAGTTTCCCTGTGTGAACGCACAGAAGCATTTAACCCCGAATTAACAGTGAACGATGCCCCCGACAGCAGACACAAAAAACCTGCATTTTTATCAATTGGGAACGGATGATGCTCCGTCCGTAGTGATTCTGCATGGATTGTTTGGTTCAGGCACCAACTGGAGAAAGATCGCCCAAATTCTTTCTGAGCAGTTTCAGGTCTGGGTTCCTGATTTAAGGAATCATGGAAAATCTTTTCATGAGGAACACATGTCATGGACCGTGATGGCTGAAGATGTGTTAGCATGGATGGATTCCCAAAAACTGGATCGTGTGACTTTGCTGGGTCACAGCATGGGAGGGAAAGTCGGGATGCGGTTGGCCTGCCAGCATCCTGAACGGATCCAGGCATTGATTGTGGCTGATATTGCGCCGATAGCCTATGCCATGTCAGCCCATCAGCAATTGATTCAGAGTCTGCTCAAACTCAATCTCCAGATAATTCACCGGAGAGAGGATGCCGATGCCCTGTTGACGCATGACATTCCCTCCAGCATCCTTCGCACTTTTTTATTGACCAATCTGAAACATGGTTCACAGGGCCTGGAATGGAAAATTCCGCTGAATATTCTGGCACAGGCTCTCCCCGGGTTGAGAGGCATTCCTGAATGCCAGACCCCCTATCCGGGAAAAACTCTGTTTATTGGTGGTGAGCAATCGGATTATATCCCCAAAAGCAGTTACCCTGAAATCAAACGCCTTTTTCCGGCTTACCGGATGGTGATCTTGAAACAGTGCGGGCACTGGTTGCATGTTGAGCAACCCGAAGCGTTTCTCCAGACAGTGAAAACCTTTCTCCGACATCACCTTCTATCTGGAGAATGACCATTTCTATCTTGTTGTATTTGAATGAGAATGGCAGAACTTTAAAAAAGTGTCTGTTATTGATTTTCAGGATTTGAGCGCTATGAAAACGATTTTGGTCGTGGAAGATAATGAGAATAATCAGTTAGTCATTGAAGACATGTTCCGGAAACACAGGAAAGAATACGCCTTGCGGTTTTTCAGCACTGGACAGGGTTTACTGAGTTTTCTGAATACAGATGCCGCTGATCTGATTCTACTGGATATGCGTCTCCCTGATATTTCCGGTTGGGATCTGGCTTCCCGGTTGAAAAATAACGCCGCAACGTCCAATATTCCTGTCATCGCGGTCACAGCCCATGCCATGAAAGGCGATGAAGAAAAAGCACTGAAGGCAGGATGTGATGATTTTGTCACGAAACCAGTCAATCGTCAGGAATTGCTGGAAAAAGTAAAAAAATGGGAATCCCGTTGAGACTGCTATGACATGGAATAATTATCACACCCATACGTATCGTTGCCAACATGCGACTGGTGACGTGATTGACTATGCCCGTCAGGCAATGCATGCGGGTTCCCGGATCATCGGCATTTCTGACCACACCGCTTTGCCGGATAACCGCTGGAAAGATGTCCGCATGACTTTCAGCGAACTGGATCACTATGACCAGGCGTTTGTTACCGCCAAAGAGGAATTGCCTGAAATCACCATTCTGAAAGGCATGGAGTGTGAGTATCTGCTGGAATACCACACGTTTTATGAAGATGAACTTCTGGGACAGCGAAAGTTTGATTATCTGGTGGGCGCAGGCCATTACGTGCATGTGAAGGGTGAATGGCTGAGTTCTTTTTCATATCTCAATACGCCAGCCGCGCTTCTATTTTATGCCCGATATTTATGCACCATGATGGAATCCGGACTCTTTGCCTTCATCGCGCATCCAGACCTGTTCGGCACCTGCAATCAACACTGGAATGCTGATATTGACGCCTGTGCCAGGGATATTCTTGAAACAGCCCAACGCACCAAAATCCCGCTCGAAATCAATGGAAACGGATTCCGGAGACCTGAAGTTCCGGATGTGGATGGCACGCCAAGAGCCGCTTATCCCTGGCGCACGTTCTGGGAACTGGCCGCGGAATATGACATCACCACCATCTGTAACTCTGATGCCCATGAGCCATCTGATGTTCTGAGCAATATTGAAGATGGGCGGGCACTGGCAAAAGCCTGTGGTTTGCGCATGTTGGACAACCTTAAGTATCCGCATTAAAAAATCACCAGAATCGTTGTTTCTAACTCAAGAGTTGTAAGTTTTCAGTTATCAGCCTTCAGCCCTTTGTAAGGCGATCACCGGAAATAAACATACCAGAATTGTCGCGGTAAAATATTATTTCAAGACGGTAGCAGTGGGTTACGTCCCACTGCGATTCCACGGTTTATCGCCTGCCCCGGGACGTAACCCGGGGCTACCGTTCACGGTATAGTCTTTTCTGGCATTCGCCTAAGTCATTGAAATTAAAAATTTAATAAACATCAAACACTTCAACAAAACTGAGAACTGAAAGCTGAGAACTTACCACTGTCGAATTTCTAACCACTTATAAAAAACAGGCCATGAATCGAAAACAATTCTCTTCCCGTTCGGGTTTGTTGCTACTGCTACTCACCTCAGTGTTTGTGATGCTGGCCATCATTCCACTGGATTATTCATGGACCCGGTTCCTGTATGAACATCAATGGCCTGAATACATGGAATTCATGCGCAGAACCTTGTTTGAAGGTAGCGGTTTCGGTGGTTCTGATCCGGGGATTATCTTCCAACTGGGAGCCCTTGCGACCTATCTGCTGGCCTGGAAAAAAACGGTAGCTCCTTCAAAACTGTATAAAATCCGGCCTTATCTGGGCTTCATTGTCACTGCCGGATTGTGTCTGCTGGAACTGGTACACAGCCTGAAATGGATTGTTGGCAGAGCAAGGCCCCATCTGGTTTATAAAGGTCTGTTCCCCTTCAGCAACTGGTATGAATCCGGGCCGCACTTTATCACAGACGGAATATTTTTCGGAAGCTTTCCCAGCGGACATACAGCCGCTGTGTTCAGTCTGATGACCCTCAGTTATGTCGGCTTCAACAGTGCCGAAAAAAAATGGCGAACAGCCGCTATTTTCATGGGAATTCTGACCCTGATCTACAGTATCGCCATGACTATCGGACGCAGTATGTCCGCACATCACTGGCTGAGTGACGGACTGGGGATCATCATGATGGGATGGGTGCTGATGCATGTGTTGTACTTCCATATTCTAAAGGTACCTCAGCAAATTTATTATTATGAAACTCACCTTAAACACACACCACTACCTTCATTCTGGGAACTGCGTCTGGCATGGTTTCTGTTTTGTGTGGCCTTGGGCACCATTATGATGAACTGGGGTTTAAGGTCTCTGTTTCTCCAAGATTGGCCCTGGCTGTTTCTCCTGACCTTGCCTGGAACAGTGCTGATTTATGTTTATTATCGAAAACTGACTGATCTGTATCGCCTCTTTCGAAATGCGCTGACTCACTGATTGACTGGACTTTGAATATTTGGAGTTGGTCACATTTTCGGCCAATGAACTGTGTGTCATTTCAAACCGTAGGTGAGAAATCTTTTCGGCTACCAATTTAAGCCGATACAGTTAAGTACCCGATCAAAAGTTTTTTAACATTAATCTGGTTCCTGACGTCTCGTCGGGAACCGTTCCATAACGCACCTCTGGTGCCATTCCACGGTTCGTTGGCAAGCCACCGGAGGTGGGATAAGGAGGGTTCCCCACCAGAGGTAATCATTCCCTTTGCATGTGAATTCTTCTCGACTCTTTTTGTGTGAAGATGTGATCTTCAGGATGTCCGGGTTGTTCAGAATAAAAAATCAAGGTGGCAGGAGCCATAAGGAAAAGGTTCCAAGGCCGGAACTTTGGAACCAGATAAAGCAATATCGCTCTATGCACAGAGTATAGATTCTCTATGCTTCGATATGAATTATAGATGTGCTAACTTTGAGGCGTTTGGCTATATCGGAAATGAGTTCTTCTTTTGAGTGATATTCCTTATTATCGATCAACTCGTGATGATCCTTTACCGTATTTCCATTTTTATCCTCAGAAATAACTGAACCACAACGAATTATCCCAGCCATAGCTTCTGGAACGTTCTGATCTAATGTAACCGTTACACTTACAATCTTTTCCATATATTAATCCTTGAAATAATTACAAATTTATCAGTTTGCTTACTAAGCAGTTGAATAACTGATAACGTCCTGATTATTGAAATACTTCCTATGTCATAGCGTCAAGAACTCCTCTCTTAAAAAGTTAATAATTTTAGATAAAGTCTGACAATTTTCTCCATTAAAACAACCTTCTATTTCACGGCCCCCCGGGAACACACCTGATACTTATAAAAAAATAATCAAATCTCCAAATTACCGACTCACGACCCTCCACGAACGCACCGGACATAGTTGGTATAGGACTTACTGTAGCCGTCCACGTAGCCGTTGAGGAAGTCCACGTACCACGCGTAGCCCGAATCGTGGGCGTTCGACGACGAAGACCAATAGTACGAGGAATATGTGCTTGGAAAATAGGTGGAATCAAGAGCGGGACTGGAATAAGAATAATCAACGACGGAGAGCCAGTCGTTCCGGTTAGGCACGCGCCAATCGGAGTGCCCCGCCAAAGTGATGGACTCGCAATAGGTCAGGGCATTGGTCCAGGATTTCGAGCCGCCATCCGCTTGTTGCCACATCAGCCCCGTGATTGAATCCGAAACGGTTCCATTGCCATTGTCCGTGAAATGCGGAGACGAAGTCACCGCCCCGCCTCTCACACATCGAGCATAGGCATTGCTGATGTTGCTGGGAGTAACCGTTCCATAGCTAAAAGAGACGTACCAGTCTGGATAATATGAAGAATAATATGTCGATGACCAATAGTTTGCGGAGGAGGTTGTCGGGAAATAGGTGGTGTTGATGGACGGGTTGTAATTGCCCGCATGAATCAGTGTGGCCAGTTCCTTGATATGAGGCAGTCGCCAGTCGGAGGAACCTGCCAGCACCAGATCGTCACAATAGCTGATGGCGGCGGCTCGGGTGGCTTTTTGACCGCCATCGGTTTTTTGCCAGACCAGGCTGGTGACATTGTCCGTGATCGTGTCATTGGAATTGTCCGTATAGGAAGGCGTGCGGAGGGAATAGTCATGATCTTCTCCAAACGTGGCGGTGTAGCTGGTAGTTTGCCCGGTATCCGGCCAGACCAGGCTGTCGTAGCCATTGGAAAAGGTGATGGAATCATTGGCGGAGGCGGAAATATTGCCGGCGGAATCCTTGAACCACACATACACAGTTCGGGTTCCTCCCCCACGAGTGAGAGAAAAGGAGACATCATCATAAAAATTGCCGGCAGAGCTGACACTCACCCAGCCGTTATCGCTGGCAGGAGGCCTGGTAGCGCTTTCGGAGGCATAATAGCCTGTCACGCCCACATTATCGGTCGCCGAGACATTCAGGGTGACGCTCCGGTAATAAGTCAGGGAGCCATTCCAATTGATCGTTACGGCCGGGTTGGAAGGCACCGTGGTATCCGTAACCGAGAGCGTGATGGAATCACTGGCCGAAGCGGAGACGTTGCCTGACGCATCCCGGAACCAGACATAAACCGTTTTGGTATGACTCCCCATCGTTGTAACCGTGCTGAAGGTAAAATTTACTGTTCCCGTGAAGCTGTTGGCCGAGCTGACGCTCACCCAGCCCGTATCGCCGGTAGGCCGGGTGGAGCTTTCGGAGGCATAATAGCCGGTGACCCCCACGTTATCCCTGGCGGACAGGGTCAGCACCACAAGAGTGGTGGTGGTGGACGAATTCCCACTATTGATACTGACCGATGGGCTGGAAGGCGCTGTGGAATCTCCGGTAGGGGTAATCGTGATGTTGCCGTCCCCTGAGGAGGCAGGCGGTGTGGTATCGACCGCCACCACCGTTTCCTGCAAGGTAATGGTACCCGACACAGGAGTGGAGAGATTGCCTGAAATATCCCGGAACCAGCCATACACGGTTTTGTTGCCGTTCCCGCTACTCAAGGTAAACGGAACACTGGCTGAATAACTGGTTGTGGAAGGGACACTGACCCAACCACTGTCACTGGCGGCGGGAGTGGCGGCGCTTTCAGACAGAAAATATCCGGTAACGCCCACATTATCAGTTGCAGACAAGGCGATGGTCACCGAACGGGTCGTGGTGGTGGTCACCTCACCATTGACTCTCAAGGAATCACCAACCGGTGCGGAATCCAAAAATTGAGCCTCAGGAGCAGTGCTGGACTCACTTTCCGCCGCGGCCTGTTCAATCGCGGCCTGTTCAATACTTTTCTTGCGTTTACTTTGGTCAATATCAGCACAAGCTCCGACCATCAAAAGGCCTATGAGACAGACCCCTACGATCCACTTTTCCCGTTTCAGTTCAATCCGGTTTCTTTTCATAAAGACTCCTTGTGAATGAGGTTAAAAATGCCAGCGCAGGGAAATCTGTGTTGGACTCTGGAGGTTCGGCACGATTGCCACTTGAAGCCCCCCGAAAAAGTCAGGGGTTTGAACGACCTTGTTATTGAAGTGAAGGCTAAACCAGAGCCAGCCATCTATTCCGAGCAGGCCGACGGTCAACCCATTCATGTTCTCGATCTGAACTCTGTAACTGTTCATGGCGTTCTGGTTTTGGATGTACCTACTTTTGAGCTGTTGCCGCTCTTCATCTGTTTGGGCCAGGTTGTACTCTTTGGCCAACTCATCATTGCGTTTTCCAATGCGGTTATAAGTTTCCGCACGGGTTTGAGCATACCACTGAGCCAGAAGAGCGCCTCCCCAAAGCCCCAGGTGGAGCATCTGCTCAGCTTGAGAAAGTGAGAATTCGGAAGGCGCCGTGAAGTGTTTGGGATACGGAACTTCTTTTCTTACAAATTGTATTTCGATGAGTTTGCTACGGGTAGGTTCCACCTGAATGTTGGGAATCCTGGCGGAATATGTCTTTCCATCTTCGAGTCTCAAGGTATGCAACACATTGGATTCGACTTCCAGAATGCGAGAGGTTTTCCCCTCCATTGACCCGACATGCACTTCATCCAAATAAAGGTCTGCCCCGTTTCTCTGGTAAGGAACCCGAATCACGAGTTTTCCGGGAAGGGGGCGCAAAGTGATATTTTGCGGGGGAAGTTCATGGTTTTGAACATCCAGACTCAATGAATAATCCTGATACAGAGGCATTTTAAGCTGAAGGGTGTGTGGCCCATAGACCAGTCTCAAGGTGCTGAGCGTCTTGAGAGGTTGACCGGACGCATCCTTTTGTTCCTCTCCATTGAGCCAGATGCTGGCGCTTTCAGGATTTGAATTCAGTTTCAGTTCGCCTCTTTGACGTGCCAGTTTGACATGCTCCTTGACTTTTTCTCCGGGCTTCAGCGCATAACTTTTCGTGAAATTTTCATAGCCATCCACCACCAGAAAAATATCGGACTCCCGGTCTGTGTTGAGGCTGATTTCTATCGGAGTGGTTCCCTGATCAATGCCATTCAGAAACACTTTCGCAACCGGATCACTGGTCATCGAAAGAGACGCCTTGCCGATTTGCAGGGTTCCGGTTCGTAAGGACAGGATCATGCCCCGGAGCAGGCTTCTGGCTTTTTCCAATGTACACGCAGAGCATAGTTCATTGGCAGAAGCGGTGGTATCTTCCATCAAATCCACTTTCTGGATCGAAATGTCCCAATCCGGTTCGATTCGGGTGATTCCCACCTGAAAGGAATATTCCGCCTGCAAGTTTTCCCCGATCTTTTTGATACACTGATCTTCAGTGCATTGACTGGATTCCAGTTCATTCTGGACATCAAGAGTGGCTTTTTTGAGTTCCGCTTCGGATTTGAGCGTAAAGTAATATCCCAGTTGGGTTTTGACATGGTTATTCAGGCTGATTTGCAGTTTTTGATCGGGCAACGCCAGAAATTTGATGGGATACACCACAGCGCTGGGCATCTGGGCATAGAGCCAGGACGACCCGGCGAATCCCAACCAATAAATCCACACCAAACTTTTGAACACCTGCCTCATGGGAGTCATGGCATCCTCCGGGCTGGAGTGCCTGAGGGCGCGTTCAGTTTCAGAAGTTCCTGTACAAGAATGTCCCAGGATTCCTGAAGCCCTTTTTGGGCCGTTTTCAGAAACGCTTCTTTCAAGGCTTCAGGAGAGAGCGTTGTCGGTTCTTCCACCAGAAACCGGCGTGCCTCAAAAGTGTGACTCCAGCGGAGCGTTCCCTCCGGCTGATATACCGAATAGGTCAGGGATACCAGCGTTAAGCCCTGATAGACAAACCCTGACTGGGACTGGGATTTGCCGGAAAGAGAGACCGTTAGGAGGAGTCCGTCCGCATCTTTGGGAAGGGGCTGTTGCCGCCGAAGGTTTCCTTTTTTATCCTGAAGTTCCGCCCCACCGGCAGGTGCTTCAGGGTTCCAGAGGGAAAACCCGGTTTCCTGAAGTCTGCGAGCCAGTTCCCGCAGACTCACTTGCAGAATCTCTCCTTGCCCCGGGAGCGATTCCGGCTTGGGGAAACTCCCCGTCAAAAACAGTTTGGGATAAGACTGACAGGCCTCACAGACCTGAACGCCCAAACGCCGGGTGCTGGAGAATTCCTTGAACCTGGAGCTGGTGCGGAAGCGGATTTTGTCCAGAAACCGTGGTTCCTGAGCGTTTTCTTTCAGAAACACGGTCAGTTCCACACCATCCTCTCCCACCCAATACCGGCCATGTAGCACAGGAGCCGGATTTTCGGATTTCTGGAGTCGTTCCCAGTACAGATTGGGCGTTTCTCCCCATTTTTTGGGCTGAAACACTGTTTCAGCACGATTCAGGTGGATCAACTCCTGAACCCAAAACTCACCGGTGTGAAACGAAAGCATACTTTCCTGAGGCTCGCCCAGAACGTCAAAGTACCCCACCTGAAGTTTTTCTGGAAGCTTGGGCAAGACTTTCTGAAGCAGCGCCAGCAGTTCACGTTCCCAGCGGTCTTTTTTGGGCATTTTCGCTAACGTCTGAAGTTCCTGGGACGGTTTCAGATAGAAGTGTTCAAAGCTCACCTCCTCCAGTTTCAGCGTCTCGCTTTTTTCCTGAATCTGATTTTGATAATCCTTTTCAAAGGCAGTGGTTTGCTTGGAACGTAGGGATTTTTCAATCAGGCGGGTTTCCGATTGAATCCGCACCGAAAACTGTTGGCTCAGATTCGCCCGTGCCTGCGTTTCCGCTTTTTCCCGACACTGGTTGGGCTTTTCCGGGCAACTCAGAAAGGAAAGTCCATAGAAATATTCGTCATCTGCCGGAAGCCGGTTGACCCACGCCGGGGATTGATCGCCTTCCGTGATCTGATTGGTCACCGCCCCCACTCCCGGATTGAAATCAGGGGGCTGGGGCCGCATTCCTGCACGCTCCAGACTTTGCTGATGAGCATGTTCTGCCAGTTGAAGTTGTTGTTGATCGGCATTCCCGGTTGAGGGGAGTGGCGAAGCTACCGGATTCTGCGAAGGAGAAAGCATTCCCGCCTGCACCATGTCTTGTTGCTGACGAGCCGATGCCTGATTCAGGATTTCCTGAGTCGAGGGTTCCGAAGACCGGCACCCGATCAAAAGCAGGAATAGTCCCCCGATGATGACGCAAGACCAGAGGGTACGTTTCCAGAAGTCTCCGTTCATAACAGCCTCTCCAGGATCTCAAAGATTTTGGTATCAGAACCTTCCTGAACATAAGCCACCTGCCCCTGCCTGTCTATGATGACAATCGTGGGAAAGACCAGTAGCGTTTCCGATTTTTTGGCCTGTGGAAACAGCTCCAGATTGGCAAAATTTTTAGTCATGGCTCCCATCCTGTCATGATAGGTATTAGCTTCAGGAATCCCCAACGTTTGAACAAAGAGACGGATGTCTTTTTCAGTGTCAGGAGCGTCCTGAATTCCCAGTCCTTCCACGTAAGAATCCACAAACAGCAGGTTCCGCAAGAGTCCTTTCCGTTGCATGAACTGATAGAGTTCCGGCATTTCCTTGATACAAGGGGGACAGCGTGTAAAAAAAAATGAGACCACGATCACCTGCCCTTTGGCTTTGGTGGAATAAAACGGGGTTCCCTCCAGATTGGACAACCGGAACCTGGGAGCCTGAATCGGCTGGGCCTGAATCGGTGTCCAAAAGCCTGACAGAAACAGACACAGTCCCAGTAGAAGAATCCTCCCGAAACATGGAGATTGGATGTGAAAGTACGTTTTCATAAACTCCTGACTCAGGGACGTTTTTTACCCAGTTGTTCATAACCTTTATCAATATTCTGATCCATGAGGGTGAGAGATTCCTGATGCTCGGCTCCTGCCGCTGAGAGTTTTTTGCTCATGGATGCCCGAATCTGGGGAATCGCGTTTTTTTCTTCAATCACCACCCACACATAAAGTTCGTTGCTTTGAGGATCTTTCCACTGTTCAATCGGGGTCGATCCCACCAGCACCTCATTGGCAATCTGACGAGTCGTATTTTCAGTAAACACAGAAGCAATGACACTGGCTCTGGAAGGGGATGCTTCCTGAAGTTGCTTTTCCGTTTCGGTGGCGGCGTTCTGCAAAATCGTCTGGAGTTGAGCCGCTAACTGATTCCGGGCGGTCATGATGGCCTGATTCCGCTGGGTTTGTGTTCCCAATGGAGATTGCGGAGCGCTACCGATTGCTCCAATACCTGTGGCATACCGCCCCAGTGTGCGGACCCACTCGGGTTGGCTTTCGGTTTTGGTTCCTTCCTGAACCACGGGAGTCGTTAAAGCAGAAGAGCATGCGCTCACCAGGAGCAACATCAAAAATGGAAGAAGGCGTATTATAGATTTTTTCATAGGAAATCCTTTCTGAGAGATTGGGGAAACAAAAAACAACATTTGAATAGTCAAAAGGCGTTGTTCTTTCTCAGGAAGAATTGAAGATGGGCGGTTGGAGAAAATTGAAAAGGGAGAGACTCCGGGAAAAAAGAGAGGCTTCAGGAAATGAAATTTTTTTAGTTATTCCGTATATAAACTGCTTGCTTGCTTGCTTGCTTGCTTGCTTGCTTGCTTGCTTGCTTGCTTGCTTGCTTGCTTGCTTGCTTGCGGTGGAACCAAATAGATCGGAGTGAAAGTCAAATTAAAATTCATTATTTTATACCCCATAAAAAGGGTGAGTTTTTGAAATCTGAATGCTTTATCCAGATAAGATAATATTCTTAGTAAGAAACGCGGCAAACTGGCATGGTTCAATTTCACAAGTCGGAAGGTAAAACTTTCAAGCTTCAATAGAACGATAAACTTTTGATATGATGTGATATAGTTCTTTCATTCCATGAAAAGTATTACCCTGTTTTGAGCCAAGCCAGCAAACTCTATCAGATTGTCAAGAAATCTCCAAGTTCAAATTCAGCACATTTTTTTAGGTGGCTGTGGTGGTAAGTCAAAATGGAATCAGGTTCTTCCCGATCATTTCAATCGGATCCAGAATCCAGAACAGTGAGAGCTTTGGCCGCCGGAGGCAAAGATCTCTTTGGGGGAGATCAACTGGCAGAAGCCCTTTTTTCAGCTTCCACAGGGTTTTGATAGGCCAGAGAGGAATGTAATCGTAGGGAGTTGTAAAACATTTCGACTGTGCAGGTATTTTTATTTTATGATGTGAGTTGAAACTCCATTTCACGGCTATCAACGTAAGCCGATCCACTTTGTAAATTCAATGAATTAGAGAACCCATGCAAGGTCAGGCAGGACGTACAATTTTGTCTACAATTTTAAGACCATCTGTATCGGGTTAAGTTGGTAGCCGTAGAACCACAAGGAAACCACCTGAAATCCATTGCGGATTTTTTTATTTCAACAGGGACACAACAGCCATTCCACCCAGAATAGTTCCAATGCTACTGCCAACATTGGCCAGAATGACAACCATCAGAGTCCGTGTGATCCGGTTGGTCCAGAATCCTTTGAAATGTTGAATGTCTTCCCCCAGAAATTCAAAATCCTTGACCTGGGGTTTTCGTATCATTAACTCCACCATTCCCGCGACCCAGCCTGCCGCAATAGTCGGGTTGAGTGATGTGAAAGGTGCCGCGACAAAGGCGGTAAGCCATGTGACAGGATGCCCCATCGCGATCATGGTTCCCAGGGCGGAGAGCGATCCATTGATCCAGAACCAGCGAAAAATCATTTCTGTACTCACCTGAGAATCCAGTCTCAAAAAACCATAGGTAATGATACCAATGATCACACCGGGGATTCCCCATTTCAGGAGGCGGCCCCATTTACCGGGAGGCGGCTTGCTTTCAAGCTCGTTGAAATCATGTTCCTGTCCCATTTCGCGGAGCATTCCCGGCACATGACCAGCACCGACAACAGCCACAATTTTATTTCCCTCAATCTGCCTCAGTTTTTCTGCCATATACTGATCCCGTTCATCAATCAGTGTTTGTTTGATTTGAGGAAAGTGATCCGCCAGTTGTTGCATGGCCTGTGTCATCATGTCCACTTCTTTCAGTTTTTCAATTTCATCCTCGGTGATTTCTTCGTGAATAACAATCCCCATGATCAATTGGTTGAGCAGTTTGGTTTTTTCCCAGAATGATAAATTGCCCCAGATACGTTGCAATGTCAGTCGCACATCACGGTCAATCAATTCCACACGAGCACCGACACTCTTGGCGGTCTCAGCCGCTTCCAGCATTTCAGCGCCAGGCTTGACACCGATCTGATCACCCAGTTTTTTCTGAAAAGAAGACAGGATCAGTGTGGCCATCAGCAAAAAGGTTTTTTTCTCCTTAACCACTTTGAAAATATCCATGTTTTGCCACTGTTCCTCCTGAGACAACGCTTCAAACCGGGAAGCACACAATTCCACGCAAACGACATCCGGGTTTTCGGCCTGAATCACCTGGTTGACCTCATTCACACTGTTTTGTGAAATATGAGCGGTGCCTATAAGAAAAATTGTTTTTCCATCGTGCTGAATTGTGTGTACATTGGCTGAGTATTCCATAGTTCTCATGAATGTGTTTTTTAGGAGTCAAATGTTTTTTCCGTTTCTGCCGTTAATCATGGCCTTGGGAAGTTCTGTGCTACTCATCGCTCCAGCAGATGTATCCATCGGCCATCTTCCACCTGTGGAGGCTGGAGAACTGTTTATCCTGCTGACAGCTTTGCTGATTCTCACTGTCAGAAAATTTGGCACATCTTTCCCGCTTTACCCTACTCTTTCAAGATTTATTCTATGGAGCGGATGGTTTGGTCTGAATTATCTGAGTGACACCGGATTTCAACTGGCAAACTTCATGGATAATTACACCATGGGATCTCCTGTTGCCATGATATTTCTGATTTTTGAATACTGGCTGGCAGACGGAATTCTGGTGGCCTTTTCTTTTCCGGGACGATCCAGACAATCCATCCAGAACACGTTTATCCGACATCTTCGTTTACAGATGCCTATTCTGGTGATCTCACTGCTTCAAAGCGGCTGGTTTACCATCATGGAAATGATCACAGGAGACACCGCGTCTCTCTCGAATTATATCCTGCAGGGCCTGTCAGCCATTATGATGCTGATTGTGACTTCGCCATTCATCACCATCGTCTGCTGGGGCGCTCGTCCGCTCAGGATTCAGCCATTTCATGAATTCATACAGCATGAGATCCAGAAAAATCATGTCAGTGTGGCAAATGTCATGATATGGCCTGCCGGCATCATCAACAGTATCACGGCCGGAGTTATCGGAATTGTTCCCGGATGCCGCTATTTGTTGATCAGCGAGGTATTGATTCATACCCTCAGCCTGGAAGAACTGCGGGCTGTCGTGGCTCATGAAGCTGGACATTTGAGGCATCGACATCTGTTTTATTTCATTCTGGCCTTTTCCTTTGTCATTGAAGTCATGACCGTTTTGATGCTGTTGCTCAGCAGTGCGGAATGGCTATTTGAATGGAAAATTTCGCCTGTCCTGCAAGGGCTGTTGCCATTGTTAGGAATTTTGGTGTTTTTCAGGTTTGGATTGGGATATCTAAGTCGAAATTTCGAACGTCAGGCTGATTGCTGCGCTGTGGAACAAGGATTGTTTTCCGGAATATATCAGGCGCTGTTGAATGTAGGCCGATTGAACGGAATCCGTCCTGAAGAACCCAACTGGCATCACTACGGCATCAAAGAGCGTGTGGATTTTATTGCGGAGTGTGCCGCGCAACCAGATAAAATTCTGCGACACCATCAACGAGTGACTAAAATCAAGCTCTTGTGCGTTGGCGGATTTCTCCTGGTTTTCAGCCTGAATCTGGGACTAATGTCCGATTATTCTCAATATCATCTGCTAAAATATAAACTCGACCAAGTCCGGGAATCACCCCGTCCGCAAGACCTGGCACTCATGTATGAATGGGCTGGCGCGTCCTTCAGCCGGCAAGACATTCCCGAAGCCATCAAGACCTACCGTCGCATTGTCGAGATTTTCCCGGATCAGGCATCAGCACTGAATAATCTGGCCTGGTTGCTTCTCCAGGAACATTCAGATGATCCGGAAGTGAGGAAGGAAAGTATTCAATTGACTCTCAAGGCACTGGAATATGACCATTCCGCTTATATCTGGGACACGCTGGCGGAAGCATATTATGCGTCAAATAATCTGGATTTGGCCTTCAATGCGGCAACGAATGCCTGGAATCAGGCACAGGAACAGACCTCTGTCAATCCTTCACAGGATTATTACAAAGAGCGACTGGAAAAATTCAGGAAGAGTGCGGAGGCACAGGATAAGAATAAAACTCGTTCCAGTATGCTGTGATCAATCGGGAATTATCTGAACTGATCAAGGCTGAACACTCCTGACGATGAATGGAGATTCCATTTCCACGAGTGATGTAGCCACAGATTGCGTCACCGGGCTCAGGATTACAGCATTTTGCCATCCTGACCAGGACATTGCTCATTCCGTCAATCAGAATAGGCCCACTTCTCTGTTTCAGAACGGCTGTTATTCCCTCATGTTTTCTAGGTGCAGGAATTTTGGCTGGTAATTCATCAATCTCAACAAACCATTTCAGAATTTCATCGATCCGCTGACGACCTTCCCCCAGAGATATAAGCATGTGTTCAAAAGAATGGTTTTTATATTGCCGGGCCAGTTGTTCCAGTTTTCCTTCCTTGAAAATTCTGTTCAGATTCAGGTGGTGGTTTTTAAACTCCTTATCCAACAGTTCCCACCCACGCTGACGAAATTCGTCACGCTCATGTTCACGAATCGCATAACGGATCTTGTTTTTTGCCTTGGAGGTCTTGACAGTTTTCAGCCATTCTTTTCGGGGAGTCTGTTTAGTGGAGGTGATAATTTCCAGTAAATCTCCATTTTGCAACGGCTCATCCAGCTTAATGATCTGACCATTGCGACGTGCTCCGGTGATCTGATTACCAACCTGAGAGTGAATCGCATACGCAAAATCAATGGCGGTGGCCTGTTGTGGTAATTCGATGATGTCACGAGTGGGAGTGAAAACATAAATCCTGTCTGTCAGCAAGTCAATGCTGGGTACTGCCGTATCCAGATCATCATCCTGATGCAACTCCCTGACACGATTATACAGGCTCGCATCCTTCGCGTGAGGATGGTGTCCTTCCTTGTAGGCCCAATGGGCCGCCACCCCGTATTCCGCGACCTGATGCATTTCATAGGTGCGTATCTGTATTTCAACTTTTCCGTACTGTTCCGTATCAACGGTGGTGTGGAGTGACTGATAGCCATTTGGTTTAGGTGTTGCGATATAATCCTTGAACCGCCCTTCAAACGGTTGCCATTTTTCGTGAATATAACTCAACACTTCATAGCAGTTTTGAACAGATTCCGTCAGCACACGAAATGCGATGAGATCATGGATTCGATCAAACTGATAGTTGACTTTGGGCATTTTCTTGAAAATGGAATAAAACCGTTTGTAACGTCCATACACTTCATGCGGAACCTGGGCATCTTCAAGCATTTGGTTGATCTCACGTGTGAAGATATCCACCATTTGCGCCCGTTCATATCTTTTTTTGGAAACCTTCTCTTTAAGTTCATAATAAATCTCGGGATTGATATAACGCAGAGAATTGTCTTCAATTTCTGCTTTGACCCAGAAGATTCCCAAACGATTTGCCAGGGGAACGTATAATTTCATCAGTTCATTGATCAACAACTGACGAAATTCTTCCTCCATTTGATCAAGATCCTGCATTTGCTGAAGTTTAATCACCAATACCACTGAAAGCAACTGCACATCCGCGGTGAGAGCAACCAACATTTTTCTGGCCATCTCCGATTGCTGATCATTTTTCAGACTTGGTCTTATGGAAAGGACGTGGGACAGACGCTGATACAACGCATGAACTTCAGGATTAAGCTCTTGCTGATGCTGGGAAATGATGGCCGGTGAGGCTTCAAAAAAGAAATAAAGAATTCCTGCCAGAAAGTATGCCGCATCAGGATTCAGGTGGGTCAACCGGTCGATCAGTAGCGGAGCACCATGAAATTTTGCCAGGAGCCGTGTCTGATATTTTTCCAGAAGATTCCACAGCCATTCAGGATCTTCGGGAAAATCCAGTGGTTTAATCAAAACTTTAAGCCGTTCAAGAGGAGAAATTTCCTGGCGACTGTTTTGCTGGAACGTGCTGACTACGTTCATCATCACCCGGCTTTTACCAGAGTATAACCAGCCTCTTCAATCGCTTCAGACAGCAATTCAGTGGATACCTGCTGCTCTGCCTCAATCACAGCCTGGCCTGTTTTCAGATCAATATCAACCACCTGCAACCCGGGTAATTCTTCCAAGGCTTCTCTGACATGCCGAACACAATTATGACAGGTCATTCCTTTGATGTTCAATGTTTGCTTCATAAGACCTTTCTGAATGAAAAATTATTCATCAACCACGCATGAAAAAACAGATACAATTTTGCGTCAATGACGCTCCCTCTGGATAGTTCTTCGTTAAAAAACGCGGATATTTCGTTAGGGTTCACGACAAACACTTCAATGAATTCATTGGGTTCTGTGTCAGGAACAGGATGTTGATTTTCAGGAAGCGTTTCATCAACTTCCAGAAACACAAAATGACAACGTTCGGAAATGATTCCAGGAGACAGATACAGCGATGGCGTCACTTCAAGAGCGTTTCCGATATAGCCTGTTTCTTCCCGCAATTCACGGATCGCTGTTTGTTCCGGTGTCTCCGAGGTATCTCTCAACCCCGCAGGAAATTCGAGGGTGTAATGACCGGCTGGTGGTCGAAACTGACGGATCAGAATGTATCGGTTACTGGGGACCATTTTTGCTACGGCAACCGAAGCTTCAGTCATATTTTTACGATGAACACATTCCCAATGTCGTTCGACTCCGGCTTCATCCTGATAAGTTGTCTGCACCAGATCTATCCATTTCCCTTCATGAAGCGAGCTTTCATCAATAATTCGTGCAGGCATTTTTTTGAGGAGTTCAGACATATCTTTCAACTTCCTTGTGCTTTTTATTGGAACGTGAAATGAGATTTCGAAAATTAACTGACAATAAGGTTTTGAAACCAGAGTTCTGATTTTCGTTCAAAGTGTCTATGCGCCTCAAATGTTATGTGATCATTCTTGTGGGTCTGAGTTGTCTCTTCAGTCCCTGTACGGCTTCAGCAAAAGATTCTTTGGATTTTCTGGAACAAGCCTTTATTATTTCCGTCAGAAAAGGTGAGTTTGAGCAAGTCAACCGTTTTATTGAAAGCGGTATCAATGTCAATCTCAAAACCCCCGAGGGAATGACACCCCTGATATGGTCAGTCGTAGCATATCAACCGCATGTATTCAAACTTTTGCTGTTAAATCTTAAATTGGTAGATGATATTGATAACAACGGTTATTCAGCATTGATGTGGGCCGCTAAACTGGGACACGCGGATATGGTGGATCCCTTGCTTAAAATGAAGGCTCGTCTTGATTTCAAAGATTATCATATGGGGTGGGATGCGCTCATGATTGCAGTCAACCATGGCAACCATGAAGTGGTTCAACTGTTGCTTGAAGCAGGAGCCTCACCCAATCGACAGGACCGTTTTCAATGGACTCCGTGGGCACTCGCCAAAAGCAGGAATGATGTGTATCTGGAGGAACTCCTGAAAAAATATGGAGCGACAGAGTGGCTATGCCGTACCTCAGAAATTGGTCCACAAGGAGATATCGACTGCCAAAATGATTATCGATAATAGTCCCTCAGACATTATGCTTGAGATTCCCGACCCTGTTCTATATCTTTTCTGATAGACTCAGAACAAACAGGGAAAGGCATTGATTCGACTGGTAAAAGGAGTGTTTTGTACAAGATTCGTGTGATCTGGTTGGGAAAATCCCAGGAAACCTATGTCAGGGACGGAATAAATCTTTATACAAAAAAACTGACTCCCTATGTAAAAACTGAGTTGCAGGAATTAAAAGCGGCGCCTTATTCCACCGGAATGTTACAACAAAACCGACAGGATGAAACACGCAAGGTTATCACTCTGCTTGAACCTGGAGAGACTTCTGTTTTTCTGGATGAGAATGGATCTGTCTGGAGTTCTGTTCAACTGTCTCAATGGTTTGAACAGCAGAAACGGGTTCAGTTTTCCCGAATTAACTTCCTGATTGGCGGTGCCTACGGATGGGCTCAGGAATTGATCCCACAGGGAGCACTCAAGCTTAGTTTATCGCCAATGACATTCAATCACCAAATGGTGCGTATTATTTTACTGGAACAAATCTATCGGGCATTCACCATTCTGAATGGTGAGCCTTACCATCACTAAATTTCTATTCAATATCGGGCTATGTTATTTCTGTTAAGGATCAGTCTCATTCTTCTATTGTTCAGCCTTGTCGGTTATTTTATATTTCTGAATGACCGTAATGTCGCGATTGGATTGTTTGGCAATTACAGCATTCATCTCTCTCTATGGGTTGTGATTTTCTCAGCGTTTGCCGCAGGTATCTTTCTTGCTGAAATTCGCCTGATTCTGTTTCATCCAGACCGGGTGGTTCAAAGATTCAAGCAACGCTATCAAACCTTTAAGAGCAGTCGGCAAGATCAATTGCTTGATGAATATTATGACGCGTTCATGCGGCGTGATATTGAAAAAGTCCGTCAGCACTATGGTTCGCTCAAAAGCATGCAATACCACCCATTGAGATTGAGAATTCATCATCTTGAATCCAAGATTTTTGAAATGAACAACCAGCAGTTGATGAATGCCTATTACGATTTGCGCCAAAAATTCCCAGGCAATCTACAGGTGTTGATACCCTACCAGAAATTAGCCATTTCCCTCAAGGAATGGGCCTTGGTTGAACGTCTGAGCCATGAAATCAGTGATGTGGTCCGATTTCATCCGGATAGTTTGAATGGTTTCCGATTATGCGCTGAATCAAGAAATGACCTGGAACAATGCCTGCACTACGAGCAACAGCTCCTTCAACGATTCAAAGGGAGTTATTTTGCTGAACAGATTCTTGCGGACCATGAAAAACATCTGCTGCGCTACCTGGAGCAACAACCATCCCGTCTGAAAGACCTGAAACTGGATTATCTCCCCAATGCCCAGCAATTCAGGGGCACTCACTTTATTTTTCTTTCCCTTGGCGAAAGTCATTTACTTGTACAAGATGGGCAGTATCTGAAAGCGGCTAATCTTATCAAAAAATGCTATGATTCTTCAGGGTCGCCAGTGCTGATCGATGAACTGGAGTCTTTGTATTTTCTGTCTGGAAAACAGGATAAAATTGGAAGCTTGCTTCAATCAATAACGCAATCTCCCAATAAATCCGCCTATGTTGATCTGGTATTGTGTCGTGTTTGGTATAAAGAAAACAAAATTGAAGATGCCGTTAGACAACTCAACACGATTGAATCAGATGCCGGTAAATTTCAGGCGTTCCATGCACTGAAATATTTGTGTGCGGTGAAACGTCAAAGTGAACTATCAATATGCTCTGACTTACTCAAAGAAGATGAACTTATCAAACCGCAATATGAATGCACCCAGTGTCACCATACAGGCCACTGGTCACCTGTTTGCCCGGGTTGTGAGCAGATCAACACCATTCAACTTGCAATACGTCATTGAAATCCAGAGGGGGGTCTCCATGAAAAGTTTATGTTGGCTTTTTTTGTTTATCATCAGCGCCTCAACACTTTGGGCTGATCCCTACAATGAACACAGAGTTCAGGAGTTATACCGCCGTTATTCACGTTATGATCCCAAAGATCTTAACAAAATGACTGCTGAAAAAGCTTTGCGTTATCACGAGCGGAAACAGCAGGAAGAAACTGTTTTGGCGACAAACCGCGCTCAACAAATCAGGAGTTACACCAACGTGGCTCGTGCCAAACAGGAAAATCGGGTACAAACCCAAAAGAAATATCAGACGGCCATCATTCAAACCCTTCAGGACGCAGCCAGAAACGCTTCAAAAACATATTACAGAAAAAACCTTCACAAGCCTTCCAATATACCCGACCATCTTAAAGACACACCGTAATTTCATGCATACCACACACCGCCTTAATTTAAGAGGACTGGCCATTTTATCTTCGACATTCCTGATTATGATCAGCCTGACATGGATACTGATCTATCTGGATGCCGACCGACAAATTGCCTCAAAATTTTTTCTTGGAGGTCGGGGAGAATGGGCCTACATCGATCAACAGCCATGGAAATGGCTGTATGCGTATGGCACCTATCCGGGCCTATTCCTGTTATTAGGATGCATTGTCACACTTGGCATGTCTCTGATTAATGGAAAACTTGGAGGATGGAGACGTTATTTATTACTAACCATTCTCACTTCCATTCTGGGAGGAGGAATTCTGGTCAATGCTGTCCTGAAAGATCATTGGGGACGACCACGGCCACGACAAATTGAAGACTTCGGAGGCAAGTGGGAATATAAAAACACTTTTGAACCCGGCGTTGCCGGCAAAGGCAAATCTTTTCCCTGCGGGCATTGTTCAATGGGATTCTCGTTCATATCGCTCGGTTTCTGGTACCAAAAATCCAGAATCATCGGAACCGCTGGCACTGCGTTTGGAATGGTCTATGGACTATTGATGAGTATTGCCAGAATTGGACAGGGGGCTCATTTTTTGACAGATGCGCTCTGGTCATTGGGCATTATTTTTATGACGGCAACTATTTTGTATTTCTATATTTTAAAAATTCCGTTGCACGATCTGGATGTTCCCACAAACAAAAAATTAAAAATTTCGACACCCTGGATTTATCTGCTAATCTCTGCCATTTGTGGTGTGATGCTGGCTTTTTTTCTGACACGCAGACCTGTTTACGAAGAATTTACTTCCTCTCTCAACGATTTGTCCGCCATTGAATCCATTGTCATTGTCACTAATATTGCCGTTGAAGATATTGAACTGACCAGCACATCTCATGAAAGCGCAAAAATCATTTCAAAAGTTCAGGGATTCGGTTGGCCCAATGCCGATTGGAAACTAAATTTTAAGCAAACAATAACCACAGACCATTCTTTGATAATACATTATTTTTTGGCAGAAAATGGATATTTTTCAGAAAAAAATATAAGCATGAATTTTAAAATTCCTGAGTCACTGCATCGCAAAACAACCATCCAGTTCAGGAATATTTCTGAGATTGAATAAACACGCAGAAGTTATTTATCAGACTTCTCCGTAGTGTCTTCACCGGAAACAGTACGTTCACTGAAATAAGCAACAACAATGCTGATTTCATACAGAACAAGGAGCGGTCCGGCCATGAGAATCTGCGTAAAAACATCTGGTGGCGTCAGTATCGCTGCGACAATAAAAATGACGACAATTGCGATTTGACGGTGTTCTTTCAACCCTTTTGAATCAACCAACCCCATTCTTGCCAGAAAAAAAGTGATCACAGGAAGTTCAAATACCATTCCGAACGCAAACAGGAGTTGAATGGTGAGGGATAAATAATCTCCCATTCTCAAAGACGGGAGCGTGAAAGCGTTTTGAAATCCCAGAAAAAAATCATAACCGAACGGAATCACTACAAAGTAGCCAAAGAGCCCACCGCCAATAAACAAAGGGTATGAGACAAATAAAAAAGGCCAGAACAGTTTTTGCTCCTGTGGATAAAGCGCCGGTTTGATAAACAACCAACCTTGCCAGAGAATGAACGGAAAGGATAAAAATAAAGAAGTGTATAAACCAATACGAAGATAAGTAAAAAAAGGTTCTGTCAACTCATCAAATACCAGCGGAACATTTCTGGCTGCCAGAGGAGCTCTGAAAATCGTCAGTATGGGTTGGTTCTGATCGACTTCAATGTAGGAAGCAATCATAAACCCAACAAACACAAAACTGCTGGCAATAATCAATCGTTTTCTTAGTTCTGCCAGATGTTCTGATAGCGGCATGGGCGTATCGCCTGGTGCACTATCAAGGTCATCAATGGTTCGTGATTTCTGTTGCTGGTTATCCATAAATTTTTCCAGTTAGTTTGGAAGAATGATCAACAAAGGAGGAATATGCCTAACCTGATACATCGTTTCATTCAGGCAATATCCGGTTTCTGTTTCTGGATGGTACTCGTTTCAGGAATATGGATTTTTCAGGAAAGTGTTGTTTGCGCCAAAGATGAATACATCATTTTGCATACGTTGCAAACTGGAAAAGGAAAGGTGTATGAGGCCATTTACAGTCCGGATAGCCGCACAATAGCCACTCTAAATAACGCTCATACTATTGAGTTCTGGTCTGCCAAAACTGGAAAAAGGCTGAAAGTGATTCCCACAGGACGCCATAAAGCCATAACCATGAAATTTCATCCACGAACAGATGTTCTTATCACAGGAGGCATGGATAACACCATCCAAATTTGGGATATCAACACAGCCCAATCACAATCCGTTTTGCGGGGACATTTAAGCCAGGTCAGTGCCTTGGCGATCAGTCAGAAAGGCGATTTGCTCATTTCAGGAGATAAAAACGGAAATATTCTGATATGGGATCTGCAATCCAAAACATTGCAAAAAAATATGGGTAAAAGCCATACGGGCGTCATCAACAGCATCGCCATTCATCCTAACGATAAGGTCTTTGCCAGCGGTGGCAAAGATAAAACGATCGTTATATGGAGTTTGCCTCAGAGAGTCCCGTTGCACAAACTCAATAAACAATTGCAGGACATCACTGAACTCCGATTCCATCCTGAAGGAAATATTCTGGGAAGCAGCTCCAGTGATAGCACCCTTATTTTATGGAACTGGAAAGACGGCCTGTTTTTGAATCAAATTGGCGATCATAAAAAAGCGATGACCGGGTTTGATTTCCATCACAATGGTCAATATGTGGTGACTGCCAGTGAAGACGCAACCATTATGATCCGTTCTTTGCCTCAGGGGGAGCTTGTCGCTTCATTAAAATCTGTGGAAGAACCGGTTGTCAGTGTTCACTTTGATGCCAGTGGTAAAAGTATTGTCGCGGCATTTGAAAAAGATGTGGCAAAAACATGGAGACTCGACAAATCATCCTTCCTTGCATCGCTTAAAGGACATACGCGCCCCATCACATCGCTGGATTTTTCCAGCAACGGGAAATATCTTCTGTCCTCTTCCATTGATAAAACAGTCAATATCTGGAGTATGGAAAACAAACAGCTTTCCAGAAGTTATGGTACACAAAATCACACGGTGCAACAAGCTCGCTTTGCACCTGATAATCTATCCTTCGCCACTGCGGGCGCGGACTCCACCATTGGTCTGTGGGATTCACAATCAGGAAATCAACTCACTTTATTAAGGAAACATCAGGGAAAAGTGAATGCTATCAGCTACCATCCTGAGGGCGAAGTTCTGCTTTCCGGCAGTTCAGACAAGCAATGGATCTTGTGGGAATTAAAACGCAAAATCCCCATAAAAACAAAAATTGCCCATACTGACCAGATAACCAGTGTTATGTTTTCTTCCAAAGGTACGATGTTTGCCACAGGAAGTGCCGATCGAACGGTCAAGTTATGGACATTTCCTGAGGGTGAACCCATCAAGATCATGAAATCGCACCAACAGACCATCACGGATCTGGCATTCAGCCATGATGATCAATTGCTGGCTTCAGCGTCTCAGGATACAACCATCACCATCTGGGATATTTCCAAACCATCGCAACCTCAACTCAAAGCCACTCTGGAAGGTCATCAGTTTATTGTAACTCAAATTTTTTTTGCTAAAGATGATCGCTCCCTGATTTCAATATCCCGAGATAAAACAACACGGTTGTGGGATATTAACTCAGGGGAGTTAATCAGAATCCTGAGTGGTGAAGACACGCCGCTAACATCCGGAGCTATTTCGCCTGATGGAAAACTGATTGCTGTCAGTTCACTGGCAAATGAAATCATCCTGCTCACGTATCCATTGAATATTGTTGAGTTTGACGAACATAAAACTGAACCTCAACAATTGAGTTCAACCCCTGCAAATGAGCCTGCATTAAAGGTCGCCATGCCGCAGCAACGTCCTGCCGCAGAAAAAAGTGTGGTTGATTCTTCTGATTTGATGGATGCCGATGATGAGGAACGCCCCTCTGGCAGATCATCACTGAATGTTTATGCCGTCATGAGTGATGACCGCCAGGAAGAGATTAATGAAGGCGAGCGGTTGCAACAATTACTCAACCGGTTGATGCGTCAGGAAAAACTATGTCTCAACTTCAATGAGATAGAAGAGATAGCCTTTAAAATCCTGAAGTATGTTCCTGATGACCAGGCGGCCTATCATGCGTTAATCAAAACAGCTATTTTGCGGGAAGACCTGAAAATGGTTTTTTTAATGGCAAAACTTGGTAGTTTAGGCACCTTCCGCAGTAATCGTTATACCTATGCCAAACAAATCGAAGTCACCGCTTTTATTGATTATTGGCTCAACAACATTTTTGATTCTTCACTTGCCAGGCAAGGTGATAAACTCATTTTAAGCATAACGAACTGCCAAAAACAGAATAAAAACCTGGAAATTCCCTTGATTCTGAGCCGAATCGGAATACCTGAAGAATTTCTGCGAAAAACCCTGGAAATTCCCCGTTTTCTGGATCATCGAGATTTTAACGTGTTACCCGATGATGAATTTTTGCGTCGTCTGGCAATGGAAATCAAACGCTCACTTAGCACAAATCAGCCTTATCCGTCAGGACGACAGCCCACCCCACCCACAACCACTTCGCCCATGCTATTGACAGGTAGTTTTACCTTGAATCTGGCTCGCCTTCAATTGTGGGGCAATTCAGAAAATGTGATTTTTCAGGTAAGAGAAAGCAGTGGCGAATGGCAGACGTATAAAACGGATAAAGACAAGATCAGCGAAATGCTTCTGCCAGCAGGACAATATTATTTGCGCATTGGGGAACAGATCCGGCGGGCTTTTATTTTAAAGCCCAATGGCAAAGCTGAGATCACAATAGACAGTACTCGTTGAGTACAACACACTACTTCCATTTCCAATCGGGAATGGATTTTCCAGGTTCCCAAAGGATTTCTTTTTCTCCCAACGTTGAGGTGACCCATCGTCCAAAAACAAACAGCGCATCCGACAACCGATTCAGATACATAATAATGGGCTTGTTGACCGGATCCAATCTGTTTAGCCGAATAACTTCTCGTTCAGCTCGTCTGCAAACAGTTCTCGCCTGATGTAAAAAAGCATTGACCGCACTGCCGCCTGGAAGAATAAAACTGGTTAAGGGTTTTAATTCTTCATTCATGGCATCAATCACCAATTCAAGCCATGAGGCATCCTGTTCGGTAACTTTAATTTGTCCCTGATATTCATCGCCCGGAAGCGTAGCCAGTTCCGACCCCATATCAAACAATTTCTGCTGAATGGCACCAAGAATGAGATCAAATTTTTGTTGACGATCAGACGTTTCTTTTTGTTCATTGTGATAGCGAACGATACCCATGATACTGTTCAATTCATCCAATGTCCCATAAGCTTCAATCCGCAGATGGTCTTTAGGAATGCGTTTCCCCCCAACCAATCCCGTTTCTCCGCCATCTCCTGTCCTTGTATAAACTTTTGTAATTTTCACCATTGTTTCCTCCAGAATATTTTCAAGCATCAATCACCCCGGTTTAATAGGCTCTAAACGGTATACTCACAATGCAAATTTATTCCAATGATCCTGTTGCCGAATAATATGCTAAATCAACAACCACCCATAAAATATTGTAATTCAAGGCGATTGCATCTGAATCAATGGCCATTCGCTGATTTCCGTATAGCGGTTCTCAACAAAGCTGGTGCAATCTTTGAGAGAAACGTTCAGACTCATTCCCAGATCAAATGATCTTGCACCCGCACCCTGAATTAAACGTAATCAATTATTGGAGAACAATATGCAACAGTATGAATTCATCATTCAAAAAGCCTGGAACGACGCTTCTTTCAAATCACGCCTGATGAGTGCCCCTAAAGAGACCTTTGCCAATATGGGTTATGACTTGGGAGATGTAGAAGTTCGGGTTCATGATGATGCCGCCGATAAAGCTCATTTCGTGTTATTGACCAAAGAACAAGCTGCGTGTGTTGACCTGGAAAATGATCAGGTTCTTGGTAAAATCACCAAAAAAGCCTTGGAAGACAGCAACTATAAAGCACGATTGTTGAGCGATACATCAACCGCAGTACGAGAAGTTCTTGGAATGGAACCTCCTCAAAATATTGTGATTCATGAAAACACCAATAAAATTCTCAATTTAGTAATTCCAGCTAATCCAGATACCAGCGGAGAGCTTAGTGATACTGATTTATCCATGGTTGCTGGAGGAAAAGGGCTTACGATCAATTGTGAAACCATTAGTGGCGTGTTGACTGGAGCTGGAAACCTGACCGCAAAAGTTGGAAGCTATCTGCCCGGAAACTTTGGTGGATTGTTCAGTTCACTTGGACCGATCATGCTCGGTGGCGGAAACGCTGTCGGAAAAACATCCAACTTCCTTGGATTTATGGGAGCATAATCAGATCCATTTTCAGATAACCGCTTAAAGAGGTGACTTCCCATTTGCCTCCTCCTCACTATCACCGGGAAGTCACCTCTTTTTTTGCCTGCCGTACCTGTTAATTCCCTATCCATTCTGAAGAGTTGCTAATTGAAGAATGGTGGTTTTCAATGTTTCCAGTTGAATCAATATCATCTCTTGTTGCTCTAAAGACAACGTCGTCCAGTTATCTTCTATTTGTGCCTGCAATTGATGAAGTCGCTGAAGTTTTCCATCAGACTCATTGGAATATCGCTTCACCACACTGGGTTGAAACGCCTGAATATTTTCATTATGCAGCAGCAACTCCAACTCTCTGAAATTCCAACGAAACAAAGCCGCTATTTTTCTAAGTAATTCCTTGTCAGGAAAAGACGCTCCATGTTCAATGTTTTGGTAATGCTCCAGGTCAATATTCAGCAAGAGCGCAATAGCATGAGCTGGCTGTCCTGAATCAATTCGCCCCTGATAAAGACGGTTCGCAAAAGTTTCTGGCGATACAGGTTGCTGAGCTGGACCTGAAATTACTGCCTGTTGAGGCATTTTTGATTGAAATGTTTTTAGAGACAACGGCGGTTGAACCGAAACCATTCTTGGAGATGTCTGCTGATACAACATTCTTTTCACCTGAATATAATTCCAGCTAAATAAAGAACATATTCTTTTAAGCAGGTCTTCAGGAGGAATGACGTTGTTTTCAAAACTCAGATAATAATCTTCAGAAATATTGAGTAAGGTGGCAATAGCAATGGGTGGTTGGCCAACCTTGTTTCTCGCATTCACTAACATTTGATGGAAATCCTTTTTTCCAGCATTTCCAGTTCCTGATAAAACTGGAGCTGTTTTCTGATTGGGACGTCCTGCAGAATTTTGTGCAATCCGTTTGATATCATTATAATTCCACTCAAATAATGCACATAACTGGTGTAAAAACTCATCTGAAGGAATCCAGTCCTTTTCCAGTGCACGGTATTCGTCAGGTGTGATTTGGAGTAGCAAGGCCAAACCTTCCACACTTTGCTTGATGGATTCACGAAATTCTCTAACCATGTCATTCAATTTTGCCATAATGATTTACTCGCCTAGCGTTTTATTAATCAATGAACAGAAACATATGAAATACCATGGTTTTGGTTCCAGGGTACACTTCTTGATTTGCTGAAAGTGAATACTTTGCCCGAATGAAAGAGAACATTTTGTGGTTGTCTACCAATGGTCATTAAATACAGGCTTGGCAAGCATTTTTTATTCCTTTGCATGGCGTTAATTGTCTGCACCCATGCGGAATATTTTGCAATGGCCAAGACAGAAAATTCCGGTTTGGGACCTTTAGAGGTACGCACACAATATCCTGTGACGCTACCTGTCCTCGCCCTTTATCCTGAAAATACCGCCACCATTGGTGAGCATAAGATTTATATGTCCTATAGCCTGACGATCGGAAATACCTTTATCAACACACAGGGATTTCGCAGTTACATCACAGGTGAGCCTGCTATCACCGCCACTCAAGTGCAACAGGGATTGATTGAAAGTGATTTCTATGATCCTGATATTGAAGGAAGTACAGCCGATCGTGTTACAAAAGGATTCCGACTCTATATTGATGTGGAAAGCCAGCGGCAACTGATCAGGTTTAAATATGGTCTTACAGAAGACCTTGAATGGAGCGTGGAGGTCCCTTATATTTCATTCGACGGAGGTAGTTTTGATGAAACTATTGAGAACTTTCATGAATTGGTCGGAATTGATAACAGTGCGTCTTCTGGTGGCTATCGCACAGCATCTCCTCGAAACCGATACGATTACTATGTGGTTAAAGATGGACAGTTTGTCATTAACAACACACAACCATTTTCTAATGTACAAGGTGATGTTGTCACAGGTTTCAAATGGCGATTATGGGAAGGCGGTGGTGTTATACCTGCGGCTTCGTTAAAATTTTCCTATAAATTTGGAACACCCGCAACCCAGGACGGTCAGGAGCTTGTCAGTTCGGAGACACCCAATTGGGGAACCTATTTACTGTTGTCCAAAGGATTCAATGAGTGGGTTGTCTATCTTGGCGAAGGTGTCAGCATCATTGGCGATAATGGAGTATTTGCCCAAAATCTCTTCCACCGATTCATGGCAATGGAATACCGAATTGATCCGGAATCATCTTTCTTAATCCAAACCATGAGCCAGAGCAGTATTTTCCCCAGATCAGTCTCAGCAAATCCCAGAGGATCATTTCAGGATGGTAGCAGTTTTTCCCTGTCAAGCTCTACGGATGTTTTAGTCCTGGGATACAAAGCATGGTTTGGCAGTTTTATGTTTGAAACCGGAATGATCGAAGATTACAACCAGGGAGGACAGGAAACCGATATTGTCTTCTATACTGAATTGGGGATAAAATGGTAAATTTCCGCTACATTCGATTCATATTTGTTGGGCTGATTTTCTGGAATACCGCCGTCAAAGCTGCGGATCAGACATTTTATTTTTTATCCCTGCAGACCGGAGCGCAGGACACGTCCACCACAGGCGACACGTATCTTGAAAAATTGTCT
Organism: SAR324 cluster bacterium; assembly: GCA_015232315.1. Classification (NCBI taxonomy): domain Bacteria; class Deltaproteobacteria; species SAR324 cluster bacterium. The sequence goes on along the minus strand of JADFZZ010000002.1, from coordinate 321,092 downwards.
GAAACTCATGGCTCTCTGAAGCAGGCCCGCAATGTGGTTCCTGTTGTGCTTTCCTTTGATTTTTATCGAACATCTGGCAACTGGGGAAGTGGCTTTGGAATAGATCTGCACCGATACAATCACACCTACCAATTACAGGATAAATCTTCCGTAGAACTTGGGACAGTGGCCACGCTCTTCGCATTCTCAATCTATTATCGGGGAGGTTTCTGGTTTCCTTATGTTGGCTTTGGAGCAGGTAACTATACCGCAAAAATTCAGGAATCCTTAAATGCTACCAGTGATTCGGAGGCGACAACCGCAAATTTTACCGATGCGGCCGCGCATACATTTCACTATAAAGCTGGAATCAGAATTCCATTGGGCGCTTGGGGAATTATGGCGTCATGGGATTATATTGCGGCCAAATTGACGATGAAAACAGAAAACAATACCACCTTGGAACTGGGTGGTAACGCCGCATTATTTGGTGTTTATTATGGTTTTTAAATAATCCCCTGATTCCTGTCTAACTGAAAACCCATTTGATTCAATTTTTTGATCACCATATCACGATTGAATGGTTTTACGATGTAATCATCACAACCTTCTTTGATACATTGTACAACCACTTCTTTTTCAGAATGCGATGTAACCATTAAAATTTTTGCACGTAGCATTTTATTAATTTTTTTTGAATTTTCTAATTTTCGAACAATCGTTAAAACTTCAGTTCCATCCATTCCCGGCATCACAATATCCAGGGTGATTAAATTGAATGGAGCACCCTCTTTGAGAGATTCATCATAAACCATAATCGCGGCTTTACCACTGTCAACCGCGATACATTCCCCAAATTCTTCCATAATTTTCTGCATTTTCTTACGGCTGACAATTTCATCATCCACAACAAGAATTTTCATCTCATTCTCCTTCAATCATTGCTATTTATTATTCAAGATGCTGTTTGACGTAAGTTTTTAATTCTATTAACGCCTGTGCCATTTGTGGCAGAATCAACTCGATTTGTGTGTGATTACCAGACTTGCCAGACAGTTCCAATTCAAAGGCAATATCACCCAGGGGCATTGCCCTTAAATTTCGTGCTCCGCCCTTGATAGAATGAGCTTCTCTTTCAATCGTTTTATAATCTTTGCTATCCAGACAGTTCTTTATGTTTAACATCTGGGACTGAACATGTTCAAAATATTCATGAAGGACCTCTAACAAAAAAACTTTATCATCGCCAAATTCTTCCAGCGATTGCTGGAGGTCCAAAGGCGGAAGGTTGTTGAGTGCTTCTGTGTGTGAAGAAGAGTTTGCTTCCTCCCTGATGCTCAGAATCCATTTGTCCATCATCTGGATTAACGCGTTTCTATTGAGCGGTTTGGTTAGATAATCATCCATTCCCGCAGTTATGCATTGTTCCCTATAGCCTTTAATGGCATGAGCGGTCATCGCGACTATTGGAGTTCGGACGGCACCACTTGTCTGCTCCATCTGACGAATTTTCTTTGTAGCCTGATAACCATCCATTCCCGGCATCTGGATATCCATAAGAATCAAATTATAATTTTTATTCTGGAAAGCTGTGACGGCTTTTTCACCATCAATGGCCAGATCAACATGATATCCTGAACTTTCAATAAATCTCACAGCCACTTTCTGGTTTGTAGGATAGTCTTCAACCAATAAAATGTGATAATGTCCCCTATCTATTTCTCTGCCCGCATTTGTTTTGGGGAACAATTGTTTATTTGTAGAAGCCTCTTTGCTCCAACCCATAATTTTCTGAATTGAGTGATACAATTCACCCAACTGTACAGGTTTATGGAAATGAAACAGTTGGGGTATATTGAGATTTCCCAGATGACTGATGTCACCAAATGGAACCAGAACCAGAACAGGAATTTTATGTTTCTGAATATATTGATTGAACGCCGCTGAAATGGAATCACGCACATAAAACAAATGCGCGTCCAGAACAATCAGATGCCACGGCTTATCCGTCGCCTGAACCTGCTTCCACGCATCATCCAGATTGACAACGTCAGACACAGAGGCACCTGAATATTTCAAATAACTCGCTGTCACAAATAACTGCATCGGGACAGCGGAAACAACCAGAATATTAATTTTATTGAATTTTTCCGGAGTCATTCGTTGAATTCTGTATTGATCTTCTGTTTTGAGTAACGTCAGATCCAGCCAGAAATGACTTCCTGCGCCTTCCCGGCTCTCAAGTTCCAGAGTACTGCCCATCAATTGCGCCAATTGCTGAGAAATCGAAACCCCAAGACCTGTGCCGCCATACTTTCTGGTAGTAGACCCATCGACTTGAGTAAAACTATCAAAAATATTCTTCTGTTTTCCGAGCGGTATCCCAATGCCTGAATCCTTCACACTAAACCGAAATTGTATTTGATTGTTAGTTTGTGACAGAGGCAGAACCTCAAGCACAACTTCGCCTTCATGAGTAAACTTGATCGCATTGTTGACCAGATTGATAAGAATCTGGCGGATTCGCAGGGGATCTCCCTGAATCATGGATGGACAATCGGGAGGCATATAGGTAATCAGTTCAATCCTTTTTTTATGGGCTTCATGAGCCAGCGAATGAGACAAATCATCCAAGGTTTCCCTGAGATTGAAGGGAATAATTTCCAATTCCAGTTTCCCTGCCTCAATTTTAGAAAAATCCAGAATATCATTGATGATCATTAAAAGAGAATTGGCTTCTTTTTGAATCGTATCAACAAAATTTTTCTGTTCTTCATTCAAGGGCGTTTCGGCAATTAATTCACTGAGCCCCATGATACCATTCAGCGGTGTCCTGATTTCATGACTCATGTTGGCCAGAAATTGCGATTTACTTTGATTGGCGATTTCAGCTTCATGAATAGCGGCTCGAAGTTCCTGTGTTCGTTGATCCACCATCACTTCCAGTGATCCCTTTGTTTTGTTCAGTGCCTCCTCAACCAGCTTTCGTTCCTGAATTTCCAGTTCCAACCGTTTATTGCTCTCCTGCAATTCATCTTTTGCCTGATTCAGATAACGGTTGGTTGTTTCGAACTGCTGGGCTTTTTTCGTTGTAATAACCAGTTTTTCCGTGAGAATCAGCGAAAACACACGATACACCGTGTGGTACATGGATTCAGTGGTTGTGTCAGAATACCTGTGGATATCATCCGCATCAATCGTCAACACCTTGACAGGAGATTCAGAAATCACAGACGCTGAACAAAGCGTGTTTCCAATCACACTCATTTCACCAAAAATATCCCCTTTGCGCTCAAGTTTCAGGATTGATTCTCCTCCGGCATACACCCCGACAGTCCCTTCAATCAAAAAAAATATTTTTGAGTTATGCTGTCCTTCTTTGAGAAGCACGGTGTGCGCCTCAAACTCAAGAATATGAGCCAACGGTATGAGTTCCTTGAGTAAACCGTCAGGAAGATGAGTGAACATCCTTGAGGTTTTCAGATAATTGACAATTTCCTGATTATCACTGACTATAAAATCTTCTGTATTTTCCATAAGACCTCCTTTCTCTTAACCTATCATGGTGAATATCATTGCAGATATCTGATGACAAACAGATTTTTAATTTTTTTATTGTTTTAACAGGAATGCCGAGTGGATTTATTCAATTTTTTTTGATTTTTTTTTGACATCGCCCCTTGAGCGGGTATAGAAACAATATGGAAATCTGGAATAGATTGTTTCTTTGCGCAGATTAAATGGCAAAATTGCTATTATTCGCGCATTGATAGCCGAGGAGGCGGAACTGACATTATGCCGGATCCTCATTGTTAATTCACTAAAGGAGGAAAATCATGAGTACAAAACACGCAAAATTACAGCAATGGGTAGACGAAGTATCAAAGATGTGTAAACCGGATAAGGTTTACTGGTGTGATGGTTCCAAAAAAGAATATGACACCATGATGCAAACATTGATTGACGCAGGAAGTGCTACTCCTTTGAAAAAACGGCCAAACAGTTTTTTGTTTCGATCTGATCCAAGCGATGTTGCCCGTGTAGAAGATCGAACCTACATCAGTTCTGTCAACAAGGATGATGCAGGCCCAACCAATATCTGGATGGCACCTGATGAATTGAAAACCACCATGAAAGCTCTTTATGATGGCTGTATGAAGGGTCGAACCATGTATGTGATTCCATTTTCAATGGGACCTGTCGGTTCGCCTATGGCCAAAATCGGTGTGGAAATCAGTGATAGTCCTTATGTTGTTTGCAACATGCACATCATGACCCGTGTTGGCTCAAGAGTCATGGATGTTCTGGGCACAGACGGCGAATTCATTCCTTGTCTGCATTCCATTGGCGCACCTCTTGCTCCCGGACAAAAAGATGTTCCATGGCCTTGTGCGCCTATTGAGAAAAAATATATCAGTCATTTCCCTGAAGAAAATCTGATCTGGTCCTATGGTTCCGGTTATGGTGGCAACGCGTTGCTCGGGAAAAAATGTCTCGCCTTGAGAATCGCGTCCAACATTGCCCGCAGAGAAGGCTGGATGGCGGAACACATGCTCATTTTACGACTGACCAACCCTGACGGAAAGCAATATCATGTAGCGGCAGCGTTCCCTTCAGCTTGTGGAAAAACCAATCTTGCCATGCTTCAACCCACAATCCCCGGATGGAAAGCTGAGTGTATCGGTGATGACATTGCCTGGATGAAAATCGGCAAAGATGGCCGTTTACATGCCATCAATCCTGAAAGCGGATTCTTTGGTGTGGCCCCCGGAACGTCTTACGATTCCAATCCAATGGCCATGGACAGCATCAAGGAAAACGTCATTTACACCAACTGTGTATTGACTGATGATGGCGATATCTGGTGGGAAGGAATGGACGGCGAACCACCTGCACACGGAATCGACTGGAAAGGTCGCGACTGGACTCCCGCAAGCAAAGAACCAGGTGCCCATCCGAATGCGAGATTCACAGCGCCAGCAACACAATGCCCTGTCCTTTGCGCTGATTGGGAAAAACCTGAAGGCGTGCCTATCGACATGATTGTGTTTGGTGGCAGACGCGCTTCAATGGTCCCATTGGTGGCCGAAGCGTTTAGCTGGGATCATGGTGTTTATATGGGAGCAACCGCAGGTTCAGAGACAACCGCCGCCAACATCGGTTCAGTTGGAAACCTGCGCCGGGATCCATTTGCGATGAAACCCTTCTGTGGTTATAACATGGGCGATTACATGCAACATTGGTTGAACATGGGTGATAAACTTGGGAACAAGGCTCCAAAAATTTTCTATGTGAACTGGTTCCGCAAAAGTCCTGAAGGCAAATTCCTGTGGCCGGGTTTTGGCGACAACAGTCGTGTGCTGAAATGGATGTGTGAGCGACTCGAAGGGAAAGTCAGTGGCATGGAAACACCCATTGGTATCTTGCCCAAAGATGGTGAACTCGATGTTTCCGGACTCAAGGTTTCTGAAGCAAACATGAAAGAATTGCTCAGAGTGGATACAGCCGCATGGAAAGCAGAACTCGCCGATGTTGAAAAACACTTTTCTTCATTTGGCAGTCGATCTCCAGCGCGTATGAATCAACAGTTGAAAGACCTTGACAAACGTCTTGGCTAAATCATAAGGGAAAGGCCTTCGGGCCTTTCTTTCATTCCTTCAACAGCCTCGGCATTAACGGCTCGATCAATGAAAACAGAGTCTGCTTCTTATTAAACTCCCAGCTTGTTCCCAACAACACATCCAGAGGATAAACCGGAATTCCCTGTGCATCCACACAACGTCCAGTTGTCAATCCCTGAGTTTCCACATTTTTTATTTGCTCCTGATTCAGCCAGTTCAGCGTTTGTAACCGGTTTTTAAAACGAGTCAGATACTCAATCTGTTCAAAACTCCCCAGACACTTCCAGCCATTCAGAAATGCGAGCACAATAAATGTAGGAAATATTGCGGGACACCAGTTTTCCTTTTCCAGATTTTCATAAATCATCGACAAATCCAGTGGTTCAGTGCCTTCCGGACTATAGAGACACGATTCTCCCAGTTTCCAGAAAATCTGTTTGGAACAATTGCCTGATGGTGCTGAAAACATTGGAATGTCCTGAGCAAACGCGTTCAGGAGATTTTTGCGTAATGCCTGATCCGTAAATATCCGCGTCACAGGATGATTTTCAAGGACCAGAATTTTCAGCAAATAACGTCGTATCACCTGATTGATATCAAAAAAAACCATTGGTTTGTCAGGCATCAGAAGGTTCATTTGTTGCTGACAAAAATCCAGGGACCACCTAGAAAATAAAGTTCCAGTTTCAGGAACAGGTGCCAATTTTTGGAGAACGGGGTTTGCGCAAGCCAGAATATGTGATGTCCGCTCAGGAATTAAGGCATGAAACACAGAGACATCTCGCATTTTTCCGGGAATCAATGAGATTCTGGCATCAGCAGTATCCTGCATCCTGTTTTTTTGAGATTTTTCCAGTTCTCTATAAATTGACGAGGGTTTTTGAATAATGTCCTCTAACTGGTGTCGCTTGCTGTAATTCAGACACCCCGACCATGCTGAGCCTGAAAACGGAACACCGGAAAAAGCTCCAATTCCATAATATTCACCTTCAGGAAAACCCAGTGTCGACAGATGATGAATCGCCCAGAAGGTCGGACCTTCTGTCGCTGTCACATGTGTCGCTGTTTGCAAGACACGCAAACGAATGAATGATTCAACAATTTCATCGACCTGCGCGTGTGTCCAAGCCATTTCCCGCAATTCGTCTGTGAAGGCTTCTTTTAAAAATGATTCAACTTCCACAGAGGCCGGATATTCATATAATTCATGGGAATATTCCTGAATCGGCATCAGGCTTTTTTGTTCAAGAACCGCCGCAAGAACGTGGCGTCCTTGATTTCTTAACGCCTCAAAAACAGGATTGATATTGAGATGCATGTTCCTCAGGTAAAATAGGAGAGCCAACCATCAAAACATTGGCGAACCATTTGTATTTGCTCATCAATGTGACGCTTCACCGTATTAGAATTAACCCGATTCCGCAATTCTCCTGATAAATAATCACGGATTACTTTTTCCAGTTCTGCAGAACTGACACGTTTTTCCATCAATTCAGGCAAGATGGATGAAGCGTTTTTCAGACATTCCAAAGAACTTCCAAATTTTTTATCTTCTTCGCCAAAACACTCAGGAATTTTATCCTTCCAATTCATACATCACCCCTAATCAAAATTATCATCAAATGCAGTCGTTTTATATTAATTGATCCAATCAAAAATTGAAATGTCTTTCATTGAATATATTTACTCTTGCAAATTGGATTATCCAATTATACATACAAAGCAATCCAAACTTGGATTATCACAGCGGTGTCTTGGCCATATTCCTGGAAAAGACGATGAATCCTCTAAACCTAACCTGGAGTTGTCATGGATAAAAAAATGTCTGATAAATTTTCAAAACTGCAACTGGATGATCTGATCAGTCAGGATAAATCAACATTGGATCAGTGGTTTTTAGCCGGTGAGACACCAACTATCGGGGAAATCAACGGCATTACCAATGGAAGAGTCCTGTCAGGGATCACTGTTCTGGAAAGCGATGTCGTGCGCACGTTGGTCAATCGGTCATGGCTCCCATGGCAGGGAAAGACTTTTTTTCCAATAAATGATGAAGCAGGAAAAGGGGTCAACCGTTTGAAAGTGGGTCCGGTAAAACGTGACAAATTTGAGTTCACCACAACTATCATTCCTGCGCTGGTCGGAGACAAACCTGTTTTCTCCCTTAATTATGACCATCCGCACAACCCCTGGTATATCCGACCCATCCGGGATGATTTGAAGAAACTTAAAGACGGCCTGTTTCTTGGCACAGCCAATGTCCGCCTACGGGAAGAATATCATTTTGTTCTGTATTTTGCTCTTGAACTGGCATCTCTTGCAGGAATAAACAAAACAAGTTCTGCCGACTGATCTCTCCGTCATGCTAGATTCTACTCCTGGCATGACTTTATAAAAATACGATCCTTTATGTTGATTATCTGTTCCGGGTTTGTTAATAGCTAAACATTCATGACTATTGTCGTTTTTGTTTACTTCCTTGTTCTCCCCTTTATAAAGATTATGGAAGATCTATTATTCAGCTATAAAACAGGCATCAATAAAGTGTTTGGCGTCTGTGTTCAGATTCTTAACATTTCCCGATCTTTTGATAAACTGGCCTTTGAAATGGAGTTGCTGGCCAAAAATGGCATCATCAAAGCAACCCGGATTCGAGGAAATGAAGGAAAACCCCTCATTTCGCTGGCAGGAGAATTATCCAAACTGCCACAACAGATTCAGCCTGAAATCACCGAACTGGAATCCAAATGCGTGCTGCTATCTCGTAAGATCGCGTTATGCTCGGTCGCGGCAAGACGTTATTATCAATACACGCAATCACTGATTCGATTTAAAGCCACCCAAAACAGACATGATCAAGTACAGTCGTTGATTCAAAATCTGCATAAACCAACCTATGTCAAAAATTTTATTTCAACATTGTCTCATGATGAGATTACCCCGATTGATTATAATAATTTCCAATATCTCATTTATAAAAGCGAAGATAATCTGAAAGAAACATCCGCACTGCTGTTTGATGCTCTGGATATCGTTTCGGCCTCACTCATACAGATTGACCGCATCAAAAAAATCCAACAGACAACCCAATATATGGCGATATGCATCTCTGTCAACGCGGCACATCTGCAAAGTGATTTGCAGGAATTCAACAGTTTGATAGAAAACATCGGTCAGGTGGTTAAAAATCTGGATAACAGGTTACTTGTGCTTCAGGAACATGTGGAGCATGGAGAACGATTACTTCATAAACTCGCTCATCGAAAAAGTTTGATATGAAAAGCAAAGTTATTTTTGAAAAAGGAACTCATCGATGGATCATGCTTGGCCGGGACGCAGATCGAACGACCAATGTGATTGACACAAACGAATACATCATTTTGCATGATGGTGAATCCATGCTGATGGACCCGGGTGGAATCGAGATTTTCCCACAGGTGTTGTCAGAGCTTTCCAGACACATTGAAATTGATTCTATCAAGTCCATCGTCGCTTCTCATCAGGATCCAGACATTGCCTCGTCATTAGCCATGTGGTTAGATTTGTGCAGTGACATCAAAATCTATTGTTCCGCAATCTGGACGGATTTTATATCGCATTTCGGCATGGGCACACGCATCAACCTGACACCGATTCCAGATCACGGAATGGAGATTCCCATAGGCTCATCCAAAGCCAATGTGTATGCCGTTCCCGCTCACTACTGCCATTCATCAGGTAATTTTTCCTTCTATGATCCGATTGCCAATATTCTCTTTTCGGGAGATATCGGTGGCGCTCTTCTTCCAAGCGCGGAATCAGATCTGTATGTCAAAGATTTCAATAAACACATTCAATACATGGAAGGATTTCATTTACGCTGGATGCCTTCCATTCCCGCCCTGAAAGCATGGACCCGGCGCGTCAGGCATATCAATCCGCAGATGATTTGTCCTCAGCATGGAGCTATTTTTGAAGGTGAGAATGTGGGCAAATTGCTGGATTGGCTGGACTCACTCACAGTTGCCCAATGGAAACACGATGATGCTCAATCTGATCTCAACAATTGTATCTGGATGCGTTGGAAAACCGAGCACTTTTAAGTTATCGCTTCAGCCATTGACCAATTCTGGCCATCCCGTCTTCTAATGAAATCCTGGGTTCATAGCCCAGGACTTTCCGTGCTTTATCAATCGAATAACTGCTTGGACGCGCGACATAATTCAAGCCATCTCTCCTGATTTCTGTTTCAATAATTCCCAAATCATAGAGTTTCCCCATCAATTCCGTGACAGGAATAAGCACCATCATCGGCAATGAAACCGGGATTGGAACCTTTGCGACTTTTGCCAGTTGGGTAAAATAATCTCTCCAGGTTGTTTCACCGCCATCTGAAATATTGAAGGCTTCGCCATAACGCTGCTGTTTGATCGCCAATAAAATTCCATCAATCAGATTGTCAACAAACACATGATTGATAATCCCGTTCCCACCTTTCACCAGTGGCAACAATCTTTTCCTCATCAACTCAATAGGGCGAACCACCCACGGTATTGAACCCGGACCATAAACATCTCCGGGACGTATCACAATAACACCGAACCCCGGTTCATTGAGCGCCATGACAACACGTTCACTTTCAATTTTTGTTTGACAGTAAGGATTGTTTTCTCCCCGAAAAGGGCCCTCTTCTGTAATTTGCGCAGGAAAATTGAACCCATAGACCATCACACTGGACAAGTGAACAAATGTGGGACAACCATTCATTTTTGCGGCTTTTGCCACATTATAACTGCCTTCAACATTGATTTTCCGGAAGCTTTGCATTGTTCCACCTTCTTTCACAATGGCCGCTGTGTGGAAGACAATATCAACATCCGTGATGAGTTGTCTCATTTGCTGATAATCCGTGATATCTCCCAGGGTCGCGTCAATCCCCATCCGCCGAATATCAACTAGCGCTGAATCCGAGATATCAATACCCGTCACGGTCATACCCTGTTCAAGGGCGATTTCCGCAAACCGTTTTCCAATAAATCCACCAATCCCGGTGATAAAAATTCTTTTTCCTTTTAATTTCATGAATCCTCCCCATTTTGCGGTTATATTTCCTGGTTACAGGTGTAGCCTGAGTCGTTGAGGATAATCAAGAAACAACTTGCAAAACCGATCAAAGATACCTATCAGACTATTTATTTAGTTAAATAACTGACTGATTAGTTCAACTAATCATGGTGAAATCATCACAACCGTTGATTTGATGCAGGAGACCGATGGCCGTAGATATCAAAGCGCAGATGCGCAACAAGAAATGGGATGTTGTCAAAAGACTGGAATTTATTGATTTTTTATTATTCTGGCGGGGAAGTCTGAATCGTGGTGACTTGTCGGCAAGGTTCAGGATTTCATTGCCTCAAGCGACTGCCGATCTTAAACAATATCAAACCCTGGCGCCTAAAAACATGGTATACGACAGTAGCGCCAAAATATTTTATGCGACTGACACCTTTCAGACCATCATCTATGAGCCAAGTGCGGAAAATCTACTCAATGAATTGCGCTATCTCAACCAGGAAACCTCTGATTTTCATTTTTTAGGTAGCACTCCTGAAGTGGCAACCCTGACATTTCCCCGACGACAAATCAGTGTGGAATATCTGCGCGTTTTACTCAATTGCATCCAGAATCATCAATCTGTGGAAATCCAGTATCAATCCTTAACCCGTATCACTCCCAAATGGAGACGCATTGCCCCTCATGCGTTTGGCACAGACGGCTTTCGTTGGCATATCCGTGCCTACTGTTTTCGTACCAACAGTTTCAGGGATTTTGTGCTCGGGCGAATCCTGGATGTACGCCTGCCTCAACCTGAAGAAGTCAATTTTTCTGAGGATGAATGGTGGCATACCTGGGTCAATGTTATGATTGGACCACACCCGGGACTGACTGCCGATCAACAGACTATCATTTCCAGAGATTATGGCATGGACCAGGGAAAGCTTGTGATTCCTGTCAGGCGTTCCATGTTACTCTACCTGCTGGTATTGCTTCGTGTGGATGATGAACAAATTGAAAAATGGAGAAATCCTGAAGAACAACAAATCATTCTTTTAAACCGGGAAGAATTAGCGGAAATGATGCCTGCCTGAGTTTTTGAGAACCCGTCGTTTGGTTTTTTCATGAATATTACTGGAAGAAAACACTTAAATCGTAGCTCAATCTTGTGATTTGGCAAAAAATGTGAGCAAACAGGTTTAACCTCCTAAACGACTTTATCGGACAATTAATAATTAAGGGCGCTATGCATGCTTCATTTTTCATGAAAACAATCCTGTTCTTCACCAGCTTCCTGATCATTATTACAGGCTGCGCAGACCGTACCAAAGATAGCTCCAGCAGTTCAAAAAGCACCGAAGACACCACTGAAGATCCGGTAGTAATCACGCCCACAACCTCCTCTGACTGTGCAGGGTCGGCACGAACATTCTATAAAGACTCGGTGGATCACGTCGTTGCGGCGCGTGCCAACTCCAAACTTTCCGTAAGCAAACTCAGCCTTCCGGCCTTCAAGGAATTTCAGGGTGGTAACGGTTTGTATTACAGCCAACAATCGTTCGCAGTCCCGAATGATGCCATTTCTTTTCATGTTTCCGCATTTGAAAGTTCCCCCACAACATCACCGCCTTCTTTGGGAATATGTTACCTGTTTGATCCGAACAGCAAAGATTATGTATCCGAATGTGTGCTGGGAGATTTTGGCATAACATGGGAACCTTCTCTGCCAACAACCACCCTCATTCCGGGAACATGGACCGCTGTCGTGTTGAGTTCAGTTCAATCGGCCAGTGCGTATGTCGCTATTCGAAGCGGAACCTACACTGAATCGCCGATACTGGTTGTCAAACCTTATCTGACAGGAACGCGTTACACCAGTAGCAATTTGACAGCATCGCTGGAACATATGGTCGAAATTTATAAACTGGCAGGTATCACTCTGGAATTGAAAGATATCACTACCGTTACAGGCGATGAATATGCGACCATATCAGGTGATTTTACAGCAACGAACACCGCCAAAGTTGTTTGTTCAGGCGGCACAACGCAGGTAAACCTTATATTGGCGGAAGATTTGACAATTCCAGGGACTCTGGGTGGGACTCTGCTGGGAATTTCCAGCGGCATTCCAGGTCCCCATGGAATTGAAGACAGACACAATGGTGTTCTTATCGGTTTGGCGGCCCATGATCAGGCATCATCCGGACAAGCGCCCGATTTACATGCCAGAATTCTGGGAGAAACGATGGCCCATGAAATGGGGCATTGGCTGGGACTTTATCACACCACAGAAAGCACCGGGAGCGATTTTGACCCCCTTGCGGATACTCCCGAGTGTCCACTGAGCAGTCCAACAGCCAGTACATGCCAGGATAAAGATGGAACCAACCTGATGTTTTGGACCGCCGATGTTAATATTGAACAGAAAACACTGACCAGCGACCAGCAGGCTGTCCTCAAGCGTGCGCCAATCATGCAATAGCTGTTATCGACCCAAACGTTGTTCCAGCGGAGTATAATCCAAACCGAAGGTTTCGGCGATGCCTTGATGCGTCACATAACCGCGGAACATATTGACGCCCCTGGCCAATGCGGGATTATTGCGTAACGCTGTCGGAATTCCCTCATTCGCAACTTGCAGAGCATACGGCAACACCGCATCAGCAAACACCGGAGTCGCAATTTTTGGAACAATGGCGGGCATATTGGGAACACAATAATGTAAAATATTTTCCACAACATAGGTAGGTTCTTCATGTGAGGTCGGTCTGGAACTGGCCAGACTGCCACCATGATCAATCGCAAGATCAACCACCACTGACCGTGGTTTCATAACCTGAAGCATCTCATGATTGATCCAATGAGGTGTCTTCTGACCGGGAACCTGAATAGCCCCAATCAACAGGTCTATCTGTTTCAGAACTTTCAAAAGATTGAAGTCATTATATAGCAAAATATTCACACTTGCCGGCACCTGCTGACTCAGTTGAAATAGATTGGACGTCTGATTTTCCAAAATGAACACATTTCCCCCCATTGCCGCGACTTCTCTGGCCGCATAAATCGCCGCGATACTTCCCCCGAGAATTCCCACAGTTCCAGCAACACCGCCCGGAATATTGCCCAAAAACGCACCATTTCCACCATTTTGTTTTTCCAGATATTTGCCGCCTGTATGAATGGCCATCTTCCCGGAAATCGCACACATTGGCATATAAACCGGAAAATTTCCCGGTGAGACTTCAATCGTATCAAACGCTATCGCGATACTTTTTGAACGCAACAGGGTGCGAGTGAGTTGTTGATTGGCCACAAAATGAAAAAAAGCCATGATGATCTGATTTTCCCTGATCATCGGATATTCACGCCCGATAGGCTCCGTCACCTTGATGATCATGTCCGCCCGTAAAAAAATTTCACGGGCCGTTTCAACAATCTCGCAATCGGCTTCCTGATAGGCCGCATTGGAATAATCACTGCCACTTCCGGCATCCGCTTGAATCAATACCTGGTGCCCATTCTGTTTCATTTGCCTGGCACCCTCAGGAGTCATGGCAACACGGTATTCAAATTTCTTCAATTCTTTGGGAATTCCAATAATCATACGCACACAAAAAAAGAGTGTTGGAGGATGTTGTGTCTGGTATTGACCTATAAGTTGATTCCCCTGATGTCAAGATGTTTGGGGGGTAAGCCAGTCTGAGGGGTGTTCCATATTCATTGTCTTAATCAGGCTCATGTCCAGTGTCCATGATACCTCCGGCATTTTTTCATGAGCCATCCACAACAATAAGGATTCTTTAAGCCCAAGTGATGTCAACAGAACATCACGAGGTCCATAGTGTCGTATCAGGACATGAATAATCGCAAGAGCCTGATTCAAATGAATGGCCTGGTGTTCTCTGAGTTGCCAGAGGGAAACCCGTTCCGGAATGGATAATTGAGAAATTTCAGCACTTTTTTCTTCAAGTTGAAAAACAGGAATCAGAATTCCCGAGGAAGAGGTACGACAAAAACTGGTGGGTGACAGGCCCAGAATCTTGAGCAATGTTTTGGAAGCGCCGCCTGTCCACAGCAGGGTTGAATCATTCCACGCATGACAGGAACATAACTTTTGCAGCTCGAAGTGCAGGTCTGCTTCAATCCTTTCCCGGGAAATTTCTCTGACAGTTCCGTAATTCAGGCTTTGCTGATGAATCAGGCTGGACTGTTGAATCAGTGAAATTTCCAGACTGCCGCCGCCCAAATCGGCCATACAGACCCGGTTGGACAAATCAGGGGTTAACGCATGGATGGCCGAATATAAAAAGTGAGCTTCCATCTGGCCTGATATGATTTCAAGGGGAATTCCCGTCTGCACCCTGATTTTATTCAGAACATCCTCATGATTAGAAGCATCCCTGAACGCACTGGTCGCAACAGCTTTTATTTGAATATCTGAAAATTCGGAGAGTTTGCTGAGGAAATACAAAAAAATCCGCACAAGAGATTTTTCCGTATCGGGTGAAATAGATTGTCTGACAAACACATCCTGCCCAAGATTCAAAAAAATCCGATAACGGCAGAGAGCCTTCAACAAACCGTTCTTGTCTGGCTTGGCAACGACCATGCGAATGGCGTTGCTTCCCAGGTCGATTGCGGCAATATGGCCCGTCATTGGGGACTCAAAAAGCTTGAGTTCATAAGCTACAGCAGAAAGTCAGTTCAACCAGAAAGTGATTTTTCCTGATCAACGGAGGATTATCTTTTTTTAATGGGGATGGCTGTGGAAATTTGAGGAGCAGAAGCTTTTTCTTCAATAACATTCAAACCGTCAATATCCTCAATAATTTTTCTGATGCTGTCTTTGACGCCAGCCAGCACAAAATATAATCCCTGAGTCGCGTCAGCACTCAATTGCCCCTCTGCAAGAGATTCGCTCGCAAACTCCAGAATATAAACCGTATTGGTCAATGATTCTTGAATATCACGCTTTTCACGTTCAGCTTTTCTTAACATATCCCCCTATGTGTCATTCATCCCTGATTCGGATCATTTCAGATATTTTTCCCCTTGTATCTGAGTAACTTTCAAATCTGTGCCAACCTTAACCAATTTAAATTAAAAAATCTAATAAAAAATCACTGCAAAAACTTCTCCATCTGTTATGCTGACACACATCAGTTATTAATTCAGTCACGACGATATAAATAATACATAAATCAGTCTTCAAAAACAGCTCGTAAAACTACCTGTTTTATTGTCCCTCAAAGAACTTTTTAACCCATAAATCTTAAAAAACCCCGTAGTTTCACCTGTAGATCAAAACAGGAATCTCACTGTTCCAAACAGTGATGCCGACAATCACTCAACAGATTCTCAGATTTTCACGCATTTTGACTCTTGTCATTCTATTGCCTGAACGTTATGAGCCATCAAAGAGCCTATTTCAAAATTCCGGAGCTTTCCCAAAAGAACCAACTGTTCTGGAATGTAGGCCTGTCATTTCCCTTTTTCTGAAGGATTCCCATGAAATCAAAAAAAATGAGCCAACTGGATGCCATGTTTCTCTATGGAGAAACCCGTGAGACCATGATGCATGTCGCAGGTTTGTTGCATTTTAGCTTTCCTGAAAACGCATCCTCCAATTTTCTCAGGGATCTGGTCAAAGAACTCAAGGACTCGGCGGAGATTCATCCTCCATGGAATATGAAATTAAAAACGCCTCAATTTTTATACAATCCCGTCAATAAATGGATCGAAGATGAAGCCTTTGACCTGGATTATCACATCCGACGATCCGCCTTGCCATCGCCTGGTGATGAGCGTGAATTGGGAATTCTGGTTTCCTATCTGCACAGCAATCAGCTTGATTTCACTCGTCCGCCCTGGGAACTGCACCTCATCGAAGGCATGGAAAACGGGAAATTTGCCCTGTATGTCAAAGTGCATCATGCACTCATCGACGGTTACACCAGCATGAGAATCCTTTCACGAAGTCTGTCCAGCGATCGCCACGATCATGAACAACCCATGTTTTTTTCTATTCCACCCATCAAACGGAACAAACAACCGTCGGATGAAGAACCACCGACATTCACCAGTATGCTGGAACATTTCTGGGAATATATGGGGTCTGTCCAGCATGTCGGACGCGCCTTGATTGATCTGCGGAACGCAGGGAAAAATGAATTCAAAAATCTCGTATCGTCCATTCAGGCTCCCAATTGTATTCTCAATGGAAAAATCGGCAGAAACCGTCGCTTCGCCACTCAGCAATACACCATTGAACGTCTCAAAGCCTTGGGCCGGTCTGTGGGTGGAACCCTGAATGATGTGGTGATTGCGATCTGTGCGGGAGGCTTGAGAAAATTTTTGCTGGAACTTGGGGAACTGCCTGAAAAACCACTGATCGCATTCATGCCTGTGAATGTGAGACCCAAGGATGACCCGGGAGGTGGCAATGCTGTGGGGGTCATGCTGGCCTCCATGGCTACCGACATTAAAGATCCCGCAAAACGGATAGAAGCTATTATTGATTCAACCCGAAAAGCCAAGGAACAGATGCATGGCATGTCTCAAAACGCCATTTTGGCCTACAGTGCTCTGCTGATGGCGCCCTTCGGATTCCAATCCATCAAGGCCATTGCCGGTATCAGCGGAAAAATTCCGCTGACCTTCAACGTCTGTATTTCCAACGTTCCCGGCCCTGATTCCTCACTTTTTTTTAGAGGAGCACATCTGGATGCCACCTATCCGGTTTCCATTCCTGTACATGGCATGGCACTGAATATTACCTGCCAGAGTTACAATGGAACTCTCAATTTTGGTTTTATCGGGTGTCGAGACACGTTACCGCACTTGCAACGGTTGGCCGTTTATACCGGTGAAGCCCTGGAAGAACTGGAAAAAACCATCCACAGCAATGGTTGATCGATTGCCAGATCATGTTGGTTATTATTTAAAAAATTCATAAAACACGCTCTTGCATTTCCCAAATTTTTCTTACATAGAAGAAAAGTAGAATCATGCAATAACTGATGAATAAACCATTGAATCAAGGGGAGTTATGATAAAAAAAATTGCCAGTGCCGCTATCATTTTTATGGCAAGCACCAGTTTGATATTTGCCGCCACTGTGAGTATCTGTACGGATACCAACATCTGGTATCCTTTCACTTTTGTAAAGGATGGACAGTCCTCCGGCTTGCATGTGGATATCGTGACCCGAGCCTTGCAGGATCTGGGTTATGAAGTCAAATTTGAACCCATGCCATGGAAACAATGCCTCAAGCAGGTTGAACTGGGGAAAGTGGATGGCGTGGTTTCAGCGTCCTACAAAGATGAGCGGGCAGAATTCATGACGTATCCTGAAGACGCCAAAACCGTGAAAAAATCCAGGTGGAGTATTTCTGTAGTGGAATATGTGGTTGTCACCATGAACAATGACCCCTACATATTTGCGGGAGATGTTAAAACCTTGCCACAACCGGTCAGGGCGCCCAATGGCTATTCAGTCATTGATGACCTGAAAAAAGAAGGTGTGGAAGTGGATGCCGCGCAAGGGGACGAAAATAATTTTAAAAAGATGCTACGTGACAAAAAAGGAGTGGTCGTGACCATTCCTGAAGTCGCAAAAATATTTAATAAGAAATACAAGGATCAGTTTAAAACACATGAACAACCGATCCAGAGTAAATCCTATTATTTCACTATTTCCAAAAAATCAGCCTTGTCCGATGCTGACAAGTCCCGAATCTGGGAGCAGATCGCCAAAATCCGGGATAACGATGAGGTCATGGAACAGTTCCTGAACAAATATTGAGCTCAGACCCGGCCATAATCATCATCAAACCGTTCAATATCATCCTCGCCTAAATACACTCCCTGCTGAACTTCAATGATCTGCAGGGGGATTTTCCCGGAATTACCAATCCGATGCTTGACTGTCTGTGGAATATGAACGGACTGACTTTCTGTCAACAGAAGATTTTCCTGCCCACGAACAATATCCGCGGTTCCATGAACCACCACCCAGTGTTCACTACGGTGACGATGCCGTTGCAGAGACATCCGTTTTCCCGGCAGGATTTCCAGTATTTTGATCTTATAGTTTTCAGAATCATGAAGCACGGTAAAACTCCCCCACGGACGTAAAACGGTCGTATGAAATTTATATTCATACCGATCTTCTTTTTTGAGTGTCTCGACCAGTTGTTTGACATCCTGAGTACGAGTCAAATCACAAACCAGCAAGGCGTCATCGGTTTCCACAATCACGAGGTTTTCCACGCCAATACTGGTGACGAGTTTTTTGGAACTGAAGATCAGACAATTCCGGGTATCCTGCGAAATCACATTGCCCCGAGTCACATTCCCGTTGCTGTCCTTTTCAGATTCCTGATGGATACTGTCCCAACTTCCCAGATCGCTCCACTGCATGTCAACCGGCAACACCGCGACAGATCCGGATTTTTCCAGAATGGCATAATCCACCGATTTGGACTCTACCCTGGAATAAATTTTTTCAACCACAGCAGGATTACGGAACGCGTTTTCCACATTGATGTATTCTGAAAAAATCTGGAACATTTTCGGTGCGTGTTGTTTGAATTCACGCAGCAATGTGTTGGGTGTCGCCATGAAAATCCCGGAATTCCAGGTAAATTGCTGTGATTCCAGATATGTTTTTGCGGTCGCCAGATCAGGTTTTTCCACAAACTGTTCGACAATGAACCCCTCGCCCATGGGTTTTCCCGCTTTGATATAGCCATATCCTGTTTCAGGACGGTCCGGCCGAATACCGAAAGTCACAATCATTCCCTTAGACGCCAGGGTTTCCGCTGTTCTCAACGCCTTGACAAATTCCGCTTCAGCCTTGATCAGATGGTCGGCAGGCAGAATCGCCAGTGGAACATCTCTCAAATTTTCCGGAATGCATAGAATCCCCCATAAAATCGCGGGAGCCGTGTTGCGTCCGAAAGGCTCCAGCAACAACTGGTTCGAAGTGAAAGCTTCATCCACTTCCTGCAACTGGTACATCAGTTCAAATTCATGGGCTTTGGAACCAATCACATAAATATGTTCCTTGCCTGTGACCTGAAATAACCGCCGATAGGTATCCTGAAGCAACGATTCATGGGTTGCCCCCATATTCAAAAACTGTTTGGGACTCATGGACCGGCTATAGGGCCAAAGACGAGTTCCACTG
This sequence comes from SAR324 cluster bacterium, assembly GCA_015232315.1. NCBI lineage: Bacteria > Deltaproteobacteria > SAR324 cluster bacterium. The sequence continues at coordinate 301,268 of JADFZZ010000002.1, read as the reverse complement.
CCACCTGATAAAATAAATCCAATCATGATGAAATCCTTATAAATTTACCGGAGCCAGAAAACCGAGACGATGAAGACAAACCGCCAATGTCGAAAGATTAACCGGCGCACCATATCTCAACTGCTCCAGAGTTTGAAAATAACCATCCACAGCCTGAGGCTGGTGATGTTTGAACGTTCCCAATAAACGTTCGCTGGTCAACGCCTGCAACGTTCCCTCCGCATGCGACTGGATCACACCATGGAATATCTTCCGTTTACTGGTTTCCAGAGATTGGATCAACATCTCCTGATGTGTCTGTTCCCATTCATTTTGCAAAGTCAGCGTGTTCAGGCGTTCCCTGATCCAGCCAAAGCCGAGCAAGTCATCCAGCAACAGGGTCACACGCAGAGCTGTGTTCAATTCCTGTTTTTCCTGACGATGGAGATAGAGAACCTCCGGAATGTTGCCCAGTAATTGAAGCAGACCAAGAGTTTGAGAAATTTCCTTTGAAAATCCGGATTGTTCCCATACAGAGGAGTCTCTGCTCAGTTTTTCTTTATTGACCTCACGATACAACTGAAACAATTGATCCAGTGTGTTTTTGAACCCGGCAAGATCCGCCAGATCAATGCCCTCGCGGGAAACGCTCAATAAATATTCCGTTAAAGATTTTATCCGCTCCTGAAACAATAATACCGCGTCATATTTTTGTTGCTGACTCACCCCCTGACTTTGCCGGACAGCATTCATCAGCGAGACCCCGTTCATGCCGTGATAGACCAGCAGATATGCCCGGGCAATGACTTCGACCGTCTGTTGACAGGATTGTCCAACCTGAAAGAAGAAGGCGGAACCTGCTTCATTCAAGATAGAATTGGTCAAAACGGTCGCGATAATTTGTCGCTTCAATTGATGTTGATCAATGAACGCCCGGCATCGAGCTAAAATTGTTTCCGGAAAATAGCCTTCATAAAGTTCTCGAAGAAATGGATCCTCACACAGGGTTGACTTCAACAACGCCTCATAGATCCCCATTTTGGCATAAGCCAGAACGACAGCCAGAACAGGACGGGGCAGTGGGGCTTTTTCATGTTCCAGTTTAGCCAGTTCGCTGGGAATCGGGATGAATTCGCTACGACGGCTCATACCTTGCGTTTCAAGGGACGCGATCAGTCGGGAAAATATTCTCAACTGTCTGTTGGAACGTAGCGAATCCATCGAGATGGACTGATGTTGGCCAATATTATTTTCCAGAACCAGTCTGGAAACCTGATCCGTCGCCACCCTTAACGTCTGGTTTCGTTCCTCTATATTTTTAAACTCTCCGGATCTCAGCATTTGCTGTAGCAAAATCTTCAGATTCACCTCATAGTCAGACATATTGACCCCGGCGGAATTATCAATGGCATCCGTATTCAGTTTGCCGCCGGCACGATTGAATTCAATTCTCCCCAGTTGGGTCAAGCCAAGGTTGGCTCCCTCACCGATCACCTTTGCCCGACATTCAGTAGCATCAATCCGCACCGCGTCATTGGCCTGATCGCCAACCTGAGCATGGGACTCCTGGCTCGCCTTGATATAGGTGCCAATGCCGCCAAGCCAGAGAAGGTCCGTTTCCATTTTCAGAAGGGCCCTGACCATTTCGTCGCCAGTGAGATATTCCGAAGAAATTCCAAGCATCTGCCGCACTTCATTGGACAATTTAATGCTTTTGGCCTTTCGGTCATAGACCCCGCCCCCGGCGCTGATCAGTTGGGGATTATAATCTTTCCAGGTAGAACGTGGGAGCTCAAACATTCTTTTACGTTCCGTCCAACTTGTTTCAGGATCAGGATCAGGATCCAGAAAAATATGCGCATGATTGAACGCGGCCCGCAATTTCAGAACACGACTCAGTAGCATTCCGTTTCCAAACACATCACCCGACATATCCCCCACCCCGGTGACAGAGGTGATTTGTGTTTGAATATCATGTCCCATTTCGTGAAAATGCAGTTTGACACATTCCCATGCGCCTCGTGCGGTGATGCCTTCTTTTTTGTGGTCATAACCAACGCTTCCGCCAGAAGCGAACGCATCACCCAACCAGAATTGATAGCGCCCGGATATGGCATTGGCAAAATCTGAAAAACTGGCCGTTCCCTTATCTGCCGCCACAACCAGATAAGCATCCTGTTCATCATACACCATCACCTGGGCAGGATGGGTGACATGCCCGCGAGCATCCACATTATCTGTCAGATCCAACAGGGCACTGATGAATTTTTCATACTGGTGTTGCCCTTCCTGAAGCCATAGATCTCTGGAGGCCGGCTGTTTTTTGATCACAAACCCGCCTTTGGATCCTACCGGCACAATGACCACATTTTTTTTCTGTTGGGTTTTGACCAGCCCCAATATTTCCTTTCTGAAATCATCAGGACGGTCTGACCAGCGAATTCCTCCACGCGCCACACGGCCAAACCTTAAATGTGTGCCTTCGAAACCGACATCATGAACATAGATTTCACGAAACGGCGCGGGAACAGGCATGTGGTCCACTTTGGCTGAATCGAGTTTGAACGCGACCAGACTGGAATCACTCACTCGCCCGGTATAAAAACTGGTGCGCAAGGTATATTCGATGAGATTGAACAATCTTCTGAAAACCAGATCTTCTTCAACATCCTCCACATCCGCCAGACTATCCAGAAAATGTTGTTTTAATTCGGGAACCAGAATTTCCTGCCGGTACTCCCTGGAACCATAGCCATCGTCTGGTGAAAACCGTGTTTCAAACAATTCAAACAACATTCTTGTACTCCGGGGATGTGACAACAGCGCATTATGAATTTTCTGCCGACTTACCGAAGCACCAAGTTGAAGATATAAATTCCGATATGCCATGAGAACGTTGATGGAACGCCAATTGAGTCCGACATTCAATGCCAGGGCATTCAACGGATCATTTTCGGTGGCCTGGTTCAACACCTTCACCAGCAGGGTTCCCAGCAAATGATGAAATTTCTCTTCATCAATCCGTTTTTCGTCAAGAGACTGCACCCTGAAAGTCTGCAAAAAACCCAGGGTGTGCTGATAATCGCCAATACGCACTGTCAGTTGATCAATCACGTACAACCCCATGTTTTGTAAAACCGGCATGATGTGATTGAGATCAATTTTTTCCAGACTGTAAACATAAAATAGTGAAACCTTATACGCCAGATCGGTGGGGATGGTGAAGGGCACCAGATTATATTGCAGTTCCCGCTCGTGAATTGCTTTTTCAAAATAGCGGATATCCCTGACCGCGTCCTGTGGAGAAGTTCGGACCCTGTAATGTTCAGGCATCAATGCCACATAACGGTCAAACAGTTCCTGAGCGATATTGTCAGCATAGTCTTCGCGAAGCACATGACGAAGGCGTTCGTTCCAGGGTTGAACCAGAGCGGAAAGCGTTTCTTCAAGCTGAGTGATATCCAATGTCCACGAAGCGTCTCCATGCAGATCAAAATACATATCAATCCAGTTTTTTTCCTCCCCCTGAACCTGAATCACTTCCATATCCTCATGCGGCACCTGTTGTTCCAGGCATTCGATAATTTTTTCCAGATTGTTTTCTGTGAAAATCTGCGAGGGAATTACAACCATGAAATGCACCTGATTCTTCGAGGGATGGCGGTATTGAAAACAATGAATCCGGTCAGGCGCGTTGATGGATTGAAGATCATCAAAACGTTGTAGCAGATTTGCGGCCGATGAACGAAACAGCTCATGTTTGGGAATCGCGCTGAAAGCCCGTATCACTGCATTATACTCATAGCTGTCTGGCACCAGGTGTTTCTGTTCAAAAATATATTTCATTTTGAGGTGAATCAGCGGCATTTCAATATTCTTGACATGCAACGAACTTCGACGGATCAACCCCACCAACACATGCGTCGAGACGGAACCATCCGGTTCCTTGAAGCGGAACCCCATACACATCAGTGGAATTAAAGACAGCACAGGACTCGCCGCTTTGAGTGTATCAATATGAAATGGTGAAGGCATCTGCTGGTTTTTCCAGATATGCGCGGTGAGAATATCCTGGAGCCTGGAAGGATATTTCCGCTGGTATTCCTGTGACAGAATCCCCAGACAGCGCTCAGGCTCTGCCGACAGTTTCCCGGTTTTTCCAGTCTGGTTATAGCAGATATAGCCCATAAGCGTGAAATTCTGGTTCCCCATCCATTCCAGCAGGTTCAACCATTCTTCCTGGGGTTCTGGAAGATCTTCCTCATAGTGATCCACTTTACGACGAATCTCATCCTGCAACTTCAACATGGCGTTTTTGTCCCGATTGATCTGCTGAGCCGCTTGTAAATGAGCTTCAATACGCAAGCGCAAGCGGTCCAGAAGTTCCGCGTTTTCAAAGTATTCAAGTTCGATATACACATGACAAAATTGGGGATAGCGTGCGTCATGAGGTGAATGAAGGATATGCTTGTCAGGACCCGCTTCAATAGCCGCAATCATATGGATTTTTCTGATAATCCTTAATTCCATGTCCCTCAGCAGGCTATCAATCGTCATAAGCGCGTAAGGGACATCCGGATACACCACATCCATCACAATCATTTTTTCTTGATGCGCGGAAACAACCTGGGGGGTGATTCTGATCTGGAAGGGTTCATTCACAGCCTGTTCAAAAAACTCGAACCGATTTTCAAGAAACCTGAGCATTTCTGAAAACACGGTTCCGTCAATGGATTTTCTGGACATATTCGCGAGAAATAATTTTCCATATTGCTTTAGCGACTCACTGGTAAGATTTTCGAGAATAGTGTCTACGAGCGAGGACAGATCAGAGTTGCGTTGTTGATTGGACATAGTGGCCTGCATTCGGGGAAAGTGGACAGGGCTTTCCAGAAATCATCTTCCGTTGAAACATGAATCAAACAGATAATTCTGAAATGGAAACACACGAGTTCTTAGCAACTACCATAAAAGGTTCGCGCACAGATTGTCAAGCATCTGAAACCTTCATTGCCGAATTTTCAACAGTCATGACGATAAAAAACACAGCAAAAAGCTTGTTCCTGTCAGGAAAAACGAATTGAACTTCCGGAGTAACCTGTTACAAAACAAAGACGTTGCATCACCCCCCATCAGAGGCTTATGAAAATTATTAAAGTGCTGTTCATTTTTATTATCCTCACAGGGAGTCTAACAGGCTGTGGCATGCGGACAGTCCCTAAACCCTACAAGGAAAAACTACCTGATATCACTGAATTTACGGCTATCCAACGTGGTAATCAGATTCGCTTGTCATGGAAATTGCCAGAAACCATTGACTTTGAATCACAAACACCGATTCGCACTTTTTATCTCAGAGATGATCTGGTGCTTGTCTTTCTGGAACAGGATTTTCGCAATGAAGTGTTTCACATCCGCACAACAGTGGGCGTTTCCCAACAATTCATGATCGAAGAAACTGTCTTGAACCCCCAGTGTCTGGAATGCCTTCCTCTTTTATCCAGAAACTATCTGATCCCGTATCCCTCCAGACACCTGAAAGCAGAAAATGGTCACCTCATGTTCTATCTTCCAGAGGCCCCCAAAGATCCTTATGTGCATTCCTTCAAACTTTTTTTTAAGACCAGGAATGGTCGGGATCTGGCAACACCCCGGCAAACCAAACTGAATGGATTTACAGAATTTCCGGAATTGACCGTGCCCAAGCTGAAATTGATGTCGTTTGAACAGGCAGAAGGCTTACGACAACTGGTTGCGATTCCAGTGTCCGACATGACCCCCCATGTGTTTCAGATTTCATGGGAACCCTTGTTGGAACAAATGGAAGTGTTGTTTGACAATACCGGAGAAATTCTGACTAAACCCGTGTATTTTCGTGCCAACATTTATCGTGCGATTGAGGGCTACAACTGGCCGGAAACACCGATTGCGACCATCAGCAACAGTTTTTTGCTCATGTATCAGCCTCAACCCGGTTCTTCCACCTCCATCAGCAAACCGGAACTTCCTCAACGGGAAGCCTTTCTGGACTATTTCAGTCGGCGTTTTGATAAATATCTGTTCCAGATCCGACTGGTCGATTCACACGGCAACGAAAGCTTGCCTTCCCCGCCGGTTTACCTATACAGACATCAGGAACCTGCGTTGCCGGAAACAGAAGAATTGAAATTCATGCAGGAACGTTTTTTTGAAACCAGAAACCAAGCCGCAGAATAACAGTTTTTTCCCAACTTTTTTCCACTGAATGCTATGAAACATGGATTTTATTTCATTTTAATTGGTTTGATGATGTTTCTGTCACAGGCCTGTTCCCGATCTATGCCTTATGAACCCGCTGTTATTCTAAACAGTAATAATGTGGACCGGGTGATTGAGGAACAGAACGCCAAACTGAAACAGGCTGAGAATGACCCCATCCTGTATTACAAATTGGCTCAGGCCTATTTTTTCAAACAATGGTATGAAGAAGCCGAACAATTCGTTCGAAAAGCCAGCCAGTTGGATCCTCTCAAATATCAATATTTTGAATTGATTGGCGATATTGCCTTTCGCAAGGAACGTTATTCTGATGCCATCAATGCTTACACGACCGCGGTACGCCTTAACCCGGAACTCCTCTCAGGACTCCTGAAACTGGCATTGACCTATGAAAAAGTGGACGACCCCGAACGAGCCGTGGCAACACTGGAAGAAGCCATCCAAAAAGACCGGCGCTATGTTGAAGCGCTGTATCATCTGGCCAGAATCAGCCTGCAACGTCGTGAATATGACAATGCCCAACAGTCTATCAAAACCGTTTTGACGCTGGAACCCTCCAATGTGGAAGCCCGGTTGCTGCAAATCAGGATTTATGCGTCACAAGCCCGGTATTACTATGCGCAAACCCTGGCAGACGATCTGCTCAAGGCACATCCTGAAGCCACAAGAGCCAATTATGAACTGATGCGCATTTATTTTGCCCGTCAGCAATATGCGCCTGCGCTGGAGATCATAAAACAACTGCAACAAAATGGTCAGCTTCAACTGGAAGACCGCTTGATCCATGCGCATATTCTCATCAGTCAGGAACAGATTGAACAAGCCAAACGTATTCTTGAAAATATTCTCAGTGAATCTCCCGGAAATCTGGATGCGATGATGGAACTTGCCATGCTGTATATCAGAACCGGTGAACTTGATAAAGCAGGGATCTGGCTGGCTCGAGCACTGGAAATCAATAAACGACTGGCAAAAGCCTATTTTTTTCAGGCATCCCTGTATTTTGCCCGGGGACGAAGCCTCGAAGGCGACCTGGCTCTCACCCGTGCCCTGGATATTGATCCGGAAAGCCTTCATGCGCAGTTACTGTCTCTCAGAAGAAAACTATTGAAAGGCGAACTGAAAAATGTGGAACGTCAACTGAGCGGCATTATCCAGAAGTATCCCCTGGAGAGCGAAGTGCTGAGGCTTCAGGCTGATATGTACATCATCCGCGGTGACTATCTTGAAGCTGAAGCGTTGCTCCACAAAATTGTAGTCATCGACAATAGCGATCTCATTCAGTTCTCACTGGCAAGGGTGCTCTATTTGCGGGGACTCTTCCGACAGGTGATTCCGGTGCTTCAACCCTTGGTGGAAAAACACCCGCAAGACTGGGAAACCGCCTATCTGTATGCCGCGACACTCAACCGCCTGGGCCAGTTTGATGAATCCTTGAAAGTGTGTCTGCCTTTTCTTAAAAATAATCAGGGAGATGGCTTCATTCACCGACTTGCCGGCGATCTCTTCCGCAGTCAGGAAAATGAAACTGAAGCGCTGAAAATCTATAAAACCGGCATGGAATATTTCCCGGGCAATCTGGAGCTGGTGGATGCGCTCAGCAATGTTTACATGAGCTTGCAGAAATGGCCACAGGTCAAGGAATTGCTGCTGAATCAGACCGATCGTGATACCTACCTGACCTCCCTGTTCCTTGACCGGCTTGTGCTGACTTTTCAACAACTGGGCGACAATGCCAACGCCCTGCTCTATCGCCGGCGTTTCAATGAAAAAAACGATCCGGTTTTGCGGGCACAAGGCCCCAATATGGAAAGCAGACTGCTGTTTTCTGTCTCTTCCCCGATTCTCCAGTATGAATCGCTGTCCCATACCTATTTGCCTGAATCCAACTAAGTTATTGAGATACCATGAGTGCTGATATTCCCATTGATATAAAAAACATGATTCCCTACCTTCAGACTCTTTTTACAGAATACGGACTCCATCTTCTGGGCGCGTTACTGATCCTGTTTTTGGGGCGACTGGCATCCCGTATTCTGAGAGATGTGACGGTCAAAGCCTTGCACCGGGCCAAAGTGGATGAAACACTGACCCTGTTCACGTCACATATTGTTTATTTTGGAAGCATGCTGTTTGTGATTCTGGCGGCCTTGAACCAGATTGGAATCCAGACGGCGTCATTGATTGCGGTGATTGGTGCGGCTGGACTTGCCATCGGCCTGGCACTTCAGGGCTCTCTCTCCAATTTCGCGGCCGGGGTGTTGATCATTATTTTCAGACCATTCCGTGTGGGCGACCTGATCGAAGGCGCTGGAATTTTGGGAACCGCTGAAGAAATCCATATCCTGACAACACAAATGCGTACTCCGGACAACAAGGTGGTGGTAGTTCCCAATTCCACCATGATGGCTGATAAAATCATCAATTATGTGAGCAAGCCCACGAGAAGAATTGATTTCGTGTTTGGCGTCGCCTACAATTCTGATCTGAAAAAAGTCAAAAACATTTTAAAAGATATTCTTGAACAGCATGATAAAGTTCTTAAAGATCCCATCCCTGTCATCGGCTTGCTGGAAATGGCCGACAGCAGCCTGAACATAGCAGTCCGCCCCTGGATCAAAACGCCCGATTACTGGGAAGTCTATTTTGACATCATGGAAAAAGTAAAAAACCGCTTTGATGAAGAAGGCATCTCGATTCCGTTTCCCCAGAGAGATGTTCATCTGTTCACCCATCCATCCGAAACATGACACCAAACCACATTGATTGGGGTTATTCATTTTTACGCATTGTAGGGGCGGTTCGCGAACCGCCCCTACGGTTGGATTTCTTTGAGAAGTCAGGGGTATTTGAGAACTTGGAGCAGGGCCTTGATTTTTGGATTACCTCAAGTTATGTATAGCGTTCAATTCAAACGGAGCCTGTTGCCATAAGGGTAGCAGGGTTTTGAAGTTAACTTTGTTGGAGTCTTCTTATGGCAAGTCAGAAAGTAGTGCATTTAACCGATGCATCGTTTGACGGAGAAATCAGTTCAGGCTATTCACTGGTGGATTTCTGGGCGGAATGGTGTGGTCCCTGCCGGGCACTGGCCCCCACCATTGATGAACTGGCGGAAACCTATGATGGAAAAGTTAAAATCTGCAAAGTCGATGTGGACAATAACCAGGAAGTCGCGTCCAGATACGGAATTCGTGGAATTCCTACGATCATTCTTTACAAGGATGGCAAGCAGGTCAACATCTTTACCGGAAATGATCCTCAACGGATCAAATCCATGGTAGCGCAAGCTGTCAGCAACTAACCTTCCTTTTTAGCAGGAGCCGTCATTGTGTCCCATCAAAACTGGCTTCTGCTACTTTCCTATGAGGGAACTGCCTATCATGGATGGCAGGTCCAACCCACCCAGCGCACCATCGAAGGAGAGCTGGAATCAGCAATTTTTGAGATCACCAGAGAACACGTAAAAGTTCTGGGTGCAGGTCGCACCGATGCGGGAGTTCATGCGCTCAACCAGACAGCCAGTTTTCAATCGAATAGTTCCTTCACTGCTGAAAAATGGTTCAAAGCGCTGAACAGCGTTCTGCCCAAAGACATTGTGGTAAAGCATGTTCTTCCTGTCGATCCAGCCTTCCATGCCCGCTACAACGCCCGTGGCAAACGCTACCGTTATCTGCTCACGAATGGTTCATGGCAAAGTCCGTTTGCCCGGTCACATAGCTGGTGGATTCGCAATCCACTGAATCTTGAAAAAATGAGGACAGCGGCGTCTTTTCTGCTGGGGACACATGACTTTTCGTCCTTCCGGGCTTCAGGATGTTCCTCGCCTTCCCCCATCAAAGACATGAGAGAAATTCTCATTCATCCTGTGACCAGTCCCTTGGGAAACCTGTGTCTGGAGATTGAGGCCAGTTCATTTTTACAGCACATGGTACGAATCCTCACAGGAACCCTGGTGGACGTTGGCATGGAAAAACGGGATCCTGAAGAGATTCCTTTACTTTTAGAGGCAAAAGACCGTACAAAAAGTGGTAAAACCGCACCTGCTCACGGGCTGTATGTGTTAAAGGTTCACTATGATCCCGAAGAAGTTCTCTGGCCGCCAGGTGTTCTGGATCCATAAGCCTCAGAACTCACTGGTCAACACTTTTGCTTATCCTTAAAGGTTTTATGATGGACGCTGGCAGATTGATCGTGGAAGCTGCTGAAATGATCGTGGATATCCAGAAAGATCAGATTGATACCACCAGACTTTCAGAGGCAAATAAAAAAAAGGCACAGACGATCAATCAGTGTTTGAAAATCATTCGGACCAGTGAAAGAAAACTGTTTGCGATCCAGCAGAAACTACTGGCTGATTCGCAACAGGAAAAAGCTGCGTTTTCCCTCATCAAACCTTACGCCCCTGATATCAATCTGCTCAATTCGGAATTACTGCGCATCGCGGAAAATGGCTCCACTCAGATTTACGACCTGTTTATTGAACCGACGCACCCCCGTTCAGAAGCCTTGAGACCGCTATCCAATGAGGAGGAAATCCGCTGGATTCCCCGTGTTGTGGATGCGGTTATTTTTTTATATGCCCCGTATGAGATTTTTCCGTTTTTGAATTCTATCAGGGAAATGATTCTTCTGATTGATGATGATGAACGACGCATGTACCTGCTGAATTATATCGAACGCTGGCTCTATAAATTCACAGATTTTCTGCACTCCCTGTCGGAGAAAGGACAGGACAGCATGCTGAATCTTTGTTTTCTGGGGAAACATGAACAGTATCCGGTCATTTTACAGGTCATCCGGTTTCTTCATCAAAAAGAGAACTGGGATGGTCCTTCCGCACAGATACAGCGCTACAACATGGTCCGGTTGTTTCTGATCTTTAAAAAAGTGCTTTATTTGCACATCAAGGCCCAGAATGTTCCGGAAACATTCAGGGCCATTCTTTCAGAGTTCACTCATGCCATTCTGGCAGAAGAAATCAATGTTCCCAAAGACACGCTGATGATTGTGGCGTTGGGCTTTTATTATGAACCGGAACGTTTTCATTTCATGGCCAACCTGAAACGGGCCAACATTGAGCGTTTTGTTGAATTATACCAGCAATTGCTGATTTTGCTGGAATCCCCCCAGTCCCAGGGCATGAAACAAAAATTCATGGAAAATACTGAAACCATGAACCGGATCATCAAAAAATCCCATTTGCTGACAGATCCCTCCATCCCGGAAACTCTAAAAATGATGTTACGGCGTGAAATCAGCCGTCAGATCCTGACCAAACAGGATGTGCCGCCAGTTTCACCATCGGCAGTCGCGCAAACCAAACGTTTGTCAGCTCAGGAAAAACTGACACAATTGAAACAGCAGGTGCTCAAAGAAGCGCCCAAAAAACAGCAATCCGAACCTGATACCAAACCGCTAAGTCTTGTTTCAACTCCTGCGCCTGTCGTTGTTGCTGTGGCACCGCCAGCGGTTGCTATTCAGGTTTTTCAGGACAGCCCCAGACAAAGAAATTACAGCCAGTCGCAAGTCACAGCCTTCCCGCTGGTGCCTGAACAGATCAACACACTCAAAGGCTGGAATTTTACGTCCATTTCAATCGTTCAACCGGAAGACACGCTGTTTTATCTTCTCTCAAACTTCAAGGTTCTCGGCACACTCAAATTTGCGGAGATGCTGGCCTTGGCCAGAGTGCCTTTCTACTTTGAGTTTTTCACCCAGAATAAAGAACGGCACCTTAAATTTGTGCATCTGGCACATCTGATCAGCATGCAAATGAGCCCTGATGACGCAAAAATTCTGTTTCCGATGCTGGAATCCTCCGGACAGTTGACCACTGAAGAAGTTGATCTTCTCATGCAATTGCTTCCTGTCCTACTGAGCAAAGAGGCGTTGGGTGATCTCGGAAAACTGACCATGAACCGGCAGAAATTTGTCTCAGGCACCCAGATCAATCATCGTGTCTTTTTTGAAACCTACAATCTGGTGTCAGAAAATATGATTCTGGAATTTCCCTATTTTCAACAACCAGTGGTGTATTGGAATTTTCTGGATGCGGCCTTGCTGGAAACTGCCAGAAAAATTGACAGGGACAACTGTCATTCCGGCTATGACAGGCTTCGCCCTGACAAGTTGGCCACATACCTGGAAACCAATCAGGTGGATTTGTTCAAACGCATGGAAAAAATGCTGAAAACCCAATTCCATTCAACCTTTCTGTTTGAATATCTCATGCCGAAACTCGGACAACTGCTGGAATATAAAATCACACCCGACCTGATGCGTTTGTGTCAGGTCAAGGCTGTCAAACTGTATTAACCGGGAGACATCAAATGGACATTGCGGTTTTGGACAAGGAATCGCTCATGGTACTGATTACCCAGAAATCGGTCATGAACGGATCAAGTGTGGATGAACTGGCAAAAGATATCTTCATTCTGAAGGAAAAAGGAGCAATGGGCTTCATTTTTGATTTTTCAGCCACCCCTTTCATCAGCGAAAATGCCATTGCGTTTCTTGCTACATTGGGCGCTGAAGCCATCATGGGCAATGATATTTTGCGCTTCGTCTGTGACAATCCGAAAGTGCTCCTTCAATTTGAAATCTCAGGAATGAGTCCTTACATTCAACCCTTTCAGAATGCCCAGCAAGCCATTGAAGATATGAAGCAGGCCCTTTTTATTGAGGGTGACTTGCTCAATCCCCCTCAAATGTATAAAACCGCGTCCACCGAATTCAAACTGGCAGGACTCGGGCAAGCCGCCAAGTCCGCTGAACCAACGTTTGTTCAACCGGGCGCGGAAGTCTCCGCTGGCAATAAAATGCCGCCATCTTCAGCCAAACCCGATGAGGAATTACCCTTTGAATTTCAATTTCAGGACCTCAAACCGGAGGAACTCTCAAATCCTTATATGCTGGATTCCGCTGAAAACTCTGAAGACGCGCTCAAAGGCGTACTCAAGCATCTGACTTTTAAAATGAAGGATAGTTACGGACAACTCCAGGAAACCGGCAGAATGGTTCTCGGCGTTGAAAGTGAATTTATCGCCAAACACGCCTATCCCGTCCGGGAATGGGCCCGTTCGTTTCTGGTAACACAAGGGACTTCGCCCAAAATGAGACATCTGCTACTCACCCTTGGCGGCTATGCGCATAAAAAAGCCAAATCCCTGTCATATTCAGCGTCACAGGCACTTGATGAATATGAACTGGAATGCTATTTTTCCATCGCAATTTATGAACCTTGCCAGTTATATGGTCCTACCAGTGGCAATCGTCAGGCCAAAGGCATGACGTTTCTCCAGTATTCCTATAGAGAACCTGCCCTGCAAAAGTTTCTGTTCAAGATTCTGCCTAAACTGAAACTTTATGTCCGTCAGCAGGAACAACCAGCCACAGCTTGAGCAATGAAGGGGTTGGTCACATTTTCGGCTATGTGTCAAAAATTGATCTTTGATGTTTCACCTGATTTGTGTTTTATCCCGTAGGGGCAGTGTGTCTGCCCGGCATCAGGGCCAATGTCATCAACTTAAGGCGTTCTTCGCCGGGAAATCCCCCTTTTCAAAGGGGGCATGGGGGATTTAACGCTCAGAATTACATCCCCCTAACCCCCTTGAACCAAGGGGGAATTAATACTCAGCACCATTCATAATGCTTAAGTTGATGACATTGGATCAGAGCGAACACACAGGTTCGCCCCGACAATTTGTGGCCGAAAATATGACAAACATCACACAATATCAGGTAACACCATGGGAAACTTCAAAATTCAGGCTGAATTTACTCCACAGGGAGATCAGCCGGAAGCCATTGAGAAACTGTATCAAGGCATTCGGGATAATAAGAAACATCAGGTTTTGCTGGGGATCACCGGGTCAGGGAAAACCTTCACCATGGCCAATCTGATTCAGAAATGGAATCGTCCGGCACTGGTCATGGCACACAACAAAACCCTGGCCGCCCAGCTCTACAATGAGTTCAAGGCGTTTTTTCCGGAAAACGCTGTGGAATATTTTGTGAGTTACTACGATTACTACCAGCCTGAAGCCTATGTCGCGGCAAGAGATCTTTACATCGAAAAAGACACTGCCGTAAACGATGAACTGGACCGTTTGCGCCTGTCTGCCACCAGATCCCTGTTTGAACGGCAGGATGTGGTCATTGTCAGCAGTGTGTCCTGCATCTATGGCCTTGGATCGCCTGAAGATTACAGCAGTATGAGCCTGACGCTGGAAGCTGGAAAATCTCTCAGTCGGACACGCATCCTCGAACAGTTGATCGCCATGCAGTATGAGCGCAATGATTTTGATTTCCACCGGGGCACCGTCAGGGTTCGGGGCGATGTGGTTGAAGTGTTTCTGGCCGAAGCGGAATTCGCGATTCGTATTGAATTGTTTGGTGATGAAATTGAAGCACTCAGCAAAGTCGAACCGTTGACAGGAAAAAAACTTGAAAACCTGGCGAAAGTTTCGATTTTTCCGTCCTCGCATTATGTGATGCCTGCCGATTATCTGCCGCAAACCATGGAAATGATCCGGCAGGAACTGGCAGAACAACTGGCGCTATTCCAACAGCAGGGCAAACTGATTGAATACCATCGGCTCAAACAACGGACCGAATATGATCTTGAGATGATTGAAGAAACAGGATTTTGCAATGGCATTGAAAACTACAGCCGCATCATGCAACGCAGAGCACCCGGAAGTTGCCCCATCACCCTGATTGATTATTTGCCTGAAGACTCCCTCATATTTGTTGATGAAAGTCATGTCACGCTCCCTCAGGTTCGAGGGATGGCCGCAGGAGATTACTCCAGAAAATCCGCCTTGGTGGATTATGGTTTTCGCCTGCCTTCCGCCCTGGATAACCGGCCTCTCAAATTTGAGGAATTTGAAAAAATCAAACACCGGATGATTTATGTTTCAGCGACGCCCGGCGATGATGAAGTCCGCAAATCCAAAGGCTATGTAGTGGAACAGGTTATTCGCCCCACAGGTCTGCTGGACCCTGTGATTGAGGTACGCCCTGTCATGGGACAGGTGGATGACATGCTGCATGAAATTCGACTGCGGGTAGAACGCAAGGAGCGGGTGCTGATCACTACACTGACCAAAAAAATGGCGGAAGACCTGACCGAATATTATGAAGAACTTGGTGTGCGGGTTCGCTACATGCACTCAGACATTGACGTGGTGGAACGATCACAAATCCTGCATGACTTGCGTAAAGGTGATTTTGATGTGCTGATTGGCATCAATCTCTTGCGTGAAGGGCTTGATTTACCGGAAGTTTCTCTGGTGGGAATTTTTGACGCGGACAAGGAAGGATTTTTGCGATCATCCCGATCCTTGATTCAGACCTGCGGACGTGCCTCAAGAAATGTGAATGGCATGGTACTCATGTATGCGGACAAAATGACGGATTCCATGAAAATCGCCATCGAAGTCACCCAGAAACGACGGGAAAGGCAAATGGCGTTCAATCTCCAGCACCAGATCACCCCCAAAACCATTTACAAACAGATCGGGCCTTCGCTGGCACCTGTGGAACCTGAAGAAATGGTGGCGGAATCTGAAGGCGGTTACCGGAACCGGAAAGAGATAGAAAAAGACATCAAAAACATGGAGCAGGAAATGCAGAAAGCCGCGGCGGCTCTCGAATTTGAGTTTGCCGCCCAATTGCGTGACCGGATTGCCGCATTGAAAAAAGACTGGTTGATGCGAACCTGATTTTCAGGGAAACACATGAAACGGGATCCAGCCATAGGAGACATTGTCCCGTTTCCACCAGAATTGTCTGGGGTGATAATCGACTTCTACGTAATCACCAGTGATGGGATCTTCGAGTTCCATTGTATTTTCCACGATTTGAAACAACTCCCGTTGGGGATATTGCGGATGCGGTCGCATTTCGCCTGAGCGAAGACTTTCCTGATTGGTCAATATTTTCACCAGCTTATCCTGGCTCAACCGAATCCGGTTGTTGTCCGATTCAAGATCAACCGGATCCATCAAGGGCCATTGGTCGCATGATAACACCAGCAAGCCATTGGCACCTCTGAAATTGATCCCTGTCATTTCACGATTGATGGATTCCACATCCAGACCCTCTGCCATAAGAGCCTCAACCGCTTCATCATCTGCATCCGGCAACGTTTCTCTCAAAATGCTCTTCAACGTATCCTCACACTCTGTAACCCGGTTTTTGGATGCTTTGCTGAAAACATTCATGATTTTTTCGTAGTTGGAAATCATGTTCACAATCTGCTCCCGTTCGACCAGAACGACTTCTTCGACTTGTGGAATATTGTTCTGTTTTGCCGCAACAAATCCTCGCCGGAAAAGTTCAAAGCGATGATCCAGCATGGGCAACAGGCGATCACTGACCATTTGCGCCAACTCAATCGGATCATTAAGTCCCTGTGCTTCCAGATTGTCACGAATCAGCAGACGTAGCCAATCTTCAAACAAGTAGGTATCCTTGATTTGTCCGCCTGACAGGTAATAGATTTCATAATAGCCATCCACTTCGTTCTTATCAATCACCAACCAGCGCAGACTGTCATGCTCCACAGGCACCGTCACGTCTTCATAGGCCACCACATCCCACGGGTTTTGCTCCAGCAGGCCCTGACTGGTCATGTAGATTTTGGCAGGTTCACGTTCCTTCCTATTGTCCTCAATGAACTGCACCGCCTCCCGGGTTTCCCAGACAATGGCCCGTCGTTTGGGAATCCAGCCGATGATGTTATCCCGGGCAAACAAAGGCTGGGCGATGCCCCGGTGTCGTCCAATCAGATAAAAATCCTTTGTTTGAGCAAATACCATGTAGAAATCAAATATTTTCAATTCATCTTCCACACGGGCGTCTACTTCCGGCGAAAATCGCACCGGAACCCTGTCCAGTTTTTCATTGGGATCGTAATGCACAGGATTATTACTCAGAACGACCGTCAAATCCTTATGTGCTTCATTTTTGATAACCGAACGGCGCAACAGCAAATCCTTACGTTCTGCCCACCCCACCGGAATAAACTGTTTGACAGGCTCTGTTTCATTGCCATCATAACGGAAAACCACCACTCTCGGTTTGTCATATTGAGCACTGGCACAGGCCTGACA
The DNA here is from genome assembly GCA_015232315.1 of SAR324 cluster bacterium. NCBI lineage: Bacteria > Deltaproteobacteria > SAR324 cluster bacterium. Next base: position 283,914 of record JADFZZ010000002.1, on the reverse strand, counting down.
GGTCCACAACGGATACATGAAGGGAAGACTCTGTTTGATCGCCGGACCTTCAAAGTTGGCATAAACCGGCATATTTCCACGCAAGGCAAACGCATTGTGCGTATAGTTTTTTTCCGGTGTTGTTGTTAAATTTTCCTGTTCAACCCATCCCAGAAACTTATGTTTATCGGCGGGATTCTGTTCTTTTTCATCAAACCAGAAAGCTTTCACCCGATTACCCGCAGGATTATCCCCAAGACAAGTCGCACAGATTAACAGTTCTTTTCTGGCAGGAAGTCCCATCTTGATCCTGGGATTTTTCAAGGAGGCATAAACTGGTGTATCAGGAATCCGCGTATAAACTTTCAGAGCGATTTCTTCTGGTCCTTTGGGACGTATGGTTGTTGAACAGGACATCAGGCTGAGGACAGACACCATCAACCAAAAACACAGATTTCTGATATTCCTTATAAAACGCATGTATTGCTCCTTCATAAAATGCTTGAGTGGAATCAAATTTCAATATCCTGGGCAGTAACTGGAACTTCAATAAGAATCAGGGGGCAAACATCTCGTGTAATATGCTCAAAACCTGTTGAGCTGAGATTTTATCAATGTGCCCCAGTTTTTTAAGAAGACGTGTCTTATCTACAGTTCGTATTTGATCAAGTACAATTTGCCCTTGCTTATCCTGAAAAGAAACTGGAACCCGCGATGGATATGGACGACCTTTGGTTGTCATGGGGGCAATGATAACAGTCGCGATATGCGGATTCATTTCGTCAGGAGAGATAACCAGACATGGACGAGTTTTTTGAATTTCTGTACCTTGAGTGGGATCAAGCTGAACCAGAAACACATCAAAACGTTTAATTACCATACCCACTCCTCCTGATCCCATTGGGTGGAGACTGATGGTTCAAGCATGGTATCTTCATGATTTAATGCCATTTCCTGAAATTGTTTATTCCAGTCTTTTCTTGTCGTTTTTACAGGTTTGATCACTAAGGCGTCATCGTGTGGTTCCAGTAGAACTTCTCTGGATAAGTGACATTGTTTCATAATTGCTTTTGAAAGTCGGATTCCCTGTGAATTACCAATACGAACGATTTGTGTTTTAATAGCAGTCATAATGATTACCAATCAAGAATCAATTATATTTTTTGTTTCAATAACAGATGTTTGAACACTAACTACGTCATATAAACCGGAATGACAAGCACTCATTTTTCCACCTGTGCAGGTCGAAAAATCAGGAAGGTTCTGAGATATTAAATGGAAGCTGATATTGCGCAATGGATTGATGCTCACGAAAAACAATCTGTTTGTGAAAAGATGACAGCCGTTGTTTGAGTGTGACCGCATCAGGAATCACATCTGGTGGAATCTCAACAAAGATTTTTCCAGTTTGTTTCAAAAATGATTTTTTCTGCTTTTGCTCCTGTTTTCTGGCGGCTAATGTTGGTTTTCCGCCTAAGGCTAAAACAGGATAAACGTAGTCTTCCGTCAACAACTCAAGGGCAATTCCAAGGCTGGGTAAAAAATATTGTATAGCTGAAATTCCCTTTTCAGGCTGATAGTGTTCCTGACAATGTTCATTGCCAAATAATTCTGTCAGTGTTTCACGTAATCGCTGGTGACGGTGGCAATGATCCTTGAATCGAGAGGGTTCCCAGGGGAATGAAGCCAGCACACTCATGATCGCCAAGGGTGCAGAATTGTGATAACGCCGTAGCAATCCTGTGCCGTCATGCTCAGTGATCTCAACCCTTCCGATTTGATACCATTCCTCCGCAGCATGGATCTGATAAACGGAAGCCAGCCATTCCAGATATCGCTGACAATTTTCATGATCAGCCCAGAACGCCTCAGGGCAATCCTGAAACTTCCAGGAAAGCCAGTTATGTTCCGGGAAAAGCAATTTGGCAATGGCTTCCAGCGTGATTTCTGGTTTTGAAATCAGCCAGTGTCTTGTGTCAGCTTTGGCTAAATCGTCTGGAGTCACCGCATATAAATCATCGGAGCCCTCAGGACACAGGCCATCGATCATCCATTTCAGCCATGATCTCAGTTGTTGTTCCGAATCCAGAAAAGCCAACGGCAAATGCTCAAACAGCCAGGGATTCCAGTCAAAGTGCGGAAAAGCCTCCTTCAAAATTTTATAAGGATTTTCCTTGTTTTGAGCCCATAATTCTTGCCCATGATTGTCCAAAAAATCTTCAGGCTGAATGTTGTACCAGTCTTCATAGTCGGTATATCCCAATTCTTTTCCCAGCCATTCCAGATAGTCTCTGCAATAACGGGATTGGTGCCACAAATGAACAGGTTGCTCATCAAATTTCCAGGGCATCCATGGTTGATCATTAAAAATATCCATGACCAGCTTTGCTACAGAATCCTGAAATTGAGGCAACAATTCTTCGCCAAAATTGCTGTTCACCACGTCGCGGCTCAAATGATAAAATTCCTCGCTACTGACAAATCCAAGCTGTTCCCCCAACCATGAAAGGTACTGGCGACAATGTTCCTTGTTTCTCCAGAAACTTCTGGGTTGTGCTGTCATCCAGGGATATTGTTCTTCCATAATTCACACTCAACTTTTTTCTATTTTTTATGGGACTTCCAAAGTTTCCAGAACTTTCGCAATGAGTACACCGCCACAATCCACGGAGTCACTAACGCGCAAACCACAAACCACAAAAGTGGTCCTGAAAGTTCTTCAGATGAGTTTTCCGCAATCCGGGAATCTGTTCCGGATGCGGAAAAATCGTCTTCCGGAGCACCCCGCATTCGAGCGACAGGCCACCCGCTCTGTTCTGAAAAAACCTGGCTCTCGAACAGGAGCAGACGATGAGACTCAAAAGCCTCGCTGGTAGAACCCTGTGCCATGAATAAGCTTAAAAAAAGGATGATATATCGCAATATTGCCTGTCAATGTTTAAGGATTTCCCGCAAAGCATGGAGCAGATAAACAATATTGGCTTTATTGGAGGATTCTCCCATCAAACCGATTCTCCAGATTTTTCCTTTCAACTCCCCCAACCCCGCTCCAATTTCGATGCCATATTGTAGCAGGAGTTTTTTTCGGATGGCCATTTCATCCACATTTTCAGGAACACGGATGGCATTCAAAGGCGGCAGTCGATAAGCCGCATCGACGGCTGGCATCAATCCTGATTCTCTCAAATGATCAATCAGGTAATGGCTGTTTTCCAGGTGGCGTTGAAATCGTTGATCCAGACCTTCTTCCAGAATAATTCGCAGTGCTTCTCTCAAGGCGTAGTTCATGCTCACCGGAGCCGTGTGATGATAAACCCGGTTGCTTTCTGACCAGTAACTTTCAATGAGGTTCATGTCCAGATACCAGCTTTGAACCTTATTTTTTCTGGATTTGATCACATGCATCGCCTTGTCACTGAAGGTCATCGGGGACAATCCCGGAGGACAGCTCAAACATTTCTGGGTTCCGCTGTAACACACATCAATTCCCCATTCATCCACCTTTACCGGAACACCGCCCAGAGAAGTGACTGTATCCACAATGAACAGTGCGGAATGGTTGCGGCACATGACGCCAATCTCTTCCAGTGGCTGAAGAATTCCTGTGGAAGTTTCTGCATGAACCAGTACCACAGCCTTAACCCCGTTATGTTTTTTCAACGCGTCCTCGACCCGATGAGGTTCAATCGGCTGTCCCCAATCGGCTGTCAACGGAATCACTTCGCCGCCGCAACGTGAAACCACATCAGCCAGACGATTGCCAAACACACCGTTCAAACCGACAATCACCTGATCTCCCGGTTCGACCACATTGACAATGGAGGCTTCCATCCCCGCACTGCCGGTACCTGAAACCGCAATGGTGAATCGGTTTTTTGTCTGAAAAACCATCCTGAGCATTTCCTGAATTTCATCCATTATTTTCAGAAAATCAGGGTCCAGATGGCCCACAACCGGGGTGGATAACGCACGATACACACGAGGATGAATATTGCTGGGACCAGGCCCGAGCAATATTCTGGCAGAAGGATTCAATTCATTCATAGCACGCATCACTTGTTGGATTATTCAAAGGTTATCGGTTTCAACGCCCCTCAAGATGATTCATGTCACAAATTTTTGAAAGATAAAATCCCAGTGAAACAGTTTATGGAATTATCGCCTCTGACCTCATGATTCAATCTTGTGGATTGGGGGAAATTAGGGAATCTTTGAGGCCTTATTAAAATAATATGGCCTCCCTTTCCTGGTCGGAAAGCCGATAAACCTGTCTATGGATTTTATGGAAACCCCTTCAATTTTTTCTTACCGGCCTTTCTGGGCCTCCCGTTTTGGCATTGCACCTGTGCTTCCCATGTCCCGTGATGAAATGGACGTTCTGGGCTGGGATTGTTGCGACATCATTCTGGTCACAGGAGATGCCTATGTGGACCATCCTAGTTTCGGCATGGCGATCATCGGCAGACTGCTGGAAGCGCAGGGCTTTCGTGTCGGTATTATTTCTCAACCGGATTGGCAGAATACCGATGATTTTTTGAAACTGGGACCACCCAATCTGTTTTTTGGTGTAACAGCCGGTAACATGGATTCCATGGTGAATCGCTACACCTCAGACAGGAAAATCCGTTCCGATGACGCTTACACGCCGGGAGGTCTTGGTGGAAAACGTCCGGACCGTGCCGTGATTGTTTATTCCCAGCGATGCCGGGAGGCCTACCCGGAAGTACCCATTGTGATTGGCGGGATCGAAGCCAGCTTGCGCCGGATTGCCCATTTTGATTACTGGTCACAAAAAATCCGCCGTTCCATTCTGATGGATTCCAAAGCCGATATTTTGCTTTTTGGCAACGCCGAACGTGCCATCACCGCAATTGCACACCGACTGGCGGCGGGCGAACCCTTACAAAACATCAGGGATATCCGGGGAACAGCACTGAATCTGGCTGAAATTCCAGAAGACTGGGCCGAAGTGGACGTGAGCCGGATAGAACCCGCTGAACCAAAAACCGTAAATAATTCATCAGGAAGGTCCTTACCGATTGATCCGACATGGTCGGCCAGGCAGATTGTGAGAGGGATTGCACGTGAAAAAACTTTTGTACGGTTGCCGTCATATGAACAGGTGGTGCAGGACAAGGTGCTTTATGCCCACACTTCCCGTCAGTTGCATCTGGAATCAAATCCGGGAAATGCCAGAGTCCTGGTGCAACAACATGGAAACAGGGAAATCTGGATCAATCCTCCGCCAATTCCATTGACCACACCAGAGATGGACCGGGTATTTGAACTGCCCTACACCCGTCAACCCCATCCCGTGTATCTGGATCAAAAAATTCCAGCCTATGAAATGATCCGGTTTTCCGTGATCATCACCCGTGGGTGTTTTGGCGGATGTTCTTTCTGTTCCATCACCGAGCATGAAGGCCGGGTTATTCAAAATCGTTCCCAGGAATCGGTGTTGAGAGAACTGGAAAACATCCGGGACAATGTGCCGGGATTTACCGGAATGATTTCTGATCTGGGCGGTCCGACAGCCAACATGTATCGTCTCCATTGCAAAAGTAAGGAAATCGAAGCCTCCTGCCGCCGGCTTTCCTGTGTGTATCCCCAAATTTGTTCCAACCTCAACACGAACCATGCTCCGCTGATTGATCTGTACCGCAAGGCACGACAGGTGGAAGGCATTAAAAAAATCACCATCGGGTCAGGGGTGCGCTATGATCTGGCGGTGGAATCGCCTGAATATATCAAGGAACTGGTCACGCATCATGTAGGCGGCTATCTCAAGATCGCGCCGGAACACACCGAATCAGGACCGTTGAGCAAAATGATGAAACCCGGCATTGGGACGTTTGACCGGTTTAAGGAACTGTTTGATAAATATTCACAACTGGCGGGCAAAGAACAATATTTGATTCCGTATTTCATCGCAGCGCATCCCGGCACCACCGATGAAGACATGCTGCGTCTGTCCCTTTGGCTGAAGGAACATGGCTTTCGGGCAGATCAGGTTCAGGCGTTCCTGCCTTCGCCCATGTCACTGGCCACCGCCATGTATCACAGCGGCAAAAATCCACTCAAGGGAGTCAAACGTGACAGCGAAGATGTTTACATTCCCCAAGGTTTGCGCCAGCGCCGTCTGCACAAGGCCTTTCTGCGTTATCATGATGCCAACAACTGGCCCCTTCTGCGTGAAGCGTTGAAGGAAATGGACCGTGAAGATTTGATCGGCAACAGCAAAAAGCATCTGGTCCCGCTGTATCAACCCAAAGGCACCGGACACAAAAGCGAAGGCAAACGCCATTCTTCCAAAAAATCATTCAGAACCCAACACACTCGCTAAGGAACGGCAAAAAAATAAGTTGTAAACATTTTCCAATCCAGTCTCTCCTGTTCTGGTCTGTAGAGACGTGCTATAGCGCGTCTCTACGTGTGCCCGACAGGAAATATTGTTCGGAGAATTTATCTGTTTTATTTTTCGAATGTTCCTAAAACTGATGACACTCAGCATGGATTAACAATCATGATCGAATTCACACTCCAGACACAGAATGGCAACGCCAGAGCCGGAACCATCAAGACTTCCAGAGGAATCATCCATACTCCCATTTTCATGCCGGTAGGCACCTTGGGAACCGTCAAAGCCATGACCCCGGAAGAACTCAGGGACATTGGTGCTGAAATCATTCTGGGTAATACCTACCATCTGCATCTGCGACCCGGCGACGCACTGATTCATCAATTGGGCAGACTGCACCAGTTCATGAACTGGTCCTCTCCCATTTTGACAGACAGTGGCGGATTTCAGGTTTTTTCGCTGGCAAAACTTAAAAAAATGGAAGAAGCCGGTGTCACGTTTCAAAGCCATATTGACGGCAACACGATTTTTTTGAGTCCGGAAGTTTCCATTCAGATTCAGGAAAATCTGGGTTCGGACATCATGATGTGCCTGGATGAATGCCTCAGCCTGCCCGCTCCGCTTAAAAAAATTGAGGAATCCATTGACCTGACCACCCGCTGGGCAAAACGCTGTAAAGCGGCGAGAACTTCAGACAATGCCCTGTTCGGTATCGTTCAGGGCGGACTGTCGCTGGAATTACGACGCAGAAGCATAGATGCCCTGACGGACATCGGTTTTGACGGCTATGCACTGGGCGGTTTGAGTGTTGGCGAAAGTAAAGAAGAACTTTATCATGTGGTCCGGGAAGTGGCACCACTTCTGCCGTCAGACCATCCACGCTATCTGATGGGAGTGGGAGAACCTGAGGATTTGCTGGAAGCCATTGATTCCGGCATTGATATGTTTGATTGCGTCATGCCCACCCGCAATGCCCGCAATGGATCCATGTTCACATCCCACGGACAAATCAGCATCAAACAGGCTCAATACCGTGAAGATCCAGCGCCCCTTGACCCGGAATGCGGGTGTTACACCTGCCGGAATTATTCCCGGGCTTATTTGCGGCATCTTTATCTTTCCGGCGAAATCCTCTCGATGCGGCTAAACACCTACCACAATCTGTATTTTTATCTGTCGCTGGTCAAGCATGCGCGAGAAGCGATTCTCAAAGGAGAATACCGGGTGTTCAAGGACGGTTTTTTAAGGAAGTACCGACAAGCGGATTCAACGGTTTAGAACCTTGTTTTTCAGAAATTAATCATTGTGGAATTTTTCAGGAATTTTGGAGGGTTCCCTTGTTTTCAAAAAGTTTATTTGGTACAGACCATAAACATCACTTCAATAAACCTGTAAATCATCTTTAACTCTTGGAGGGCGTATGATTGAACAACATTGGGAATTTTGGGTTGGAGGTCTGGGAATTGCGTCAGTTGCGTTCCTGATAACCATCCTTACTGGTAAATTTTTAGCGATCACCAAGGGCTTTGTGAGCCTGTGCGGGCTTATCAGTAAAAAACCGGTGTTTCATCAGAAAGATCTCGATGGTGTTTTCGGCTTCAGAACCTTTTTTATATTCGGGATTGTGATTGGTGGTTTTTTGGCCGCGATCACAAGTGATGGATGGAATCCTTCATTTGACTATGGAATGTTTGACCAGATTTATGGAAACAGTCTATTGATTAAAGCTGTGGTACTCATTATTGGCGGTGCCTTCTGGGGTTATGGAGCAAGACTGGCCGATGGATGCACTTCCGGAAATTCAATTGCCGGAATCTCAAAAGGCGCGTTTGCCAGTGTGATCGTCTCGATTGCGTTTATGGCATCAGGCATACCCGCCACGTTCCTTATCAATTATCTCGCAGGAGCCTTATGATCCGTTATCTTTTTTTGGGATTTGGTATATTATTTGGTTTTGTTTTGGTGAATGCCGGGGTTGCGAACTACAATGTCGTTCGGGAAATGTTTCTTTTCCGAAGTTTCCATATGTATGGTTTGCTGATGGTTGCGGTGGGAACATCTTTCTTTTTGACTCAGACGTTGAAGCGTCTGGGCACAAAATCAATCATTGAACAACAACCCATTGATTATTCCGTTCCCTCCTATAATAAAAATCATTTGATTGGTGGCTTAATCGCGGGGTTGGGTTGGGCGTTGACTGGTGCATGCCCCGGTCCGGCTATCGCTCAGATCGGTTTCGGGACACTTGCGGGCCTGTTTACTGTCATTGGAATGTTTCTTGGAACTTTCCTCTATGGTTTGCGTCAATAACTTTTCATGATTCGGATGAAAATCCAACCATTTCAATAAGCGGAGTAAGTCAAATTGGGACACTACCCGAATTAATGGGAGACTATACCAATGACCCTGTTTTTCAAAATAGCTTTCAGAAATGGTTAAATGAAATCCGGCAAAATAAGGCACCTTTCAATTCATTTTTAACTCCCGGAGAATGAAACAAAGCCTTGTCGTTTCGCGGTAAAACCGTTACAGATACGCATATCGTCCATGAATTCACAACTCCAACTTCAAATCACAATATGCTGGCATTCGACACTCACCATTATATCAAGAGCCTCATGGCAGTCGGCGTTTCCCAAGAACAGGCCGAAGTCCAGGCTGATACCCTCAAAACAATCCTGATGCATGACGCGGTCACCAAACCGGATCTGGATCTTGCCAAAACAGAACTCCAACGTGACATCAGGGAACTCGACGCCAAGATCGAAACCACCAAAAAGGAACTTGATGCCAAGATTGAAACCACCAAAATAGAACTCCAACGGGACATCAAGGAACTTGATGCCAAGATCGAAACCACCAAAAAGGAACTCGACGCCAAGATCGAAACCACCAAAAAGGAACTCGACGCCAAGATCGAAACCACCAAGATCGAACTCCAACATGACCTCAAGGAACTGGAACTGAGGCTCTCTGCTGAAATCCATCTCCTCAAATGGATGACCGGTATCATGCTCGGTGGTGTCACAGCCCTGATAATCAAAACCTTTTTTCCGTTTTGAAGCATCGAAAACGGAATACACCAAAGATCCCTAATTTTTTATGATTCAGATGGAAATCCAACCATTTCAATGCCCTGCTCAAAAACGACTTTATGATAAATCCGCTCTACAGGACAGGTGAAATCAAGCGAAGGAATCCGCAGGACATCCTGTTCATAAAAGTACGTGACTTCCCATGTGTTGATTTTTGAAGGAAGACGGTGGAACACCTGCACCAGTTTTTGAGTTTGGCTGACCAGCAGATAGTCCTCCAGGGAAGGCAACTGTTTGTACAATTCAAATTTATGAGTCTGGTCATAAGCCGCAGTGGAAGGGGACAGCACCTCGCCAATCACTTTTGGCCCGGTCAAAGCATTGGCATTTCCCAAATCCGCGGGATCACAGGTGACTGAAAAATCAGGATACACATAATGTGCGGATGCTGATTTCAAGGGGCGTTTGGGAGGAATTTCAATCTTGACCCGCATGTCTGAGCCAAGTGCGCCACAAGGACGATCTTTTAAAAAAATCAGGAATTCCATCAAAAAATTAGCCGCAATCCGTGCATGATTGGCACTACCGCCTGCCATCATATAGAGTTCCCCCTGATGGTATTCATGACGGATCTCCGAGTGTTCTTCCTGTTCCAGATACTCAGCTTCCGTTAATAACGGGTTTGCTTGACGAGCCAGCATATATCCACTCCATTTTTAAGCTTCAATCAATCAGACCACCTTGTCGGTTTGAGGAGAGGTGGGCAATGTGGTTTTACCCATGAGATACTTGTCAATGCAGCGTGCGGCTTCACGGCCTTCCCAAATGGCCCAGACCACCAGAGACGCACCACGTCTGGCATCACCCGCAGCAAACACACCGGGCTCACTGGTCATGAAATTCTGGTCCGCATGAATATTGTACATCGGATCCTGAGAAACAAGCTGTGGAATCAATTCCGCTGGTTTGACATTTCCCTGACGTCCACGAACACTCAGTTCCACGCCTAAGCCTTCCACCAGACCTTCCACTTTGGGACCGAGAAATCCCATTGCCAGAAAAACCATATCGACAGGGACGGTAAACTCGGACCCTGGAATTTTTTCCATGGTCATTCGGCCATTTTCTTTTTTCCATTGGAGCTTCACAGCCTTGAGTGCCTTGACTTTGCCGTTTTCTCCCACAATTTCCTCAGTCATGATGCTTCCACGGCAATCCCATTCGGCTTCTTTATGAACGGGTGTTGGACGAGGTGTCATGTCTACCAGTTCAAACTGATATTTTTTACCTGTCGCCCCTTGACGGTTCGAAGTTCCAACGCAGTCAGCACCTGTGAAGCCGCCACCGATCACCACCACCTGTTTTCCTTCAGCGGAAATTCGATTTTCAGGAGCGATCTGATCACCGGCATTCACACGATTCTGCTGAGGCAGAAAATCCAGGGCATAATGAATACCCTGGAGTTCATTTCCGGGAATGCGCAGTTTTCGCGCCTGCCCGGCTCCAGTGGAAATCAGGATGGCGTCAAAAGATTCTTTCAATTCCCTGACGGGGAAATCAACACCAACATGAACTCCGGTTCGGAATTCAACCCCTTCAGCTTTCATTTGCTCAATACGGCGATCCACATTGATTTTTTCAAGCTTGAAATCAGGAATTCCATAGCGCAGCAACCCGCCGGGACGATCTTCTTTCTCGAACACGGTAACAGTATGTCCGACACGGGCTAATTGCTGAGCCGCTGCCAATCCCGCAGGACCAGAGCCAATAATAGCGACTTTTTTACCAGTTTTTTCTGTTGCGGGTTGAGGTTTGATCCACCCCTCTTTCCAGCCGAATTCTGCGGTATGTCGTTCAATCTGCTCAATAGTGACCGCATATTTATGATCCTTTTTTTCTTCGGGATCAAGGGTGTAGTATTCATTCAGTACACAGGAATCTTCGCAAGGAGCAGGGCAGACATTTCCTGTGAATTCCGGGAAATTATTGGTGCTGTGCAAAGAATCCAATGCCTGATGCCATTGGCCCCGCGCAGCCAGATTATTCCAGTCAGGAATCAGATTTCCCAGAGGACATCCCGTATGACAAAAAGGAATCCCACAGTCCATACAGCGGTTAGCCTGGCTCCGGATAGCCGGTTCTGAATAGTGCCTGTTGTAATCTTTGTAATCTTTTAGACGTTCTTCAATAGGTCTTTTGGGAACATCTTCTTTTTCAATCTCTAAAAAACCGCGATCTTTATTCACTTTGGCTCCTTGTAACAGAATAAGGGAAATCAGGACGTTGAGAGGCAAGCGATGCACAATATACTGGGCAGGAACAGCCAATTTTGGGGGGCAATATAGCCATAACAGAAAGACAACTGCAATATAACAATCATATTCAATACAAAAATCTTGAGGGACAAAAATTTTTCTTGTTGTGTTTTTATTGGTTTTTTCTTACCTTGACCTGCCCTCAATCCAAGGGAATCTGATTTTTGCATATTGAAGTGTCAGGAAAGATACAGGGACCATCATCCTGAATCAAACGGTGACTGGTTCAAAGGGAATGGAATAACTCTTTATCAATGTGTACCTGTTAATTGTTTTCGTGGGAAGGCGTTGCTTGAATGAATCTCACAAAGCCACTCTGGAACTTGCCAGTTCTGCCTTCCGCCTGAAACTGTTTCTGTTATCCTACACTCAGACAAGACTGTCTGAGCTGCTCACTTCGTCCTGTTTCTTCCATTAAATATAAAGGTTTTTAGAGTGCATAAAAACCGCAATTGTAAACACTCAGACGACAACCTCAAGAGCCGTCTGTTTTGCATAGGGGTACAACGATGAACACCTATTATCCTGAAAAACAAGGTCTGTATGATCCTCAGTTCGAACACGACAGTTGCGGAGTTGGATTTATTGTTCACATGAAGGGTGAAAAATCACACGGAATCATCACGCAGGCATTAGAACTGCTGACCAACCTGAAACATCGAGGAGCCCTTGGCGCAGACCCGGAAACAGGAGATGGTGCCGGAATCATGATACAGATTCCTCATGATTTTCTGGTGGAACAGGCGCAAGCACTGGAAATAACGTTGCCAGACCCGGGAAAATACGGTGCGGGCATGGTATTTATGCCACAGGATGAAAAAAAACGTCAACGGTGTGGTTTGATCATTGAAAATGTTCTGGCAGAAGAAGGCCTGGCTATTCTGGGCTGGAGAGATGTGCCGACAGACCCGCATTATGTTGGCAAGAACGCCGCAAAAGTACAGCCTGTGATCAGACAGATTTTTGTAGAAAACACTCCCGGATTGGAACCTGAAATCTTCGAACGAAAACTGTATGTCGTCAGAAAACTGATTCAGAATACGACACAGGGCAATGACCTGTATATCCCATCCCTGTCATCCAGAACCATGATTTATAAGGGAATGCTGCACGCAACCCAGCTCAAACCTTTTTATCCGGACCTGTCAGATCCCAAATTTGCCAGTGCGCTTGCCATTGTGCATTCACGGTTCAGCACGAATACATTTCCTACATGGCCGTTGGCGCACCCCTTCCGCTATCTGGCACATAACGGCGAGATCAACACGCTGAGAGGCAACATCAACTGGATGAATGCCCGCAAGGAAGCGCTCAAATCCCCCTTGTATGATGATATTTCAAAATTGTTTCCATTGATCATGCCTCATGGAAGTGATTCCGCCGCTGTGGACAACGCCCTGGAATTTCTGGTGCTTTCGGGATATTCATTGCCCCATGCGGTGATGATGCTAGTGCCGGAAGCATGGCAGAGTGATCCCAATGTTTCTGCTGAAAAACGAGCCTTTTATGAATACCATGAACAATTCATGGAACCCTGGGATGGACCCGCGTCACTGACATTTTCCAATGGGATCCAGATTGGAGCAACCCTGGACCGCAATGGTCTGCGACCCGCACGATATGTTGTCACCAAAGATCATTTTGTGGTGATGGCCTCGGAAGTTGGCGCCATCCAGATTGAACCGCAACGCATTGAACGCAAGGGCCGTTTGCAACCGGGAAAAATGTTTCTGGTTGATACCAGCCAAGGCAGAATCATTGATGATTCCGAATTGAAAGCGCAAATGTGCCACCTGAATCCTTATCAGGAATGGCTGGATCAAAACATGCTCCATCTCTCCGGGTTGCCAGAACCTGAAAATTATCAAAAAACAAACACGAAAACGCTGATTCAACGTCAGCAGATGTTTGGCTATACCCAGGAAGACATTCAGCTATTGATGAAGCCGATGGCAGAAAAAGGTGAAGAAGCCATCGGTTCCATGGGAAATGATGTTCCGCTGGCTGTGCTCTCCAAACGTCCACAACCGTTGTATAACTATTTCAAGCAACTCTTCGCGCAGGTTACCAATCCACCAATTGATTCTATCCGTGAAGGATTGGTTATGTCATTGATCAGTCACCTTGGCAAAGAGAGAAACATTCTGGAGCAGACAGCCGCACATGCGCGGTTACTGCAACTGGAGCATCCTGTCCTGACCAACCAGGAACTTGAAAAGATTCGGGACCTGGACCAACAGGATTTCCGCAGTTGCACATTGCCTATGGTCTTTAACAAAAACGAGGGGCCGTCAGGATTGGAAAAAACATTGGATGCCTTGTGTGAGAAAGCACTAGCGTCCATCAACGAAGGAAATACGTTTCTGATACTCAGTGATAGAACTGCCAATGAGGACATGGTCCCGATTCCGGCGCTTCTGGCTGTCGCCGCTGTTCATCATTATCTGATCCAGAAAGGACTTCGAACCAGCGCGAGTATAATTCTTGAGTCCGGTGAACCTCGTGAAGTGGCACATTTCGCACTGCTTATCGGCTATGGCGCCGGAGCGATCAATCCCTATCTTGCATGGGAAACGCTGGATCAAATGATTCAGGACAAACTGCTTCCAGAAAGTATTTATCTGGAAAAAGCCATCGCCAACTATAAAAAAGCCATTCAGAAAGGCTTGTTTAAAATCTTCTCTAAAATGGGAATCTCAACCATTCAAAGCTATCGGGGCGCTCAGATTTTTGAAGCCATCGGACTGGCAGAAGATGTGATTAAAAAATATTTCAGGGGCACTGCCTCACGGATACAGGGAATTCCGATTGATGTGATCGCGCAGGAATCACTGGCCAGACATCAAATGAGTTTCGAGGAATCTGTTTTGGAAGGTGAAGCTGTTGTAGATCCGGGGGGTGCTTATGCCTGGAGACGACGTGGAGAATATCATCAGATCAACCCTGAAACAATACAGACTCTGCAAAAGGCGGTCAGGCAGAATACGTTTGAAGATTATCAGAAATACACCCGCCTGGTGAATGAACAAGAACATAACATGGCAACCATCAGGAGCCTTCTCAAATTCAAGACAGGCACACCTGTGCCGCTTGATGAAGTTGAGCCTGCAAAAGAAATTGTAAAACGATTTGCGACAGGCGCGATGTCTTTTGGTTCAATCAGCATTGAGGCCCACGAAACCCTGGCCCTGGCCATGAACAAGATTGGCGGAAAAAGCAACAGTGGTGAAGGCGGTGAAAACCCTGACCGGTTTATTACACGTCCTGATGGTGGTCTGGCTGTGAGCGCGATCAAGCAGGTCGCGTCCGGTCGTTTCGGTGTGACCATTCATTATCTGGTCAACTGCAATGAAATTCAGATCAAGATCGCCCAAGGCGCAAAACCCGGTGAAGGTGGTCAGCTTCCCGGTAACAAAGTCAGTCAGGATATTGCCAAGGTTCGTTATTCGACACCTGGAGTCACCCTGATTTCACCGCCTCCGCATCATGACATTTATTCGATTGAGGATCTGGCGCAACTTATTTTCGATTTGAAAAATGCCAATCCTGAAGCACGGATTACCGTCAAACTTGTTTCTGAAGCAGGTGTCGGAACCATTGCGGCCGGTGTTGCCAAAGCCCATGCGGACATGATTGTGATTGCCGGACATGATGGTGGCACAGGCGCATCTCCACTGACCTCCATTAAACATGCCGGTGCTCCATGGGAACTAGGCTTGTCTGAGACCCACCAAACCCTGGTACTCAATGGACTTCGGAGTCGTGTCAGGATACAAACCGATGGTCAGTTGAAATCTGGTCGGGATGTCGCCATCGCGGCCTTATTGGGTGCGGAAGAATTTGGCTTCGCAACGACCCCCTTGATCACCATTGGCTGTATCATGATGCGAAAATGCCACTTGAATACCTGCCCCGTGGGTGTAGCCACACAGGATCCTGTATTGCGGAAAAAATTTACCGGGCAACCGGAAAATGTGATCAATTTCTTCTTTTTTGTCGCTGAAGAAGTCCGGAAAATCATGGCCTCACTCGGATTCCGCAAATTTGATGATATGATTGGCCGCACCGATATGCTCCAGCAAGTACCAGAAATGAACCACTGGAAAGCCAAATATCTGGATCTGTCAGCTATTCTTTATCAACCGCCCTTGACTGTGGACAAGGCTCGTTATTGCACCACCAAACAGAATCACGGTTTGCAGGATCAACTGGATAATCGTCTGATTGAGATGTCCACAGACGCTATTGAGCAGAAAAAACCCGTTGCCATAGCAATGCCGATCAGGAATACCAACAGAACGGTTGGCACCATGCTCAGTAGCAAAATTGCCAGAAAACATGGCATGGAAGGATTGCCTGACAATACGTTACAATGCCACTTTACCGGCTCAGCAGGTCAAAGTTTTGGGGCGTTTCTGGCACACGGAGTGACCCTCACCCTGGAAGGTGACGCCAATGACTATGTGGGCAAAGGATTGAGTGGCGGAAGAATTATTGTCTCCCCCCAAAAAATTTCGACCTTCAAGGCTGATGAAAATATCATCATTGGAAATACCGTCCTGTATGGCGCAATCGCTGGTGAGGCGTTTTTTGCCGGTGTTGCCGGTGAACGCTTTGCTGTCCGGAACAGTGGTGCCACTGCTGTTGTTGAAGGCGTGGGGGATCATGGCTGTGAATACATGACAGGTGGACGAGTGCTTGTTCTCGGTGAGACAGGTCGAAACTTTGCAGCCGGAATGAGTGGTGGTATCGCTTACGTGCTTGATCGAAAAGGGACATTTCAAGCAAAATGCAATACCCAAATGGTTGAACTCGGCCCGATTGCCAATCCGGAAGAACAACAATGGGTACATTCCATGCTGGAACGGCATTACCAATACACCCGAAGCGTTAAGGCCAAAACATTGCTTGATGAATGGGAACAGACCCTGTCACATTTTGTTAGAATCATGCCAACAGAATACCGACTGGTTCTTGAAAAAGAAGCCGCGGAAAAACTTCGAAAAACGGCTTGAGGAGACAATATGCGAGTTCCCGGAAAAATCATGAACAAATTATTGCTGATATTTTTTTTGGTAGGCATGACCACATTAACGATCTTCGCCTTAATGAAAGAAGTAGATCGCAATGAAAATGATCTGCAATCAGGAATCAGCGGAGTGATCTCCGTTGATCCCTTTATCGCCTCGGAACTCGTAAAAACAGACAATGCCCATATTTTTCTGATTGATCCGGAAACACGTGACATTGTCGCATCCACTGTGGTTGATACCTTTGTTCCTCCAACGACTTTTTACATTGGAGAACAGAATGCCTTCCAGCCATTAATCCCTGAAAAAAACTATCAATTGCTGGTCATCGTCGACAAAGATGGACAGGTAGAGATCCCGTCCCATGGTGAAGTGGCTGGTCCCATCACCGCGCCACTGCCATTAGGCACTGAACGCTACGCCTACCTTCTTGATCATGTATATTCAGCATGGCCTCTGAAGCATTAAAATATGTTTAATGTTTTCCCCCTGTAAGCAGTTGCTGTCATATTATTCGTTTTCCCGAATGAATACGAAGATCTTGAATGCCCTTCGAGCATGGATCAATCCCCTGATGGATCTCGATAATCTGCCTGATCCCGAGGTGCTGACCACTGAAATCCTCGAAAATCTATCTGCCGGAATGGCGTATTTCAAAGAGATTCTGAACGTTCTGCCTCGGAAAGCGCTTTAATGAAATCAGTCACCAGTTGATTATAGCTCGTTAAGATTCCGGATCAGGTCAGATATGATGTTATCCCTGTCCACATCATATTCACAAAAGGCTGTGGCAATTTCATAGCCCCCCTCTGGAAGTGGTGTGCACCGGCGAATGATGATCATGGCTTCAATTTTGAGTTCTGTGAGTTGAAGATGGGACAAGCGGGACGTGACAGTGAACGGGGTTTCCGAATACAGACTGCATCCCCCTGAAGAGATGTTCATACATCGAACCAGATGCTGATGGTTTTCCGTTTTCAGGATGGCGGAACTCTCATAGCTGTAACGCTGAGTCATTCGCCGACGCTCAATCAAGTATTCCCGCCCCGTTTCTTCATCTTTAAAAATTGTCAGCATCTGATCAATTTTGGTTCGTTGAATGGCTTCCAGGACACGTCGGCGTAAGGCACAAAAGCCAATTTCAATCAACCGATGTCGGCTGTCCATGTGAATTCCCACCAGTGCGGCAATCCCCGCGGAACTGATAAAATGGACATTGGACAATTCAAACAACACAGGCAAAGGGGTGTCGTCAGTCTCAATCACCAGCTTACTGAATAATGTTCGCACAGTATTTTCAAAGTTGGCAATTGTGGTCTGAACAAAATCACCATCCAGATAAACTGTAGCCAGTTCTTCACCTGTGATGATATTGATTTCCACTTAGGCCGTCCGCAACTGTGAAGACAATTTCCGGATGTTTTCCAGCACATGTTGTCCCATTTCCTGGCATCCCACCTTCTGTTTACCTTCAGCCATGATATCCCCGGTACGCCAAGTCTGGATTGTCTGTTCCACCGCATTCTGAATCAGATCATCCGCGTCAGGCATGTTGAAGGAATAGCGGAACATCATTCCTACAGATAAAATTGTTGCCAATGGATTGGCAAGATCACGTCCGGCAATATCCGGCGCGGATCCATGAATTGGTTCATACATGCCATTGGCGCCTCCCAGGCTGGCAGAGGGTAACATGCCGATAGAGCCTGTAACCATGGCGGCTTCATCGCTCAGAATGTCTCCAAACAGATTGGTCGTAACGATAGTGTCAAATTGTTTTGGCGCACGAACCAGTTGCATGGCGGCATTGTCAACATACATATGACTCAGTTTCACATCGGGATAATCTTTAGACATCTCAATCGCGATATTCCGCCAAAGTTCAGTGGCTTCCAGCACATTGGCCTTATCCACCGAAGTCAATTTTTTATTTCGTTTTCTGGCTGTCTCAAAACCAACTTTGAGAATGCGTGTGATTTCAGATTCTGAATAAACCAGGGTATTGATGCCTACCCGCTGTCCATTGCGGACTTCAACACCACGGGGTTTGCCAAAATAAATGCCTCCAGTCAATTCACGTATCACCATGATATCAGCCCCTTCAACAACTTCGGGCTTCAGGGTTGAGGCACTCACCAGATCTTTCAGAATTCGTGCGGGCCGCAAATTTGCATACAGTCCAAGTTCAGCGCGCAACCCCAACAAGGCTCTCTCAGGACGGACTGAATAATCCAGCGGTTCCCATTTGGGGCCGCCCACAGCTCCAAGTAGCACAGCATCCGCTGTTTTACAGGCCTTCAGGGTTTCATCCGGAAGCGGAGTCCCTGTCAGATCATAAGCGGTTCCTCCAACGGGAACTTCCTGTAGATCAAGTGTCATGTCAAAATGAGCGGCGACTTCTTTAAGCACAAGAACTGCCTGTTTAGTGACTTCCGGGCCAATTCCATCACCGGGTGTGATGGTTATACGTTTGTGGTTCATTGAATCCTTTTTGAAGATGAGGGGTTGCGTCTGAAACGTCTGTTACTTCTGAAAAATTCAGAAGAAAGTATGTGAAATTTCTGAATTTTTACCGGAAGGCATCCTAGCTGGAAAGTCTTTTGTATTTCAAGACATAAAGAGTTTGATCAGAGGCTTGACCTCTTGCGTCTGATAGGTAACAATCCGCCAGATTTTTATGTTTGAATTTTGTTAACCCATTCCATCACAAACAGGTGATATGAGTGAATCATTTCCAATGACTGTTGAAGGACATCGACGCCTCAAAGAAGAATTGAAAAAACTGATGACCGTGGATCGGCCTCAGGTAATCAACGCGATTTCAGAAGCCAGAGCTCATGGCGATTTAAAAGAAAACGCGGAATACCATGCGGCCAAAGAACAACAATCGTTCATAGAAGGACGAATCCAGGAACTGAATGGTAAACTGGCGAGTTGCACCGTCATTGACACACAAAAGCTTTCCGGAAACAAAATTGTGTTTGGAGCGACAGTTACATTTGTTAATACAGAAACGGATGAGGAAACACGCTACCAGATCGTTGGTGAAGATGAAGCTGATTTAAAAGAAGGCAAAATTTCTATCATTTCTCCTGTGGCTCGAGCTCTGATTGGAAAACACGCAGGTGACACGGTGGTGATTCCTATCCCCAAAGGCAAAATTGAAGTCGAAATCCTGAGCGTGGAATTTATCTGAAATTGAAAGATGTATGGAAACACCCCGGGTGATCTCGCAGGAAGATGCACTGCGTCAGCAACTTCAAACACTTGAATCAGAACTGCTATGGCGCCGTGGTCCCATCTCAAAACTGGCATACTATGTGGCCAATATACGTTATATTGCCTCTGAACATCCGGGTAAACTGGCTATTGCGGTGTTCTGTTGCCTGAAAGACCTTCCTTTCAATCCTTTTGATTACGCCATCAATACCAAGAATGAAAATCTTACCGCTCCTGAAAAACAAAAACTCAGTCTGAAACAGGGCGAAAACTGGTTTGGGCGTTTTATCGCCTATTATTGTTCGCTCGATTCGCATCTGTTGGATGTGTACAAACGGAAAAAAGATGCCCAGGGGATCCCGTTAGCAGAACCGGACCGCCCTACTTTGACCGGAATCCTTCGAGATCCGGGCAGTCCTATTTTTGATAAAATATTCAAAGACAAAGTCCCCTACATTACATTTCTTGAGCGAAAAAATTATGGTCTGGATTTAATTGTCAAAGCTTTTCCAATATCAGGACAGAACCGTGAATTGATTGGAATTGTATCCTTCACGCATGACATCACACCTTATATTGAACAGCAGAATATGATTTCTGACAGTGTGGCACAAACCAGGAACGCCGCGGAAAAAATTTTCACACACACCCATCAAATGCAGGACATTGCACAGGAGATTCAAAAATTCACGGCAGATGCGGGGTTGGTTAAAAATCAGGTTGGAACCTTGATTGGCGGTGTAAAAACTCTGGAAAATTCACTGTTGGATCTGATTGAAGAACTCCGGTTTCTGGCTTTCAACGCCAATTTGCAGGCCTCCCATTCCGGAATTGCTGAAAAACGATTTCTGGTCATTGCCCGTGAAATGAAATCACTGTTGGACAACATGATGGACTCCATCCATTTTTTAACTTCTGTCGAAGGACAAGTCCGTCAGATTGAAACGGATAATGTGAGTAAATTTCAGATAATCAGTGATCTTTCACAAAAAATTAATACGGTAGCGAATAATTTGCAGGCAGAAGGAGAGAATTACGAAAAACTCATAGAAACCATTTCAAACGCGGAACAATCCCAGCGCCGATACGTCCAATTTTTAACGGTGTAGCGCTCATGCTCCTTGTGGATATACAGCATCCTCGAAACCAATTCGACCTTCAGTTAACAAGCTTACTCGTTGAACGCGAGCAGATCGTTAAATACGCCTGGTCGTTCCTCCGTTAGGGGTTTTTTATCAGGATGTTCCGCCCATTCGTAAAATGCGTATTCCTGCTGGTTCAGTTCGGATAATTCCAGAGCCCATTTGAGGATGGCCTTGATCATGGGGTCCGGAATACTCAATTTTTTTCCCATCGAAATGAGTTCTCTGAATTCAACTTCCAGTATTTTGGTGTTACGCACCATGGCCCGGATCACATAAATCAACATCATCGTTCCAAGTTTCAGATTGATGCTGAGCGGTTTGAGTTCCGGTACCGTCAGTTTTTTTACAAAGTCCAGCACCTGTTCCAGTTCTTCCTTGGTTTCCAGAAACGTGACCGCGTCCTTCAGATATTTGATTTCGTCTTTCAGCACCTTTTTATCGGCCACAATCACTCTGGCAATCGACAGCGCCAGCCATTTTTTTTCATTGGGTTTCAGTTCTTGCTTTAAAATGTCTCGAATCATATTGCCTCAAACAGGTTTGGGAATGTGTTAGCCTGAATTACCGGAAACGTAGGGATCGTTGGCTCGTGTTCGGGAAACAATATCCTGTAATACCAATCAAGCAAGCATGAAATAACTCCACTTGTGCAGGTGATTTGAAAATGAGCTACCAAGAACGCCAAGAACACGAAAAAAAGGTTTTTTATATAAATGAAGTCCTCCGTGAAACCCTGATTTTCAAGTTTTCTGGTGCATATTCCTTTTTTACTTTGGGTTCTTCGTGTACTTCGTGGCTAAAAAAGTACCTGCACAGCTCGAAATAACTCGATTCATGGATTACGGAATTAACTATAGAAATAATGAAAGGAGGGAATTTTGTGGGTAAGATCGCTGTTTACATTAAACAACGCGATCACTTCTGTTTTAATTCCAGGTTTCACATTGATCACCAGCAAATCGGATGATTCGAGGATCTGGAACAAGCCTTTGCCAGCCCCTCCCTTGCCTTTACGACTGGTGTCCTTGACACCCGCATAGCATCGCGCCAGGTAGTCCAGGATGGTTTGCCTGTCAAAGGAACCAAACGGATCCTGAGCGGAAACAGCCAGCAGGATGCCATCAAAGGCGAATCGGAAGATACCCTGTTCTCCATGTTTTAACTCGACCGCATCCGTGCGGGACAGGTGATTGTACAAAAATTTTCCTGAGCTATCCACCGGAGCGTCATAAATGGCGTTCATCAGCAGTTCTTCAGCCACCATGATACATCGGTTCAACGTAGTTTTACGAATACCAAGCGCCACCAGCGTCTGCTCCATTTTATCCAGAAGTTCAGTACGTTGATCACTGCGAATGATGGGTTGCTGATGCACTTCAACGCCCCAATTCATATATTTTTCCAGACCAAACAAGTCATTCCCGATCAGTTTGCTGACCGTGGTAAGAATATTTTTGATGGTGAAAGTGCGGTCCTCGTCATTGCGGGAAACAATATTGGATATAAACGGGTATTTATTCAGAATCGGCAAATAAGTGGGCACATCGTCTGAGGTCATGAATACCGTTTTGATATGAGGGTATCTATCCTGTGCGATGGATGCCAGTTCGATCAGTTCAGTATTGGTACAGATGATGTCAAAACCACGTTGCCGCAATAGCTCAATCCCTTCGTCCATGTTGCTGACCAGTGTCAACTCGACACCTGTTCCTCCGAGTGCCTGTTTTGTGATCAACTGTTGCTTTTTGTTGGTTTCGGCAACCAGCACCTGTTTGCTTTTAATGGCTTTTTCTGAGGAATAGAGCTGATGAATCGGTCTGAGCAATTCTTCAATGGCTGAAACTTCCCTCATTGCCTGACGCAAGGACTCATTTTGCTGAAAAGATTTTTCTTCGCGGATGGTATCCAGTTGATTCAGCAGGGGTGTCAGATGAGAGGCGTAAATGTAACTTAATTTTGAGAGCAGATGTTCCTTGTTCTCATTCAATTCTTCCAGTTTCCGGTTGTTGGCAATCAGCATGGCATTTTGCTGTTCCTGCTGTTCCTGTGCTGTTTTAAGTTGAGAAGCGGTGTGCAGAAGGTTGTCTGAAATTTCCTGCTGGGTATAAAGATGCTCTTCCAGACTTTTTTGCTGATGTTTCAATTGCGCATTGACCTTTTCCAGTTCGTGAGTGCGTTCAGAAACCTGTTTTTCCAGTTTTTCTTCATACAAAAGTCGTTCTTCCTCCTGCTTTTTGGCCAGTGTCACATCCCGTATCACCAGCAGGAAACCTTGTTGGTGCTGGTTTCTATCAAGAATGGTGATACCCGTTGTTTCTCCAATAAAAGTCGTTTTATCATTTCGGGTATAAACAGTTTCCATGGGGCCAATGGTTTGTGCGACCTGCCACAGTTCCAGATGTTTCTGGAGGTCTGTTTCCGATTCATAGAGTCTGCTTGGACTAGTCCCCAGCAAGTCATCCATTTTGTAACCAAACATATTGATGGAGGCCTTGTTACAGCGCAGAATTTTCATTTCAGGCGTAAAAAATACAATCGAGAAGGGGAAGTTCTTGAAAAAAAACTCGAGTGTCTGATTGTTGTTGAATAACTCTCTGCGGGTTATTTCATGTGCTTCCGTATTTTCTGAGAGTTGATTCTTCATGGTTTGCAGGGTGTTCATAAACTCTGCGATCTTCTGGCTCAGAAATTCAAATTCGTAAATTCCCTGATACCTTGGAATCTGGTTTGTTTTGACGGCATGGATCAATTTGTCCACGGGATTATTGACCAGTTGCCTCAAATAATATAGCAACAGGAACGTCGCCAGGATCAGAAATCCAATGGTTTGCATGCTGGCTTGCCGGAATCGCTCCTGAAAACCGGTTTTGATCGGACTGGTTTTCAGAAGAATCACATGCCAGTTGGAGGATGGCAGAAAAAAATGATAAAAATAATACTGTATGCCGTTTTGGGTCAGCATCTGAAGTGAGGAAGTTTCCTGATCCTGCGTCATGACATAGGAGACGCCAATGCCAAAGTTATCCATCAGAACCACTCCGGAATCGCCCTCATAAATCACAATGCTGGATTGATTGGCTTCAACAAAGTTTTTAATGACGTCCAGAGCTTTGGCCTGCTGTTTTTTCTGTTCAAAAAAACCATCCGGGGTCTGAATGGCATCCAGATATTGATCACTGAAACTATGGATGGTGGAAGAAATTAGTTTAAAACTTTCCTTGATGTGTTCCAATCTGAGTGTTCTGAGTGAATCCTGAGCCAGGGTGTATAGTGTCACACCCATGATTAAGAGTAGCATCACGATAATCAGGATTAGCCGGCTTTTCAGATTATTGAGCGCGCTTTTTCGTTGAGGCATTTGCTCAGGATTGTATTGAGATTGATTTGCCTGGGCCATATAGTCCATGAAAATTTGTGTTATGTTGATATGGATAGCTCATTAAAATGATCAACAAAGTTCTGTGTAGCAAATTGTCCCGAAAGAAAGAAGAGTCAATATCAGTTTTTTTGAAATTGACACGGGGTGTAATGTTTATTTTCATCTCAAGGAGAAGATTCATGATCATTATTCCAGCAATTGATCTGATAAATGGCCGCTGTGTCCGGTTGCTTCAGGGCCGTGCTGAACACGAAACCGTTTATTCCAAGGATCCGGTTGTCATGGCAAAATCGTTTGAAGACGCAGGCGCAAAACGAATTCATATTGTAGATCTGGATGGGGCCTTCAAAGGACAGACACGCAATTGGGAAGTGATCACAAAAATTCTTGGGAAAATAAACATCCCGGTGGAGTTTGGTGGCGGATTGCGAGATTTTGAAGACGTAGACCGGGTCCTTGGCTCTGGAATCACCTCTGTGATTGTTGGAACAATGGCTGTAAAAAAACCGCAGGTTCTGGAATCGCTGTTGCAAAAATTTCCGGGAGAACGAATCATTCTCGGAATTGATGCCAGTAACAGAAAAGTCGCGATTGAAGGCTGGGTCGAAAAAACAGAACTGGACGATGTTGACTTCGGCTTGCACTGGAAACAACGGGGAATTCAGCGTGTGGTTTATACGGATATTGCCAGAGATGGGATGATGACCGGACCGAATCTTTCAGCACTTCAGCATTTTGCGTCTCAGACAGGATTGCGTGTGACAGCGTCAGGCGGCGTGTCTTCGATGGCGGACATTAGCCAACTGAAAACACTGGAAGCCAGCGGGGTGGATCATGTGATTGTCGGAAAAGCCATTTATGAAGGAAAAATCCAGTTGACTGAGATTGCCACATGTTAGCCAAACGTATTATTCCGTGTCTCGATATTAAAGAAGGACGTGTTGTCAAAGGGACCAGTTTTGTAGGCTTACGAGATGCCGGGGATCCTCTGGAACTGGCACAACGATACAATGAACAATCCGCGGACGAACTGGTCTTTCTGGATATCACCGCCTCCAAAGAAAATCGGAAGACGACCATTGATCTCGCATCCCGGTTGGCCCGGAAATTATTTATTCCTTTTACGATTGGAGGCGGTATTTCGACGTTGCAGGACATTCATGAGCTGGTCACAGCCGGTGCCGACAAAATATCCATCAATTCTTCCGCTATCAAAAATCCCGGATTGATCACAAGCGGAGCGCGACAATTCGGTTCGCAGTGCATTGTGGTTGCCATGGATGTCAAACGTTCAGGAGACCACTGGGAAGTTTTCAGTCATGGCGGAAGCCGTCCCACCGGACTGGACGCGTTTCAATGGGCACACGAAGTCCAGGAGCGGGGAGCGGGAGAAATCCTGTTGACCAGTATGGATGCAGACGGGCATCAAGCCGGATTTGATCTCGAAATCACCGCTAAAATCAGTGAATCCCTCAGCATCCCCGTCATTGCTTCCGGAGGTGGAGGCACGCTGGAACATTTTGCGGAGGCACTGACCACAGGCAAGGCTGATGCTGTTCTGGCAGCCTCGGTATTTCATTATGGGAAATACACGGTATCCCAGGTCAAAACTTATTTGAAAGAGCATCATATTCCGGTGCGGTTGAAAGACTCCGCAGCATAAAAATTTTCCAGGAAATCATCCATGATGCTTTTGTTTTATGGTCTGTGCGGATTGATCCTTCTGGGGACACTCCTTTATGAATTCAGTTTGTTCAGATATCATATTCCATTCCGGAAGTGGTCCCTCCTGATCCGGATGGCAGGAATTCTGATACTGCTGTCGTTGCTTCCCTTCCTGAATTCCCGCAATGCGCCTTTCAAACCTGTTCTGCCAGTGGTGATTGACAATAGCGTCAGTCTGCTACAGGGAGTGTTGCGACAAAATCTGTCAACGACTACATTGCAAAACCCGGAATCGTTGCTGCCCCCGTCAATCATGGATGAACTGACACAGCATTACGATGGCTATGCTCTGAAACTCATTCCGTTGTTTCCTCCAGCCAATTCATCGCAGACTCCTGTGGTCAAAACATCACCATTGTCATCGAGATTGATGGAATGGATTCAGGAAACGTCCCTGCCTTCAGGAAGCAGAATGTTGTTGATTTCGGACGGTTATGATACCGGTCGGGAACAAATCATGCCTGACGTGCTGACGCAATTGCGGCAATCCGGAATTACTGTGGATGTTCCCGATTTCCAGTCATTTGCCATGAAACCGGGTGACTCTGGAATTCATTCAGTGGTGGCTCCTCAGGTCGCGTTTGAAAAAACACAGGTCTCTATTCAGCTTCAGATCTCCTATCATGCGCTTCAGGATCAGGAAACCTTCCTTGTACTGACAGATGGCAACGCGGTTCTCTCCCGGCAGAGAATCATTCTGGAACCCGGGAAAAATCAGATGGATGCGTCAATTTCGTGGATTCCTCCACGAACTGGAAATGTCGTATTGCAACTCAGGTTACTGCCCTTGTCCAAGGACCCCAATCTATACAACAACACGGCGTATTTACCCGTGAGCATCAGACCACTGAAACAAAAAATTCTGCATATTGCCGGACGTCCCGGATGGGATGTCAGCAGAATGCGAACCTTGCTCACGCATATCCCTGGTGTGGATCTGGTCTCATTTTATATTTTACGTGATCCCTATGAAGACTTTCAGGGTGTTCCGGAATCAGAACTTTCCCTGATTCAATTTCCTGTGAGTGTGCTGTTTCAGACAGAGTTGCCCAAGTTTGACGCAGTGATCTTTCATAATTTTCCGATTCAGAAATATTTGAACAATCAGGCGTACCAGCAAAGTTTTCAGAATTATTTAAAAAATGGTAAACAGATCATCGTGATCGGCGGCGATCTGCTACCAGATATTACCGCCTATCAGGCTCTGTTCACGGCCAATGAAGATGCCGTTGTTTTTGATGGATGGCAACATCAGGCAAAGGGGGTGACTGCTCATATTCCCCCTGAGTGGAATCCGGAAAAACAACCATTTTTTCAATGGACGGCTCAAAATGCTGACACAGCTCTTACCGCGCGCTCGTCCTATGATCTGGGAAAAGTAACCTGGATTTGGGAGACGGCTTCATGGAAATGGTTACTTCACGATCTGTCTGCTTCCACAGGGCAGAATGGAATGTTTCCCTCTTTTTGGGGTTCATTGCTCAATCAGGTTGGCAATCCTGTGGTGCCACTCTTTGAACCCGGACCGTTTTTCCATCAGGAACCGATCCAGATCCAATTTTCCAAACCATCAAGGACTATTTCAACCCTGGCTGTAAGTCTTTATGACCAGGGGTTGAACCATATTTTATGGGAAAAATCGCAGGACTGGAATTCGCCCTTGAATGTCCTGTTGCCCCATCTTTCTGAAGGAGTTTATGAAGTGAAAATATCTTGCCATTGCAGTACAATGCGGGATTATTCAGAGCCGTTTGTAGTGGTTGATGAATGGCTTGAGCAACATTATATTGGCATCAACCGGAATTGGTTGAAAGAACTGGCTTCTGTCACAGACGGTGAGCAGGTGACAATTGAATTATAGACGATGATTGGGATGATCCGATTTCTTGGAATAAGTATAATATTTCTGCTGTTGGCATGTTCCACCGGTGAAATCACTCTGACTGAATCAGGCCAGAAAGTAGGCTTTCTGGAGAATCCGGAAGAGTTGCCCCAATGCAAATTTCAGGAATCCATTCAAACCATGGTGCTTTTGAGTGCGCCCAACAGTTATCAACAGGCACTCAACAAACTCCGAAACAAAGCCGCTTCAATGGAGGCGACCCATGTCAAACTCCTCCGCTCTGTGGCGGATGAACAAACCACCACCATACATGCCATGATCTATCATTGTCAAAGTCTGGAAAAGAGTTCCAGCGATGATTCATCCATCAGTCGTGAATCATGGATGATTCAGACCCCAACCCAATAAACAATCAGCTTGGATTCAGAAGGAAAGGCTTCATGAAAGAAGGAATATTGATTTTAAGCAATGGAAAATGTTTTCGCGGAATTTTAAGAGGAGCACCTGTTTCCGTGGAAGGTGAAGTCATTTTTAATACAGCCATGACAGGATATCAGGAAATTCTTACGGATCCATCCTATACAGGTCAGATTGTAACCATGACCTACCCACAGATTGGAAACTATGGGATCAATCCTGAAGACATGGAATCTGTCAAAATTCACGCATCGGCTTTGATTGTCAAGGAATTGAGCTGGATTACAAGCAACTGGCGGGCAAAAAATGGTCTGGATCAATGGTTGACTGAAAACAATGTGCCTATCCTGGAAGGCATTGATACCCGCTCACTCGTTAAAAGTATTCGGGATGATGGTGCCTGTGGCGGTTTGTTGATGCCGATTACCGAGGGCTTCGATCTTGAAACTGTCCGCAACAAAGCGTTGGCTATTCCATCCATGGATGGACAAAACTTGGCTCCTCGTGTTTCTACAGGAAAACCTTATGTCTGGAAAGCCGCGGTTCCAGTGCGCTACAAGGTTGCGGCCTATGACTATGGGATTAAACACAATATTCTGAAAATCATGGCAACACTTGGCATCGAAACAACGATCTATCCCTATAACACCCCATGGCAAACCCTGGTTGCGTCAAAACCCGATGGCATCTTTCTCTCCAATGGCCCGGGTGATCCGGCCGCGGTAGACTCTGCCATTGATAACATTCAGAATCTACTGGGCAAAGTTCCTGTATTTGGAATCTGCCTTGGGCATCAACTGCTTTCACTGGCCCTGGGATGTAAAACCTACAAATTGAAATGCGGACATCATGGCGGGAATCATCCGGTGATGGACTATGCGACCAATAAAATTGAGATCACCAGCCACAACCATGGTTTTGCGGTCGAAGAAAACAGCCTACCTGAAAAAGTGCGGGTAACGCACCGGAATTTGAATGATCACACTGTGGAAGGAATTGAGTCGACGGAATATCCCGCGTATTCGGTGCAATACCACCCTGAAGCGGCTCCAGGCCCCAGAGACGCAAGCTATTTATTTGACCGGTTTCTGACGATGATGAGTCAATAGACGACATCATCGAGAACATCCCAGTTCAGCCAGTAGTTCGTCAATGGCGGCGGATGATCCGGAAATAGTGTCATTGTCTGAGGCTGTGTTGGATCCCGCTTTTTCGATCAATTTGTTCAGCGCCGTGGAAAACTGTGAAAAACTTTCAATCATGGGAACCAACTCCGCACAAACCTCGGCTTGGACTTCCGTGATATCAAATATGATTCCATTTCCCGCTTTCATGTCCTCCTTGATCTGATCCAGTGTTCCAGTCTCTATGATTTTTTCTCTAAAAATAGAGCAAAATGCGCCATATTGTTCAGCGTCCCAAATGTGTCCGTCGGCTTTGATCAGAGCAGAATCCGCATCAGAGATCGTCACGCATTGAACATCCAGTTCCACCTCTTCCATCAATTGAGGCAGAATTTCCTGATTCGGATTCAGATCAGTGAAAACCGCAGCGGAACCATCGGTGTAAGCCAATGCGACTTTCACGGAATCCGCCGCCTCTGTAGCGCTATCAAAAGTAGCCGCAGTGCCATCGGTATATTCCAGCGAAACCTTGACGGCACTTAACACTGATTCCTGGCTGGTGAACGTGACGGTGGTGTTATCCGTATAGGTAAGTACCACGCCGTTTACTGTAACTGTTTGGGCGACACTTCCGTCAGCGTTGGTTTTGTAAGCTTTGCCTGTGGCATCGCTGAAGTATGGAGCGGGAGTGGTGCTACCATCGTTCACCTTGTAGGCTTTGCCGTCGGCGTCACCGAGATAGGGGGATGGAACGCCACTCTCGTCGGTCAGGTATTGTTTTCCATTCGTGTCGGTCAAAATAGGCTCAGGGACCCCGTCGTCGTCAGTTGTACCTTTATCCAGAGTTTCCACATAAACCAGAATGGTGTCAAACAAGGTGGCGAATATTTCCAGAAAAATTTCATCTCCAGAGAGGGTACTTGCAGTTTCATCTTTAAGGAGTTCGCTCACTTTAGCCAAATATGTTCGGGCTGTTTCCATGGCTGTCAGACGATCTGTCTCAGAAGAAATCTGAGATGTCCCAATCTGAAGGATATTCATCACTGAAGCGCCGGCGCTGACATCTGAACCCAGTTGTGCGCCGGAGGTAGGATCTTCAAGGGTTTCCACCGGACTTTCCGAGGATTTGAGCAAACTGACAATATCAAATCCTGCTTTCCCCAGATAGGCACCTGCCAATGATTTGCGATCTGTGCACTTTTCAATGGCGGTATCATAGTCGCGAGCATTGAACGCGTCTTCGCACACAGACGCATTTGAGGGTTGCACGATATCCGCACAACCTCCCGGGATGATCAGGAATAGAAATAGTGTCAGACAGATTCTGAAATGTTTAAGTGATGCCATAGTACCTTTACAGGTTGAAAGAAATTTGAACCACTTTCCGGTTTTCCGGATTGTCTCCCGGCGATGTACCGCGTTCAACTGTATAGGAGGCCGCCTGAATGGTAATGAACCGGAAAAAAATAAACGGGTTGAATTCAATGCCATAAGTAAAATATCCCTGATTAAATCCAGCTCGCAATGCCAGTGAACTGCTACCGGTATCCAGAGGATTGAAGCCGATTTCCATGCCAAGATGCAGACGTTTTTCCAGGCATTGACAAACCGGATCGTCCTCAATACGGCTCATGGTCAGATCTTTGAGATCAATTGCGGCAAGCATCCTTATCCAATCTGTTTGGGGTTGGAATGACAATCCCGCATCAATTTCCATGGGTTCATCGAGAGGTGTGGTTTGATCGGATTTTCGGGAAAAATTCATTCCGGTGACCTGTTTGGCCACCATACCAAATATCATTCGCAATGAACTGGCGGATTCCATCCTTCTCTGAAAACCGATATCGTAGGTTTGAGCTTTTGCCAGCCCTTGAATGGAACCTGTGTCGGCATTGAATCCAAGGTCGCTACATCCCAGTGAATCGTAAGCATTGACATCCGTGCCGGTAGTTACCACACTTCCCAGACTGAGTGATAATTGCAGATCGCAACGTTCAATGGTATGTGCTGCGACTCCAACCAGCCAATGGCCATCATCCAGCTCAAAACCAAGTCCGTAGCTTTGGAGCATATCAATTCTCAAACCAAGTTCGATTTCTATCAAAACCGGATTTTTAGCAATAAAATCAAACTGAAGTTCCATTCCTGTGCTAGCTCCAAAAGCGATGCCGTCAAAGGGGACCACCAAAGCGATTCCAGGGTAAAACCGTAAATGGAGTTGCTTGTTGAGACCAATGCCAATCAGGTCACTCACTTGGGCATCGCCGATATTCTGAGCGTCAGTCACCAGATCGACACTGTCCTGTGAAATTTCAAGAGTCACAGGCGTCGTGATCCACATCTCATCAATCCCGGCAAGTCCTGCGGGATTATATTGCAGAGCATTTTCATCAGAACTCAGAGCAACGCCGGTATTTCCCATACCCAGGTTGCGGATTCCCTGACCAGGTCGGCGGAATTCACCGGCTTGCACAGAAGCCAGTTGGCTCAGGTTTAACGCGATAATTATAAAAACAACGCAGGTTTTCATTGTTTAGTCCTTGTTATCCAGTTGAATCGAGACTAAAAGAAATGCACTGTTTGTGCAAACAAGATGCATCATCTGTCTTTTATTGTTCATCATCTCATGTCAGGATGGAACCACTCAGGCATGAGAATGGTTCAATAAGATACTCGTGGGTCAATTTTAATGATGGTCACCCGGAAGAAGTGCACGATCATGCGTTGCTAAAAAATCCTTTGTAACAAAACACTGACGGAAGAATCAAATGTTATCCAGTCAAAGACGTTTCTGGTCGTTATTGATGGCATCGTCGGTGATTCATGGCATTCTATGGAACATGCCATGGCTTCCAACAATTTCGTTACCGACTCCGACTTCAGCATCCATCGCCATCAGGTTTCTTTCATCACCAGCCAATATGGTTTCAAAAACAGCAATCAAGGCACAATCTCCGGTAGTGTCTGAACAGACCAACCAGCAGATTGCTGAAAAAACAGCCGTGCCTGAAAAAAATAATCAGGTAAAACGTGTACTGAAAAAAAATAAAAACCATAAAAAGAAAGAGACTCTAACGTCAGTAGCAATGGCACCTGCCAGGCATGAAGCCATATCAACCTTACCGGAGGTTCCTCTCACAAGCTCAGACCATATATCAAACCCCCGTGAAAAGGAAATTTCAACAGCGGAAATACAGACACCCGATTCAGATAAATCACGGGAACTGTTGGCTTCAGAAATCCCCGACACTATTCCAGCAACTTTTGAAACTGCCATGGAAACTTCGCCATCACCACTCACGGCATCAATGGGAATTCAACAGAGTCCGAATAAAATGGATGAAAAACATGTTGAGTCAGGAATTCAGAAAATTTCCCGTTCATTGAATGCGTATCTGAGGAACATAGACATCAATCGCTATTATCCTCGAACAGCACTTCGACGAGGCATAGAAGGTCATGTTGAACTGGCTATTGTTTTTGATGTGACAGGACGGGTGAATGATGTCCAGATTGCCCATGAAGCTCATGGCTCATTGAATGAGGCCGCCCTCGAATTGCTTCATGATCATGCTGACGCAATGGCTCAAATCATCCGGAATTTTGGCGGGGAACTGAGTGTCTATCGCTCGTCATTTCAGATCAGGCTTCCTGTGCATTTCATGCTTCAGAAATAAGCACTTCATGCTGTTTTGACAAACACCTGAGCCGTCCATTCACCCTGAATCTGAGAATAATGCAATTTCATCCCATACGTTGTCATCAACTGGCAAAATGTTTCAGCCTGTGAGGTCAAAAGTCCGCTACAAATCAGATATCCTTGTCGATCAGTGAGCCGTGCCATTTCCGCTTTGACAGAGACCAACTCATGCATCAGCATGTTGCTGATCACAACATCATAGGACTTTTGAAGTTTTTCACAGGACCCGGCAAAAGCCTGTATGCGTGACGTAAGCCCATTGAGTTCCGCATTTTTGTAGACATCAGGAATGGCTACCGGATCAATATCGACCCCATCCGCCTGTAATATTCCCAAACGGCAGGCCGCAATGGACAAAATTCCTGAGCCAACACCAACATCTGCCAGGGTTTTCAGTGGTCCCGGTTCGTGTTCCAGCAAATATTCCAGAACCATGAGGGCCAGCATGGTAGAGGGATGATAGCCTGTGCCAAAGCCCTGCCCGGGATCAATCACCACAAGATGTCGGGAAGTCTTAACCGGAATATCCCACGGAGGGCATACCAGCAGGGTTTTGCCAATTTCAATCGGTTTAAAATGCTCATGCCATGAATCTTTCCAGTTTTCATACTCTTTCTTTTCCAGTTTTATTTGTGTTACTAAAGAAAGGTGAGGATATTGCTTATGAAAAATCTGAGTCAATGGCTCAATTCGGGAAGAATCCATATTTTCAAAAAAAACTTTCATACGGATGGCATCCTGTGTTTCTTCGAGCGTTTCAATGCCTGACGCGCCATGCTCAAAACAGAAACTGCTCCAAAGATCTTCAAGAGAACAGGGAACGCTCACCCAAAGTTCAATATATGTGTCGGAGGTCATCATAGTATTCCTGATAATTGATAAAATTTATGATTATGACTGCTGAAAAAAACATAAAAATTGATTCATGGGGACTGTTTGACCAGTCATCAGACACGATAGAAACCCCTTTGCCCGCACCCTTGGGAACGTTGGATCCCTCCATGCTTTTCAATCAGGAGTTCTACGGACGTGTACCCCTGACAGAGGAGACTGACGAGGAAAACAACTATTCCGTGGCCGATGTTCAACTCAAGGAATCAGAAACATTGTCCGGTTCTGAAAATTGGAATTCTTCTCTGGACTTAGCGTATTTTCATGAACCCGACCATTTCCAACAATATTCCGCAGAGTTGAAAAAGCAGGAAGAGCAGGCGTTGATCACTCCCTCCATAGAAGCTTCGGTTGCCTTTGCTCAAACCACCAGATCTTTCTCCATTGCTTCTGATCTACAGAATGAGCCAACCAATCAACTATCGCTATTCCCGGTTGTTTCCGGTGATTTGATTTCAGAGACCTTCGCGCAAGCTGAAGCTCAGGTTCAACCACAATCAACTGAAATACCAGAGGATCGTGCTTTTGAACGGCGTGATTATTTATTGATTCCTCAAAGTAGCCAGTGGGAAATTTTTGGAAACACTGAAATGCCAGGGGCCTTTCAACGCGCTTCCTATACGGAGCAGAAGAATTCTGGGCACTGGCAGATTTTTGAAACGCCCGCAACGCTACTGAATGCCCCTGTGGAAACGCCTACAGATAGTCCTTTTTCTGCCCGCTCAGGAGTGAGTCGTTCTGTCATGAACCAAAGTGAGATTTTTTCTGAAAATATGCCCGCTGTTTTTCAACGGGCCGTGAACGAACAGATTGATTTAACTGGGCGAGGAGAACTTTTTGTTTCCCAACAAGTTCAGCTCACACAAGCTTCTCCTGTTGTGCCACAGCCGTTTGTTTATACTGGCAGGGATACACCATTTATGTTTCATGGTGAAAAATTTCCTCAAGCAAAATTTACGGGTGAGATTTATGACGAAAATCGCCCCAAGCCTTTTGGACTGAGCGTCCGCCTTTCTGAAATGCCAGCGAATTGTGGTGAATTGTTTAATGAAACAATGATTTCTCAGCCATCCTCATCCCCTTCATCCGAGATGATTCAGGATATTCAGTCACATATTCAGCGTCTGGAGGTTTTTCTGAATCAGGAACTTAGCATGATCCGTCAAAAAATGGACATTCTGCAAAAAACTATCAGTTCTAATGCGAAATTAAGGGAATGGAATTGATAGCGCATCATTGGTGGGGGGCGATAAAAAGATCAAGGATTTCTCAGAACTCGCTCCAGAGAAATTACGTTGACGAGTCATTTTGTACCATTCAAAATATTACATATTCCCGTTAGCACTTTTATTTTTAATTAATAAATATTTAACTATATAAATTAATTGTGCATTTAAAACAAAACGTGACCTCTGGCAACTTGTGGATGATTTATCATTGACAACTGGGTTGGCGATTTAATAAAAATAGTATTTGTTAGGAGAAAGTTTATTAAGGAGCTTTGTCTGTTGAGCTGATTAATTGACTGAACAGATTTTTGGGAAGAAGATTCCTCACCAACCTTTTTAAGAGGGGAAATATGCAAAAGTACGAAGAAATCATACAAAAAGCATGGAACGATGACGCCTATAAGCAACGGCTGATGAGCTTTCCAAAAGAAATCCTGAAAGAACTGGGACAGGATTTGAGCGAAAATATTAACGTCAAAGTTCATGAAAACACACTGAATAGCATGCATTTTGTCTTGTTGAATTCCAATCAGGTTGATGAGGCTAGTCTGGAATCTGATCCGGTTATTGGAAGAGTTACTAAACGAGCGTTGGCTGATAGTGATTACAAAGCGCGTTTACTTGGAGATCCTAAAAATGCGATAAAAGAAGTTTTGGGTGTTGAGCCTCAAGGTAAGATTTGTGTTCATGCCAACACTGAGACAGAAATTCATATGGTGCTTCCAGTCAATCCCAATGTTACAGGTGATTTGAGCGATGCGGATCTGGCAATGGTTGCTGGTGGTAAAAACATGAATGAACTTTTTTGTAATGGCGCTAGCAAACTGTTTCAAGCTGGTCAAAAGTTTTTCACAGGTAAAACAGGTGGTTACCTGGGGTCCTTGGGTGCTTTGGCCAATCCACTGATGACTGGTGGTGTTGTTTTCGCTAGAGAAGCTTCTTCTACATAATTATTGATTGAGACAAGAGGGGTCTATGGAACAATATGAAAAAATAATTCACAAAACATGGGAAGATTCTTCATTCAAATCCCGATTTATGGAAAATCCCAAAGCTGTCCTGGCAGAGATGGGACAACCATTGACTGAAGATGTTACGTTAGAAGTGCATGATAACTCAACAGACATTATGCACTTTGTGTTGCTTGATAAAACGCAGGCACGAAGTGTTAATCTGGAGGCGGATCCGATTCTTGGCAAGATCACCAAGCGAGCTCTTGAAGATGAAGCCTTCAAGAAAAAACTGATTGCCGAACCCAAAGCTACCATTCGCGAAATTTTGGGGGTTGAACCTCAAGGGAATATCTGTGTCCATGCCAATACAGAAAACCACATTCATCTGGTGTTGCCGGCTAATCCGAATATTACAGGTGATTTGAGTGACGCGGATCTTGCTGTTGTCTCAGGAGGAAAAGGCGGTTCAACCCGTAATGCCCTGACCTGTGGAACAATGGATGCGTTTTTCAGCGGATTGGAAGTTACCTTTGGCGTAGGAACCTACGGTGCTGGCGGATTCATTGGTGCACTGTCTGTTGCACTTGGGCCTCTGTTGACTGGTGGGCATGCGTTTGCTGATGCCGCCTCTTCTATGAGTTATACCAAGCCGTAATTCTGTCTAAGTGCGTGCAACAAACACGCACTTATTTCATCCCGCCTTTTTTCATCTCATCAATCATATCTTCTATCACCTGTTTGAGTTGCTGTGCCAAAGACAACCGTAACGGTGCAATAAAAAAAGGCACACTCAATGATTCATCTTTAATTTTATCCATCAAATCCACCGCCATTTTCTGACAATCCACACAGCGATTCTGTTTCATGATCGAGTAAATATGAAATGCCGCTGAAACACCTGAAGCATCATTCATGGCTTGGGTTTGTTCTTCCAGAGTTTGCCACTGACCTGGATGATTGATTAAACGAACCTGGTTTCTAAAAAAAACGAATAACAACATCCCGTTTAACGCATCCCGATAATGGTTGACGAAAACACTCTGAGTTATTTTCATTCTTTCAAGTCCCTGTGTTGCATAATTCATGGACTGTCGGTATTGCCCTGTTTTTTCATATCCAAGAGCGATGAGGAAATAGAGTTGAATATTGTCAGGGTATTGCTTTAACAGTGGGATAAGTTGTGGAATCAGTTTTCTTCTTACAGAGACAGGCATTCTGGCCCACATCAGATAACCATGAAATAACCGTGATTCTTCACGGGCATAGTTTCCCTGCTGAATGACCAAATTCAAATCAGACAAACCGTCCTCCAACGTGCCTGTCGGGACAAACCATGTTGCTAATTTTTGAACAATCCAGGGGGCTTGGGATACCAGGACTTTCAAGATCCCGGAACTCAGTGCGGCATCATAAAATTCTGGATAATCTTCCCTGAGTTGGTCAAAAAGATCGACGCCTTCCACACCATATTGGTAGGCATCCCAGTATGATTTTCGTATTCCCAAAGCGACCCCGGCTTTCATGGCAAACACAATTCCCTGAAACACAGACCAGAATGGTTTCTGTTGTTTTTTGTCATCTGACATGAGCAATTTCAGGGCTTGGTCTGAACTCTGTTCAAACCGGACAAGGTATGATTCATAGTTATTGGGAAAATGGGCCGTAAGTTCCATGTAATTGAATATGGCTTGATACGTTGTTTTGACGGGTTCTTCAACCTGATCAATCAAATATTGAATTTCTTGTTTATGCTCCTCGAATTGAAGCCCATACATGCCTGTCCGGATTTTTTCGATAATATGGTAGTGAGGGATAATGATAGGGCTTGAAAAATCAGCCGCAAAACCAGGAATTTCTGAAATAAATATAAAATAGAATATTGCTAAGAAACGGTAAACAGCCATATTGTGTCAGGGATTAATGCAGTTTTCACTGGGAATTGGCGAATCTGGGCTGATGAGTGTGTTTTTCATCGTATTCAGGAGAGTGGTTAATCCGGCACATGATAATGATGGATTCTCATCCAGAAAAAGAAATGTCAGATTAATCATGGTTTTTAAAGGTTCAGGGTCCGTCAGAAGATTACTGGATAAAGACAGAATTTTTAAGTTCGACAAAGTTTTCAACGGGCTGATCATATTTATTTTGTTCCCTGAAAGGTCCAACCCGGTTAATGCGGAAAACTGCTGAATGGCAGAAATATCTTCAATATTATTGTTGGCGAGAACCAGAGATTGAAGTTGCGTGAGTTCGACTAACGTCGTTAAATCATGAATATTGGCATTGCTCAAATATAGCACTTTCAGGTCCGGCAAACTGGATAATAGTGAAGTATCCTGTAACGTATTGCCTGACAGGTCAATTTCCTGAAGATGAATCAACGAGGTCAGGTCTTGAATATTTGTGATTTGATTATCAGCAAGCGCGATTTTTGTGAGCTTGGTCAGAGTTTTAAGATGGATTATGCTGGATAGGTTGTTTTGAGACAAAAGGAGTTCTTCCAGCGCAGTCAAAGCGGCCAAAGCCTCACCGGAATTAATTTGATTTTGAGACAGGTTCAATTTGGTTAATAATGTCAATTGAGACAGGGGCGTAATATCCTGTATTTGATTTCCGGAAAGGTTGATGTTGTCCAGATTTTTCAAATTTTGCAGGGGAGTAATATCGGTGATGGCATTTTGTGAAAGATCCAGCTTCCGCAGATTAATCAATCCATCAATACCAGTGAGATCTCCAATTTGTTGATCGGAACAGGTCATCTCGGTGATCCGGTAAATATTATCAGATTCCAACAATTTGAAACACTCTATCAAACCTGAATCCTTGAATAAAAAACCAGGGTCTGTTTCATGCTCTGGTTCTGCAAAACGACCACAAGAAGCCAGTTGACTTAAAACCAGGCTTGATACGATAATAATCAGCCACTGATAACCGGTATGCATCACAATTATTGAAATGAGGTTTATAAAAGTATGTCGAGTACAATTCCTGTCTGGATGATGCCCTTGATTGGCACACATATCCAAAAAATAAACCAGCCATTTGCCGATACGGTGGTCGTTGAGGTGTTTCATCATGCTCGTCAGTCCTGGATATTTTCTATTAATTCTCATATTCCCAGAATATATCAAACAGAACGTCATTTCCGCAATCCGCCTAATCCACCACTTTTTTGTTTATGGCTGAGACACAGAATTAATGGGTATTCCTTTGAGAATATGGTGTTGATTCATCCCCAGGTGATCCAGTTTTGTCTGAATCACCCTCAAGGGCCATCATATTTTTTAATTTGGGAAGATAACGGATCTGCCAGCAACCTGTTGTTATTGGATGAAAACAACACATTGCTGATGGCCATGAACAATCCCAACCAGGCAGGAAGAAAACTTTCACAGGGCATGTCTTATATTCTGCCAGAAAAGTGGTTTTCTCCGTTTTTGCTCAATCCCAAAAATATGGATGACCTGAAAAATGATCAGTATTTTTTAAATCTTGAACAAGCACATTCTTGCCAGCTTGATCAAGCCTTCTATCATCAGCATTTCAAACATCTCAAAAAAAAAATTGGTCGCAGGTTATCCAAACAGGAAATGGACCTGAAGCAGTGCCAGCAGCATGCCCTTTTTCAAAAATGGGGTGAATTGCTCAAAAGTTCCATGAATACGATTATTCGGGGACAGTCTTCTGTGAGGGTCGTGGATTATTTTGATGAACATCTTACGCCTGTTTCAATCCCGTTGGATGAGAAAATTTCTCCACGGGAAAACATGGATCGGTTGTTTAAAAAAGCCGCCAAACTCAAAAAGGCAATTCCCATGGTTGAAGAACGAATGATTCAATCCATGACCGAACTGGAGGAGTTGGATCTTGCTGAACAACAAATGGAGACTGTGAGAACATTTGACCAGATGGAGCTTTGGAAAACACAATTGCCCGCGTTTATCTCGACTACCGCTAAAAAGTCAATGAAACAGAGTAATCAGCAATTTGTACAGCAGGGGCCGGTACAGCGTATCAGTCGAGATGGTTTGATGATCATCATCGGTCGTAATGCCAGACAAAATGAGCAGGTCACTTTTCATATGGCAAACGGCAATGACTGGTGGTTTCATGCCCAGCAATCACCAGGAGCGCATGTCGTGGTCAAATATCCCAAATCACCACTTCCGCCCAAAACATTGGAAGACGCAGTACATCTTGCCGCATATTATTCAAAAATCCGTCAAAATGAAAAAATTGAAGTTGTTTATACTCAGCGAAAATATGTACGAAAAATTAAAGGATCCCAACCTGGAACGGTCAGTTGTTCCCAAACATCAACCATGTATGTTTCCCTGAATCTGGATCTGGTTCACAAGCTTCTTGATCAAACAGACAATGACACATAACATTTCAATTTTTTCACCATGAATCAGGATCATGTTATGCCATATCAGAAGACCTTGAAATTTTTGACAAAGGGCAAACAGTTTATCAATATTACACATGAAATTCAGAACCTTGTTAAGGAATCCGGCATTGGTACAGGGCTCTGCTGTCTCTTTATCAAGCACACCTCCGCAAGTTTGCTGATTCAGGAAAATGCTGACCCGGATGTGCTTAGAGATCTGGAGTTTTTCATGTCGCGTATGATCAAACCGCATGAACAGGGATTCAGACATACAACCGAAGGACAAGACGATATGCCTGCTCATATCAGGTCCGCATTAACACATACCTCAGAACAGATTCCGGTCACACAAGGACGGTTGAATATGGGAATCTGGCAAGGGATCTATCTTTGGGAACACCGTGACCATGGAAGTACAAGAGAAGTGGTAGTTCACATCTTGGGATGAACCATGTTTGTACTTGTCTTTTGACAGGCTTGCATTTACTTCTTCGAACAAATTTTTTATCGTCTTTATTTTTGATCAGATCTTGAGAGGCCGTTATGATTCGTGTGTTGGTCAATGGGGCAAAAGGAAAAATGGGGCAGGAAGCTGTTCAGGCAATTCAGCAGGATCCTGACCTTGAATTGGTTGGGCAAACAGATCTGGGTGATGATCTTTCCGCGGTAATTGCCAGTTCCAGGGCACAGGTTGTGGTTGATTTCACCACAGCATCAGTCGCCTTCCATAACACCAGGAAAATCATTGAATCCGGTGCGTGCCCTGTGATTGGAACCAGTGGACTTTTGCCGGAGCAGGTTCAGGAACTGCAACATTTAGCAGAGCAAAAAAAGTTGGGCGGCCTCATTGCACCTAATTTCGCGATTGGTGCGGTGTTGATGATGAAATTTGCCAAAGAAGCATCACGCTATTTTCCTGAAGCTGAAATCATTGAATTGCATCATAACCGAAAAGCGGATGCACCTTCTGGAACAGCAGTCAAAACCGCCGCCATGATTGCGGAAAACCGCAGCCGAATGCCTCAAAAACTGGAAGAAAAAGAACTCCTTGCTGGCGCACGTGGTGCCAACGCCCAGGGGGTTCCAATTCACTCCGTCCGACTACCGGGACTTGTGGCGCATCAGGAAGTGATTTTTGGTGGAAACAATGAAATTCTGACCATCCGCCACGATTCTCTGCACCGCAGTTCTTTCATGCAAGGTGTGTGTCTGGCCTGTAAAAAAGTTCAGGTCCTCAAAGAACTGGTCTATGGACTGGAACATCTGCTCTAGGATCTCCAGGATTGCACTTTTCCTTTTGAAAACAGGATTTACCATCCATCTCTCCCAATTTTTACCACTGTCACATCATGAAAAATCCGATTGATAAAGCTTATGATCCTCAGTCTTTTGAAAAAAACATTTATGAAAAATGGGAAAACAACGGGACTTTTCAGGCCAACGCCAATTCCGACAAGAAACCGTTTGTAATTTCAATGCCTCCTCCCAACGCAACCGGGCAACTCCATGTCGGCCATGCTGTCATGCTGGCTCTCGAAGATATTTTAACACGCTGGCACAGAATGCTGGGCGATGAAGCGCTTTGGCTGCCTGGCACCGACCATGCCGCAATCGCAACAGAAAACGTAGTCCTCCAAAAAATCAAGGATGAAGAGCATATCGCTGATCCTAGAAAAACTTTAGGACGAGAAGAAGTCCTGAACCGAATCATGAAATATGTGGAAAACTCACGGGGAACGATTCGCAACCAGATTCGTGCCATGGGAGCCAGTTGTGACTGGTCTCGAGAGCGTTACACCATGGACCCTCAGCTCAATCGGTGTGTGAATGACACTTTCAAAAAAATGTATGACAATGGCTTGATTTATCGGGGATATCGGATTGTCAATTGGGATTCCATTCTACAGACTACCATTTCTGATGATGAAATCGAGCATCAGGAAGTGCAGTCCACCTTGTATTACATGAAATACGGTCCGTTTGAAGTAGCAACAAGCCGCCCGGAAACCAAACTTGGTGATACCGGGATAGCGGTTCATCCTGACGATGAGCGTTATCGGGATTATGTGGGTAAAATGGTAGAAGTGACATGGCCCAAAGGACAAAAAATTAACGTCAAGGTTTTTGCGGATCCTCAGGTGGACCCCACATTTGGTTCTGGTGTGATCGGTGTAACACCGGCCCATAGTCAGGTGGATTATGAAATGTCTCAGCGGCATGGTCTGGAAGTGCTACAGATCATTGGAGAAGATGGAAAGATGCTCCCTGTGGTTGGTTGCTATCAAGGCATGACGGTTCGGGCTTGTCGTGACGCTTTTGTTCAGGATCTGGAAGAAAGTGGTTTGATGGTAAAGAAAGAATCCTATCAACAGGCTCTTTCCATTTGCTACAGGACCAAACAACCCATTGAACCGTTGCCCAAAGAACAGTGGTTTATTGATGTGAACAAGCCGGTTGTTTCCTGGAAAGGTAAGCAACTCAGTTTGAAAGAAGTGCTGATTGATGTTGTCCGTTCCAATGATGTTAAAATTGTG
Organism: SAR324 cluster bacterium; assembly: GCA_015232315.1. Taxonomy (NCBI): domain Bacteria; class Deltaproteobacteria; species SAR324 cluster bacterium. The sequence goes on along the minus strand of JADFZZ010000002.1, from coordinate 240,648 downwards.
CCGGATCGATTCAACGCGACTTATTTTCATTGGGTTGAAAATTTGAGAGACTGGTGCATTTCCCGTCAAATCTGGTGGGGCCATCGAGTACCTGTCTGGTATCGCGGCAAGGACTTGTATGTTGGTCTCCAACCTCCCGCGGAAGATGGATGGACACAGGATCCTGATACGTTGGATACGTGGTTTTCATCGGCGTTGTGGACCTGGAGCACCCTGATTGATCCTGAACTGGCGGGTGATTTTTCAATTTCGTTTGAAGAGTTGCTGAAGCGCAGTCCGGATTTTCAAAAATTTCATTCCACACAGGTGATGGAAACAGGTTATGATATCCTGTTTTTCTGGGTCGCACGCATGATTCTGATGACAACCTACATGACCGGGCAAATTCCCTTTGAAACGGTTTATCTGCATGGAATGGTCAGAACCAGGGATGGGAAAAAAATGTCCAAATCCCGGCCTGAAACCTGTATTGATCCCTTGGAAAGTATCCGCGACTATGGCACCGATGCCCTGCGTTTTTCACTGATCATGGGCACTGGCCCCGGAATGGATTTGCGTCTTTATCCTGAAAAACTCGAAAGCTGCCGCAGATTTGTGAATAAAATCTGGAATGCGGGACGTTATATTTTGATGACCATTGGTGACAACACGCCCATGACTCCGCCCGCACAGGTCAATAATCTGATGGCACAATGGCTGTTGCATCGTCTGAATGGTCTGATCGCGTCTGTTCAAAGCAGTATGGAAAGCTTTCGTATTTCTGATGTCGGCGAAACAATCCGGAATTTTTTCTGGGGTGATTTTTGTGACTGGTATCTGGAAATGGATAAAAAACCTGAACGAACTCCTGAAGATGATCAGGTTCTGGCATATGCCTTCACCACGATGCTGAAACTGATTCATCCTTACATGCCGTTTGTGACAGAGGTTCTATGGGAGCATTTTCAGCCTGAATCCATGCTGATCACCAGTTACTGGCCGGGAATCCGTCCTGAGCATCATTATCCTGAAAGTGACGCTAAAATATCTGTGGTCAAGGAAGCCATCACCCAGATCAGAGCGTTACGAGACAAGGCAAAAATCGGACTGAATCAGAAAATCAACGCTCGAATTGAGTCTGAAAAACATTTTATTGTTTTTGAGGAACACCGGGAATTGATCAAGCGTCTGGCACGGCTTGAACAACTGGAACTGGTTCGTCAACAGCCTGAAACCGCCAAAGACACGCTGAGCTCCTACTTTGAAGAAAGCGTGGCGCACATTGACGCGTCAGCGATTGACTGGCGTCAGGAAATTGAATCGTTGCAACGAAATCTGAAAAAGGAAGAAGATTTTGTGAGCAAAAATCAGAAAAAACTCGAAAATGAGGGCTTTTTACAAAAAGCTCCGGCACAGGTTGTTGAAGAACTCAGGGAAAAGGTAGAAACTTCTCAAAGAACCATTGACGCACTCAAACAACAGATTCAGGAGCTTGAAGGTTTATCCAACTGAACCTTTGTCTATCTCAGAAGAACAGTATATGTTTTCATCTGGATGTAAATTTGATGTAAGGAGTCCCTATGCATGCGACAGCCAATGATTTGCAAACCCGACCACAAAGCATTCTTGATGCTTTAGATCGTGGAGATGAGGTGATTTTAGAACTCCAAGGAAAACAAATCAAAATGACACCGCTATTTTCAGAAGTTGTTGGAAATGAGGATAACGGATTTATCGGCATGTGGAACGATCGTAAGGATATGGAAGATCCAACTGCTTACATTCGACAACTACGAAAAGGCCGATTTGCATGATAGTGGACAGTGATGTATTGATTTGGGTATCCAAAGGAAATCCGAATGCTGTGAGATTGATTCATGAGAGCCCAGGTTTTCAAATATCTGCTGTTACATGGATGGAACTAATGCGTGGTATGAGAAACAAACAGGAATTACACTGGTTTAAAAAAGCTTTAAACCAGTGGGAAGTAGAAGTCATCCATATCACAGAGTCTATTTCACAACAGGCATGCATATGGGTGGAACAATTCTGTTTGAGCCCTTCAATGGAAATGGCTGACGCACTGATCGCATCAACCGCTAAACATTACGGATTGAAATTGATTACAGGGAATAGCAAACATTACAGTATGATCCTGGGTAATCAGGTCATTCCTTTTTTACCATAAACAAAAACCTGTTTATAAAGTGATACCACTTGGCGTGATCACCAATGAGTTAATAATTCAATTTAGAGGAAACCATGAGTCAGTCCGAAGTATTTGAACCGGGTGAAAAATTTCGAGAAAACGCCCTGATCAATGAGGAAACCTACAAGCAATGGTATCAACAATCTTTGACTGAACCGGATAAATTCTGGGCTGAACAATCCAAACGAATTGACTGGTTCCAACCCTGGAAAAAGGTATCTGCATGTGATTATCATAAAGCCGAAGTGAAATGGTTTCTTGAGGGAAAACTCAATGCTTCGTGGAACTGCCTTGACCGACATTTGACCACCCCCAGAAAAAACCAGGCGGCCCTGATCTGGGAAGGCGATGACCCGCATGTATCCCGCACCTACACCTATCTGCAATTGCACCGTGAAGTTTGCCAGTTTGCCAATGTGATGAAAAAGTTTGGAATCAAAAAAGGCGATCGAGTAGTGCTGTATATGCCAATGATTCCCGAACTGGCAATCGCGGTTCTGGCCTGTGCCCGTATTGGCGCGATTCATTCTGTGGTTTTTGGAGGCTTCAGTGCGGAATCATTGCATAACAGAATTCTGGATTGTCAGCCCAAAATGGTCATTACCGCTGATGGTGGACTTCGTGGTGGGAATGTGGTTCCCCTCAAACAGTTTTGCGATGATGCTCTGGAAAACACCGATGTGCAACACTGCATTATTGTGAAACATTCAGGAACCCATGTCAGCATCACTACGCCAAGAGATCGTTGGTGGCATACAGAAATGTCATCGAAAGACATCAAATACATTTGTCCTCCAGAAGAAATGGATGCTGAAGACCCACTGTTCATTCTCTATACCTCCGGTTCTACGGGTAAACCCAAAGGGGTGATGCACACCACCGGCGGCTATCTGGTCTATGCATCGCTCACGCATCAATATGTGTTTGACTATCATGACGGCGATACTTACTGGTGCACGGCTGACATTGGCTGGATCACCGGACACAGCTACATTTTATATGGGCCGTTGCTGAATGGTGCCACCACACTCATGTATGAAGGCATTCCGAATTTTCCGGACTGGGGCCGTTTCTGGGACATTATTGATAAACACCAGGTCAATATTTTTTATACAGCTCCGACTGCCATCCGGGCAATTGCCAAAGAAGGAAACCGTCACGTCGAGAAGCGGAATCTGAGTTCGCTCAAATTGCTGGGAACTGTGGGGGAACCCATCAATCCTGAAGCCTGGATGTGGTACCACAACGTGGTTGGAAAACAGAAATGTCCGATTGTGGATACCTGGTGGCAGACAGAAACAGGTGGAATTCTCATCACTCCGTTGCCGGGTGCCACCACAACCAAACCTGGTTCAGCAACCCTGCCTTTTTTTGGGATTCAGCCTGTGCTGGTGGATGACAACGGCAAGGAAATCGAAGGTGCCGGAACTGGAAATTTGTGTATCAAAGCCTCCTGGCCCGGTCAAATGCGGGGAGTTTATGGCGATTCAGAACGTTTTTACAACACCTATTTTGTCCAATATCCGGGATATTATTTTACAGGAGATGGATGCCGCAGGGATGAAGACGGTTATTACTGGATCACTGGCAGGGTGGATGATGTCATCAATGTTTCCGGACACCGTCTCGGAACAGCGGAGATTGAATCGGCCCTGGTGCTTCATGAATACGTGGCAGAAGCGGCTGTGGTGGGAATTCCTCATGAGCTGAAAGGTCAGGGAATTTACGCGTTTGTGATCCTCAATACCGGACATCATCCATCACAGGAACTGGAGAAGGAACTGGTGGCTCTGGTTCGCCATGAAATCGGCCCCATTGCAACAGTCGATGTCATTCAGTTTGTTCCAGGTCTGCCTAAAACACGCAGTGGAAAAATCATGCGCCGGATTCTCAGAAAAATCGCAGCGGGCGAATCTGAAAGTCTTGGCGATATTTCAACCTTGGCCGATCCCTCTGTGGTTCAGAAAATCATTGAAGGGCATGAGGAAATTCATAAGTAATGGTAGGACTATGGATAAAATTTTAAAAGTGGGTGTTGTGGGGGTGGGATACCTTGGACGATTTCATGCCCAGAAATATAAGCAACTTCCTGATTGTGAACTGGTGGGTGTCGTGGATGCAAATCCTGACCGGGCCAAAGAAATTGGTGAGGAACTGTCAGTTCCCTGGTTTTCAGATTACAAAATGCTGCTGGATCAGGTGGATGCGGTGAGCATTGTAGTTCCTACGGTCGCACATTATTCCGTGGCCAAAGATTTTCTGGAACGAGGGATTCATGTATTACTGGAAAAACCGTTCACAGCGACACTGGATGAAGCTCACGCCCTGTACGATCTGGCGAACACCAGCAAATTGTGTCTCCAGATCGGGCATCTGGAGCGTTTCAATGTCGTGTTTACCGAATTTCAACAGCACGTCCAACATCCTCAATTCATTGAAAACATCCGCATCTCCCCCTTTCCCAAACGGAGTACGGATGTGGATGTCATTCTGGATGTGATGATCCATGATATTGATCTCGTGCTGGCAATGGTTGGCGAATATCCCTGTGATGTGGAAGCCACGGGAGTTTCAATTTTGACCAACAGTGTCGATCTGGCAAATGCCCGTTTGAAATTTCCGGGCGGATGTCTGGCGGTGTTGACAGCCAGCCGTGTTTCTGACAAAGCCGAAAGAAAGATGCGGATTTTTCAGAAAGGTTTATATCTGTCGCTGGATTATGGAACAGGACAAGCCAGGAAACTTCAAGTCACGCCTTCTGAAAATCTGAAACCGGAAGATCTGAAACCGGAAACTTTCCAACTGGAAAAAGGGGATGCGCTCATGACAGAAATTCAGAGTTTTCTGTATGCGCTCAGGCATAAAGTTCCTCCCAAAGTATCTGCCCTTGACGGTTTACAGGCCATGAAAGTTGCCTGGGATATCCGAAACCGTATTCGATTGTAGTGGCCAATGATAGTATTCCGTTCCCTGTTTGCCCAGTTGTTTGCGCCGTATGTCATGAGTCTGCTGGTGCTGACTTTTGTGCTGTCCATGGACACGGTATATCGTCTGATCAACCTCATTGTCACCAAAGGGGTTAATGTTTTCAGTGTACTGCTGATGCTGATCTACCGCATGCCCCAATTCCTGGCGGTGACTTTTCCACTGGCAATGATCATTTCCGCATTCATTCTGATGGTTCGCCTCTCCACCGAGCTTGAAATCACGGCCATGCGGGCCGCTGGAATGAGTTTCTGGAAAATTGGGTCCGCCATTGTTGTGTTTGGTTTCTTCGCTACCGCTGGCAACTATGTCATGACCATCTGGTTGCAACCAGCGGGGTTTGCCGCGTTTGAAGAGGAAAAGATCAAGGTTCTGAAATCACATACATCCAAGAACATTGTGCCTAAAGTGCTGAATTATGATTTCAATAATCAGGTACTGTATGTTCAGGGAAAAGATGAAAAAGGGGAATTGAAAGGGGTTTTTATCACTGATCAGGAACTGAAACCGGAATCCATGGTGGTGATGGCAGACCGTGGGGTGATTGATTTCAGGGAAGAACAGCAGGATATTGTGCTGAGACTGTTTGATGGAATGGTTTATTCCAGTGACCCGGAAACAGGAGATTATCGAACCATTGCGTTTCAGTCTCTGGATTATGCCTTTAAACTTCCAACCATCGTTTCCGCCGAAAAAGGTGGCCATATCTGGGGTGTGTCAACAAGGGACCTCATGGAAATGCCTTCACGAATATCAAAAATTGAACTCATGCTCAGACTCACTACCCCCTGGGCCTGTCTGGCGTTTGCGATGGGGGCCATTTCCCTTGGCGTTGCGGATCCAAGACGAGGACGCTCCGGAGCCTACCTGCGGGCTTTGATTCTGGTGCTGGTATATTATATCCTGTGGATGGGAGCCAAAGAAATCACCCGTGGTCAGAAAATCACACCCCAGATTCTCTGGATTCCTCCATCTGCCATTTTCTGTTTCGGGCTTTACAGCCTGTATAAACTGGACAATCATTTGGATAGTTTTGTTAAAGTTCTCCGTCATTTAGTCAAGCGAGGGTAATTGTCATGAAATCACAAATTTTCCGGGTAGTCATTTGTTTGTTGTGGCCGATTGCCGTATATGCCGGAACACCGATGAAGGAAGGACTCATTGAGGCCATTCAGCAGCGTTACCAAAGCCTCGAAAGCTTTCATGGAAAATTCACCCAGACCAACTACTTTTCCAGTTCAGAAACATCTCCCAAAAAGGCAGAGGGAACTGTAGCCTATCAACGGGTAGGCAAAATGCGGTGGAACTATGCCAAACCCAATGAACAGTTGCTGGTCACGGACGGAACAACCGTGTGGTTATTTGATCCCTTACTGGAAAATGTCACAATCCGTCAACTTGACCAGGTCACTCAGGGAACAGCCTTGGCTTTTTTGCTGGGAAAGGGCCATTTACAACACGATTTTTCCGCACAAAACATTTCAAAAAAACTGTTTTCTGCTGAATCAAAGGGATTGATTGTCGAATTGAAACCCAAACAGGCAGAAGCCAATCTGGAACTTCTTCAACTGCTGGTCGACTCTTCCAGTTATGATATCAAAGCGGTCGCTTTGCTGGATAATCAGGGAAACTACCGGATTATCGAATTTCTGGAAATGGCCTATAATCAACCCATTGATCCCCGAATGTTTCATTTTGAGGTCACACCGGAAATGGAAGTAATCAACACTCCATAATCTCACAAGAGCCTTTTCCCATGGATTTGTCCTATCTTCGCATCTCGACACTGGTGATTTCAATGGTCACAGGTGTGTCGCTGATGATTATCGCAAAACATCTGCGGATACCGTCGATTGTACCATTGCTGATTGGTGGCATTCTGCTGGGACCTGAAGGTGCTGGACTCATTGATCCTGAAGCCTTGGAATCAGGTTTGAAGATGATCGTGTCTCTCGGGGTGGCAATCATTCTGTTTGAAGGTGGCTTGTCTCTCAGTCTTGATGGAATCCGTAAAGCTTCGACGGTGATCTGGCGTTTGTTGAGCATCGGAGTGCTGATCACCTGGTTTGGAACGGCAATGACCGTGTATTATCTGTTCGGTTATTCCATGTCATTTTCCATGCTGGCTGGCAGTTTGATCATTGTGACAGGCCCCACCGTGATTGTCCCGTTACTCAACCGGATTGGCATTAAGGAAAAACTTCACCACATTCTACATTGGGAAGGAGTGTTGATTGATCCGATTGGGGTATTTATCGCCATTTTATGTTTTGAGTGGTTCAATCGTACCTCCAATGCGGAAATGCTACCGTTTCAGCAGTTTGGCTTAAGATTGCTGGTTGGTATCGGCATTGGTTTACTGGGGGGCGGAGTGCTGATAACTGTTCTCAAAAAAGACTGGATTCCGCGTGAATATGCCAACATCTTTGTGTTATCGATGGCGTTGTTTTTGTTTGGCATGTCCGATCTGATGGTGCATGAAGCCGGAATTTTAACCGTGGTTGTCACAGGATTTATCCTCGGATGGGATAAACCGCCTCACCTGAAAAATATCCAGCAGTTCAAATCGGAATTGACAGAATTGTTCATTGCCCTGCTGTTTATTTTACTCTCGGCAACACTGCATCTTGAGGATTTTACCGCGCTGGGATGGCGAGGATTGATTTTGATTGCGGTAGTGCTTTTGGTAATCCGTCCACTCAGCATTGTTTTCTGCACCTTCAACACCAGCCTTTCCATCAGAGATCGTTTGTTTCTGTCCTGGTTGTCCCCCAGAGGCATTGTCGCTGGCTCCATGGCCTCGTTGTTTGCGTTACGGCTAAAAGAAACGGGACTGGAACATGCCTCCTTTTTGCAATCCTTCACGTTTAGTATTATTGGTGTCAGTGTGATTATCCAGGGCTTGACCGCAGGCGCGGTTGCCCGGTTTCTCAAAGTGAAAGCTTTGACCAAAAACGGTTGGATCATTGTTGGAGCTCATCCATTTGCCCGAAATATTGCCAATTTCATCACCAAGACCACCCAAAATGTCTGTTTGCTGGTTGATTTGAATCAGGATGCGATTCTTGAAGCACAGCGTGAAGGTTTCCTGGCATACAGTGCCAATGCTCTGTCCATCGAATCTATTCCAGCGGAGTGGATTCCAACCATTGGAAACGTGATGGCCCTGACAGACAATCGTCATCTCAATCAATTGATTTGTCAACGTTGGGCAGAAATGGTCGGCAAAGATCATGTTTTCCGCTGGACATCACTGTATGAAGAACCGGATAGTGGAAAAAATGAAAGTGTGGGGAAGATCGTATGGGGCAATCTGCCTAAACCCTCACAACTGGGATACGCCCTCAAAAATCGTGAAGCCGTCATTGTGCATAGCACCTTGCCCGGAGCTTTGAAAAACATCCGCAACGAAGCCATTCCCTTGTTGGTAAGGCGAGACACAGAGATCATCCTGGAACCTTCCCGACCGGATCTGGAAGCTTCAAGTGATGTTCTGTTGTTCAAGCAATGGGCGCATCATTTGCCCTTCTTTCTGCATCCGGAACATATTTTACGGTTCCATGAAGGCTCGGCTGAATTCATTCTAACCCGGATGCTTGCCACTCTTTCATCTGGAGAAACAATACTTTCAGCACAAGCTATTCTCAAAGAGATTCTGGATCGTGAACAGACCTTTCCAACGATCCTCAGCAATGGTGTTGCGGTTCCGCATGTGATGTGCCGGGGATTGATTGAACCAATCTGTATGATTGCACAGATTCCGGCAGGTGTTTTGTGGCCTGGCGAATCGGACAGTCCATGTCATCTGGTTTTTCTCCTGCTCAGCCCGTTCAGTAATCCGGAAATTCATTTGACCTTACTGGCAGAAATAGCCAAACTGGCCTCTTCTGCCGAAATTGTCACTGATTTACTTGCGATTGAGCCATCAGAAAAGGTCATTCAATATTTTATTGATCTGGAACGGTGAAGCACCGTTGGCGATCATAAAAAATAATTATTCATCCATAAAAGGAATTATGGGAACATTGAAAACAAGTTTAGCGGATAATGAGGATTTAAAAAAAATCATGGCCGACATGACCGTTCGTACCGATAACAGGAAGGATCATGAACCAAGGCCTATCAAAATCACGACGGACTTCACCATGCATGCGGCTGGCTCGGTTCTGGTGGAGACAGGCAACACCAAAGTCATTTGTACCGCGTCGGTTGAAGATTCGGTTCCCCGATTCATGAAAGGCACTCATTCAGGATGGTTGACCTGCGAATATGGCATGCTCCCCGGTTCAACCTCACCAAGAAAAAACCGTGATATCTCACAGGGAAAACTGGATGGCAGAAGCCAGGAAATCCAGCGTCTGATCGGTCGTTCCCTGCGTTCCGTGGTGGATCTCCCACTTCTGGGGGATCGGACCATCTGGATTGACTGCGATGTCATTCAAGCCGATGGTGGAACCCGTACCGCATCGATTACAGGCGGGTTTGTCGCCATGATCCTCGCCTTGAGAAAGCTCTATGAAGCAGGCAAAATCCGACGGTTCCCCGTCAATCAATTCCTTGCGGCAATCAGTGTTGGTATCGTCGGAGGACGTCCCATGCTGGACCTCAAATATGATGAGGACAGTCAAGCTGATGTGGATATGAACGTGGTCATGCTGAAAAATGGAAAACTGATTGAAGTTCAGGGAACAGCAGAGCGGGCACCCTTCACACCTGAACAATTCAACATCATGCTTAATTATGCGATGGATGGCCTGAAAGCCCATTTTTCAGCACAAAAATCCGCCTTGGGCGGTCAATTATTCACTCCCAGAAATGAGTCCTCTCAGGAAAGTAAATAACTCATGCATCCCTATATTTTCACTCTGGAAATCCCCTGGCTGAATTTCACACTCCAGCCCCGTTTTTATGGACTGTTTTATGCGATCTCTATCCTGATTGGGTATAAAATTGTTCTGTCCGAAGCCCTCCGCAGGCATTTGCCGCTGGATGAAGATGAGGTTATGAATTGCACCTTGCTGATTTTTCTGGGTGGCCTTTTTGGCGGACGGATATATGAGGTGATTTTTGAGTGGAGCAATCATTACGCCTATCTTCCCTGGTGGGAGGTTTTTGCGATCTGGCATGGTGGTCTGGCCATTCATGGCGGCATTCTGGGCGGAATACTTTCGTTGTATTGGTATTGCCAGATCAAGCGTCTACGATTTATGGAAATGCTGGATATCGGCGCGTTGTGTATCATTCTTGGTCAGGCGATTGGACGCTGGGGAAATTTCACCAATGGCGAAGCCGGTGGTCCCGTGACTGATTTCTGGACAGGAATTGTTTTTCCACCTAATTCAGTGATTGGCCGTTATGCCCAGGGGCAGGCCGTTCATCCAACCATGCTGTATGAATCCCTGGGGAATTTTGTAATTTTTTTCCTGTTATGGCGGTTACGACTCAAAAATTTCAGACCGGGCATGCTGGCCGCAATTTATTTGGTTTCATATTCCCTGTTGCGTTCATCACTGACTTCTCTGAGAACAGACAATCAGTATTTTGAATTGTTTGATACAACGATTCTGGCCGCGTATGCGATCAGCGTTGTGCTCACTATCGGATCAGGATGGCTTATCTTCAGTAAAAAACTATGGTTACCGGATGAACCTCCACAGGTTGCTCCAATCCAGTCGGCGAATGTTCCTAAGAAAAAAAAGTCCCATAAACGAAAAAAATCATAACCGTTTGATATGTAGTCAATCCCGGAGGATGCTTATGAAATTAAAAGTAGTGATACATGAAGCAGAAGAAGGCGGATATTGGGCGGAAGTGCCGTCTATTCCCGGATGTAGCACACAAGGTGAGACCTTTGATGAGTTGTTGCACAATATTTATGAGGCGGTTGAAGGATGTTTGTCTGTCGATGTTCAAGATATTGTCATGTCAAAGAAAGATAAGATCATGGAGATTGCGGTTTGAAAACTGTTAGTGGCAAATTGTTTTGTCGTCTTTTGGAGTCAAAAGGATGGGAACTGAAACGCATCAATGGAAGCCACCATATTTACGCCAAAATTGGTAACGCTGCACGTATATCTGTTCCCGTTCATAGCAATACACCATTGAAAACAGGATTACTGAAACATCTGATGAAGATAGCCGATATTGAAGAATCAGAACTATAAAAATAGCTGAAACGATTGGCAGGAATTATGGAATTACCGCAAAACATTGTATTAAAATGCTTTCCCGTAGGCCCGTTGGGATGCAATTGCACCATTATCGGCGATAAAACGTCAAAACAGGCGATGGTTATCGATCCAGGTGGCGACGCAAACCGGATTTTGTCGTATCTGAAGGAATTGGATCTGACCGTCATCCGAATTCTGCATACACATGCCCATCTGGATCATTTTCTGGCTTCCGGCAAAATGAAAGAAGCCACAGGTTCCAGTCTGGCACTGCATAAAGAAGACGCTTTCCTGTGGGATCAACTGGAAATGCAATGCCGGTTGTTTGGTATTCCCTATGAACCGGTTCCAGCTCCGGATCAATGGCTGGAACATGATGAAGAACTGCACATTCCTTCGTTTCAGGGCAAATGCCTTCACACTCCCGGACATACTCCCGGTTCCATGTGTTTTTCATTTGAAGGACTAAAATTGTTGATTGCCGGTGACACTCTTTTTCAGGGATCTATTGGCCGAACCGATTTATGGGGTGGGGATTTTAAAAAAATCGCACGCTCCATCAAGGATCAATTGTATGTGCTGGATGAAGAAACACATGTGGTCACAGGACATGGCTCTTCAACCACGATAGGCTTTGAAGTCCGTTATAATCCTTTCGTCAAGGGATGATTTATTCCTAAACCGCAAAAAACACCCCTCCGTTCCCGCAAATAGCTGAATAATGACTGGATTTATGAGTGGTTTACAGATAGGGAACATGCTCTGTGCCGGATTTCCCCGGAAAAAACTATTCATGAATTTTGCTATCATTTCAGTCTGAAACAGCTATGAAAAAAAGAACACTTCAAGAAATCATCATGACCCTGCATCAGTTCTGGTCAGACCGGGGCTGTCTGTTAATGAATCCCTATGACGTAGAAACCGGGGCCGGTACCATGAATCCTGCCACATTTTTGCGCACTATCGGCCCGGAAGAATGGAATGTGGCCTATGTGGAACCTTCTCGAAGACCGGCAGACGGCCGTTATGGTGAAAACCCCAATCGTTTATATCAGCACCATCAGTATCAGGTCATCATGAAACCCATGCCTGACAATGCCCAGGAATTGTATCTGGAATCGCTGGTAGCGCTGGGCATCAATCCGTTGGAACATGACATCCGTTTTGTGGAAGACAACTGGGAATCACCCACACTTGGGGCCTGGGGACTGGGTTGGGAAGTATGGCTGGATGGCATGGAAGTCACACAATATACTTATTTTCAGCAAGTCGGCGGATTGGAATGCAATCCCGTATCAGTGGAATTGACTTATGGTCTCGAACGACTCGCGTCTTATCTTCAGGAAAAAGAAAACGTGTTTGATCTGGAATACACAAAGGGCGTGAGCTATGCCGCCATTTTCAAACAACCTGAATATGAACATTCCAAATATACTTTCGAAATAGCGGACATGCGTCTGTTGTTCACTTTGTTTGATCAATATGAAGGCGAAGCGTTGAGAGTGATCCAGCAACAACTGGTGTTTCCCGCCTATGATTATATTCTCAAATGCTCTCACACCTTCAATCAACTGGATGCCATGGGAGCCATCAGCGTATCCGAAAGAGCCTCCTACATCAATCGGGTCCGGGTCATGGCCCATCAGGTTGCCCGTCTATTTCTTGAAGAACGTCGAAAATTGGGATTTCCTCTCATGAAGGACCGAAACGCCGCTGAACAATGGATCAAAGCGCTGGAAGTACAGGAGGCCGCATGAACACATATCTGATTGAAATCGGTCTGGAAGACATGCCTGCCGGAGTGATTCTTGATGCAGTTGACGCACTGAAAAAGCTGGTTGAACAAACCTGCACCCAGAACAAACTGACATTCACATCGCTTAATACCTATTCCTCCCCTCGCAGGCTGGCCGTACTGATTGATGGTCTGCCAGAAAAACAGGAAGACCAGGTGCTGGAAGTCAAAGGACCTCCAGCCAATATTTCCAAAACCCCTGATGGCGCATGGAGCAAAGCAGCACTGGGATTTGCCCAGAAAAACGAAGTTGCCCCCGATGCGATCTCAATCTGTGAGGTTCAAGGCAAAGATTATCTGTTTGCTCGCCGTGAGATTGTCGGAAAAACTGTGAAATCCATCATTCAGGAAGCCGCATCACAATGGGTCACAGGTATTTCCTTTCCCAAAAACATGAGATGGGGACACTACAAAATGCGTTATGTGAGACCCGTCCGCTGGCTTGTCTCGCTATGGAACGATGAGATTCTTCCATTTGGCATTGAAATGGTTCAGGCTGCCAATCTCACTCGCGGACACCGTTTTTTACACACTGAAGCTGTGAAACTGAATCATGCGTCCAACTATGTGGATGTCCTGAGACAGCATCATGTGATAGCAGTCTATGACGAACGCCGACAATCCATTCTTGACCAGATCGCTCAACTGGAAAAATCGCAGGGCTTTTCTGTAAAGTTGAATCCACGTCTGGTGGAGGAAGTGACCAATCTGGTGGAATGGCCCACAGTGCTTGAAGGACATTTTGAGCCGGCTTTTCTGGAAATTCCGGCTGAAGTTCTGGTCACCACGATGGCAACCCATCAACGCTATTTTCCGGTTTTTTCCCCAAAGGGTGACTTGCTTTCAAAATTTATCACCGTCCGAAATGGTGATGCTCACGCCCTGGATGTGATCAGAAAAGGAAACGAGAAAGTGTTGCGTGCGCGTTTGAGTGATGCCCGCTTTTTTTATCTGGAAGACCAGAAACACACCTTTGAACATTTTCTGGAAAAATCGCGAAAAGTCGTTTTCCTCAAGGGACGAGGTACCCTGGCCCAACGTACAGAACGCATTGCCCAACTCAGTTTGCTGATCGCTCAAAAAATGGGATTGAATGAGTCTCAACAACAATCAACCCGGAAGATCGCGGAACTGTGCAAGTTTGATCTACAAACACAACTGGTGTATGAATTTCCTGACCTTCAGGGGGTGATGGGACATCGCTATGCCCGGCTCAAACAGGAAACAGAGGTGGTCAGTCGAGGTCTGGAAGAGCATTATTATCCAAGAAATTTCACAGATTTGTTGCCTCAAGACGCTGAGACAGTGCCTGTTGCGCTGGCTGACAAACTGGACATGCTTGGAACCGCCTTTTCTCTGGGGATGATTCCATCAGGTTCTGCTGATCCCTATGCTCTCCGTAGAATGGCGCAGGGTATCGCTCAGATTTTGCTTGGAAAAAATCTCCGTCTCAATCTGCGTGAATTGTTTGAAGCCCATCTCACTTTTCTCCAGTCACAACAGAATCTCACTCTGGATCTACCAAAAATCCTGAACGATCTCCAACAATTCATGCGGTTGCGCATGAAGTTTGTCATGCAGGAATCCGGAATCAGATATGATGTGATTGAAGCTGTACTGAAAGGTGAAACGGAATCTGTGCTTGAACAGAAAATCATTGCGGACAAGCTGATGCAGGCCTCCAGTCAAGAAGCGTTCAAACGAACAGTAGAGGCCGTAGTGCGGACAGATAACATCAGTCGCCAGCAACAAGCGTTGATTCCAGCAAAAATTGATGAATCGCACCTTCTTCTGCCAGAAGAAAAAGCCTTGTGGACAGCCATTCTGAAATGGGAGTCCACCCCATTGACGACAGAAACATTCATGACGGAATTATTTGGACTGGAACCCTTGATCACCACTTTTTTTGAGAATGTAATGGTTATGGACAAAGACCCTGTTTGTCAGCAGAATCGACTTTTTCTATGCCAGTCCATTGCATCAAAAATAAGATATTTCACAGATTTGAAGGAAATAGTATTTTCTGATCCCTCTTGAATATCTGTCTCATATTTGTAAATGAAACCTGTTATCACTCATTTCCCAGGACCTTCATCAAAGGAAAGTTATGCGCCCGTTTTATTATCAGGAACCATTACCAATGGAAAAAGACGCTACCGAATACAAGCAGATCAGTACCGATCATGTTTCCATCATTCAGGCAGGAAACCGTATAGTTTTGCAGATCCAGCCTGAAGGCTTGAGCCTGCTGGCGGAAAAAGCAATGTATGATGTTTCTCATCTGCTGCGTTCTGCCCACCTGAAGAAACTTGAAACAATCATCAACGATCCTGAAGCATCGGATAATGATGTATTTGTGGCAACTTCCCTGCTCGAAAATGCCATCATTGCCGCGGAAATGGTATTTCCAAGTTGCCAGGATACCGGAACGGCAATTGTCATGGGGAAAAAAGGTGAACAGGTCTGGACAGGCGGTAACGATGCCGATGCGCTCAGTCATGGTATCTATAAGACTTATCAAGAAGATAATCTGCGTTTTTCCCAAGTCGCTCCACAAAACATGTTTGATGAAAAAAATACAGGAACCAATCTTCCTGCCCAAATTGACCTGTATGCGACCCAAGGTATGGAATATCATTTTCTGTTCATGGCCAAGGGTGGGGGTTCCGCCAATAAAACCTATCTGTATCAGGAAACCAAGGCATTGCTAAATCCAGCATCACTGGAAAAATTTGTGATGGAAAAACTCAAAACGTTGGGAACCGCCGCTTGCCCCCCCTATCATCTGGCATTTGTGATTGGAGGAACTTCCGCTGAAACTACCCTTAAAACCCTGAAACTCGCCACAACAGGATATCTGGACAAACTGCCAACTACGGGCAATGAACATGGTCGTGCTTTCCGGGATCTGGAGTGGGAAGAAAAGATTTTTAAAATTACCCAGAAAATGGGAATTGGCGCGCAATTCGGCGGAAAATATTTCTGTCATGACGTAAGGGTTATACGACTGCCACGCCATGGAGCTTCATGTCCCGTCGCAATGGGAGTGAGTTGTAGCGCTGATCGTAATATCAAAGCAAAAATCACACGGGAGGGCTTGTTCATTGAAAAACTGGAAACGAATCCCGCACAGTTTCTCCCTGTTGCCTCCAAAACCAGAGCCGAACAGAAAGTAGTCACCATCAATCTGGATGAAGGCATGGACGCTGTCCGCAAAATTCTGAGCCAGCATCCAATCAAAACAAGAGTCATGCTGAATGGCAAAATCGTGGTCGCACGAGACATTGCCCATGCCAAACTGAAGGAACTTTTGGATCAGGGCAAAGGACTCCCTGAGTATCTGAAACAGCACATCATTTACTACGCAGGTCCCGCCAAAACGCCCGAAGGCTATGCTTCCGGTTCGTTCGGCCCTACCACCGCACAACGAATGGACCCCTACGTGCCTATTTTCCAGAAAGAAGGCGCGTCTTTGGTCATGCTGGCAAAAGGCAACCGAACTGCCGTAGTTCGTGAAGCATGTAAACAATATGGAGGCTTTTATTTGGGTTCTATTGGTGGTCCAGCCGCAGTTTTAGGCAAAAACTGTATCACGGATATCAAGATCCTGGAATTCGAAGAACTTGGTATGGAAGCGATATTCCAGATCACGGTGAAAGACTTCCCTGCGTTTATCATCACCGATGACAAGGGAAATGACTTTTTTTCCGCTTGAGGTTTAAACAACAGCATATTATCTCTTGCCTCTTAAATTTTTTGTTCCCGCCCTTAGGGCAATTCATTGAGGCAGCGTCATTTGAATTGTTGCAAACCACCGCTGTGTTCTTATTAACTACTTAATATATTTTCCTTACCGGATGACCATGAGAGAAGAGGCAAGAAAAGAAATCAGTCGTTTTCGCAATATCGGCATATCAGCACATATCGACAGTGGTAAAACAACACTGACAGAACGTATTTTGTACTATGCTGGAAAAATCCACAAAATCGAAGAAGTGCGTGGTGGTGGAGCTGGTGCAAAAATGGACCACATGGAGCTCGAAAAAGAAAAAGGAATCACCATCACCTCAGCCGCAACACAAGTTGCCTGGAACAACACCAAAATCAATATTATTGACACTCCCGGACACGTTGATTTTACCATTGAAGTAGAACGCTCACTCCGGGTTCTGGATGGTGCCATTCTGGTTTTATGCGGTGTTGCCGGAATTCAGTCCCAATCCATCACCGTTGACCGTCAAATGAAACGGTACCGGGTTCCCAGGATCGCGTTTGTCAACAAACTGGACCGTATGGGCGCCAATCCCAAACGAGGAATCAAAGGACTTCGCGAAATTCTTGGTTTAAATGCGGTACCCATTCAAATTCCTATTGGTCTGGAAGATGATCATGCCGGAGTTGTCGACTTAATCACCATGAAAGCCATATATTTTGATGGTGAAAAAGGCGAAACAGTCCGTGTTGCAACCATTCCGGAAGATTTGCTGGATGACGCTCAGATCGCACGTGCGGAAATGCTGGAAGCCATCTCCATGTTTGATGATCAAATGATGGAAGATCTGCTGGAAGAAAAAGAAATTGCCGAAGCCAGTATTCATGCCGCCATCAAAAAAGGCGTTCAATCCCTTAAACTGTGTCCTGTGATGATGGGTAGCGCCTTCAAAAATAAAGGTGTTCAAACCTTGCTGGATGCTGTAGTCAAATATCTTCCAAGCCCCATTGAAGCTGAACCTAACAAAGCTACCAATCTGAAAGATGGCGGCGTTGTCGCTCTTCAGTGCGATCCGGACCAACCATTGGTTGTCATGGCCTTCAAACTGACTGAAGAACAATTTGGACAATTGACCTACACCCGTGTTTATCAGGGCACCTTGAAAAAAGGCGAACAGATCACCAATGCCCGAACCGGCAAAAAACTGCGGGTTGGACGCATGGTCCGAATGCATGCCAATGATCGGGAAAATATTGATGAAGCCAAAGCTGGTGATATTGTAGCCATGGTGGGTGTTGAGTGTGCGTCTGGAGACACTTTCTGCGGTGATGAAATCCGTGTTTCCTGTGAATCCATTCATGTTCCTGACGCTGTGATTTCTCTTGCTGTTAAGGGTAAAGACAACGACGCTCACCTGAAAATGAGCAAGGCTCTTGGACGGTTTATGCGTGAAGATCCAACATTCCGTGTCAAATTTGATGAAGAATCCAGTGAGACTCACATTTATGGAATGGGCGAACTCCATCTGGAAATCTACATTGAGCGAATGAAACGCGAATATGGCGTGGATGTGATTGTCGGTGCTCCACAGGTGAACTATCGTGAAGCTATCACGCGGCCAGCCGATTTCGACTATCTGCATAAAAAACAGAGCGGTGGTTCAGGTCAGTTCGCTGGAGTATCTGGCTCCATTGAACCTTTGCCGTTAGACCATGAAACCGGATTTGAGTTTGTTAACGCGATTTTCGGTGGATCCATTCCGGGAGAGCATATTGGTGCCTGCGAAAAAGGATTCCGTGATGTCATGGACAAAGGTCCCTTAGCGGCATTTCCAGTGGTTGGTATCAAGGTGACTCTGAAAGATGGTAAATACCATGATGTAGATTCCAGTGATCTGGCATATCAATTAGCGTCAAGGGGCGGTATGAAACAAGCGATCGCAAAAGCTGGCGCTGTTCTGCTTGAACCCATCATGAAAGTTGAAGTCGAAACACCCTCTGAATATCAGGGGAACATTATTGGTGACCTCAGTTCACGTCGTGGTGTTATTTATGGAACCGATATTAAAGATGATGACACCGTGATCACGGCAGGTGTTCCATTGGCAGAGATGTTTGGTTATGCGACCCAGCTTCGCTCAATGAGTGCTGGAAAATCCAATTATTCCATGGAATTTGAAAAGTATGCGATCACACCTTCATTTATCCAGGAAAAAATCATTAAAGCCCGTCTTGAAAAATTGAAAGAAGACGAGTGATTCTTCCGGAGGCCTTTTTAATTTGAAGGCCTCCACTTCCTCATTCCAGTTTCCCTACAAGTTCCCACTGCTCACACATCAGATCTTAATTCAATACTCTATAGGAATTTCCATTTCTATCCCAGTAAACGGCTGTGGTTCCGTTTGATGTAAAGTATTTTTGTCTGGTCCTTGTCAAGACACCAGCCGTCCTCCATCCACGGGCATGATGGTACCAGTTACAAAATCCGCATGGAGCAGATAATCCACGGCCTGAACGATGTCAAGATCACTGCCGATGCGTTTTAGCAGGCTTTGTTCAATGGACATTCGGGTATCAATGGCGGAATCCGCAGGCGGGGGCAGTACCGTGCCAGGCGCGATACCATTCACCTGAATTTCAGGGGCCAGAGCTTTGGCCAGGCCTTTCGTCAGGCCATGAAGACCCGATTTGGTGGTGCAGTACGGCAGATAGGAAGGCCAGGGACGCTCTGCTGAAACATCAACCATATTGATGATTTTCCCAAACCCTTGCTTTTTCATGGCTGAAGCCGCTAATTGCGATACAAAAAACGGTGCTTTGAGGTTCAGGGAAAACAGTTGATCCCATTGTTCTTCGGTGACAGAAAATAGCGGTGTCGGGAAAAAATCCGCGGCATTGTTGATCAATACCGAGACAACGCCCATCTCGTTACTGATTTGTTCCATCATGTGTTCAATGGCACTCACCTGACATAGGTCGGCCTGAAACATGCGATGGTTTTGCGGATCTTTCATCTGAGACAAGGTTTGTTTTGCACCCGTTTCCGAGCGGTGGTAGTGTACGGCCACGTGCATGCCCTGTTCTGCCAGATAAATGGCAATGCTTTGCCCCAACCGGGTTCCTGCGCCTGTAACCAGCGCGATTTTATTGTTCAAATCCATGCTCAACTTTCTGTAAGGGACCGTGAGAAACATCATTCCCCGAAGATCGAATTTTCCGAGGATATTCAATCATGAAACATTCTTCATTCAGAACACTGGGTCTCACCATGGGCGATCCCAACGGTATTGGCCCTGAAATCATGCTCAAGGCCCTGTCAGCATTGTGGCCCTTGAAACATTGGAGTCCTGTCATTTTTGGCGACAGGGATGTGTTGGCACGGGTTTGCCAAAAACTCAACCTGTCCCTGAATTTTGTCGATCATCAGGAGCATCAACCGGAAGATCAAAGAATTCCTGTGGTGGATCTCTCTGTTGCTGAAAACCGTCAATGGCAACCTGGATTGATGTGTGCCTGGGGGGGAGAATCTTCATACCGGTTTTTGAAGCATGCGATCCAGTGGTGCCAGGACCGGAAAATTGATGCCATTGTCACTGCACCTCTTTGCAAAGAAGCACTCCATGCGGCAGGTCATCATTTCCCCGGACACACTGAAATGCTATCTTATTATACAAATAAGGCAACCCCCATTATGATGCTGGCGGTTGATCAATTTCGTGCGATTCATGTGACGACACATGCCCCTCTCAAGGATGCCATCGCATCGCTCACGCCAGATCTCATTGTGGAAACAATCCGGATTGGTCATGACGCGCTGGTGCGAATGGGAATCACATACCCCCGATTTGGAATTCCCGGACTCAATCCTCATGCCGGAGAAAACGGTTTGTTTGGAACCGAGGAACAGAAAATCATTATTCCTGCCATAGAACAGGCACGAAAATTGGGGATGCACTGTGTGGGACCGATTTCTCCTGACACTATTTTTCTCCGACACCGTGATGGCGAGTTCGACGCGGTGATCGCATTATACCATGACCAGGCGCATATTCCATTGAAGTTATGGGGTATGGATCGTGGCGTGAATGTGACGCTGGGATTGCCTGTGATCAGGACCTCGGTAGATCATGGAACCGCCTTTGATAAAGCCCCGTTGTTTCAGGCTGATTGTGGTTCCATGATCAGCGCGATCGAGTTGGCTCTCCAGTTGACAGGGGCTGATTCTGTGTAGTCATACCTGTCGGTAGCACATCCATCAGAACCAGACTTTTTTTTGCGATCTGGTGAAAAACAGGAGCCGCGACAATGCCGCCATAGGGCGATGTCCGGGGATGTTCCAGAACCACAAGAATGCTCAACACCGGAGAAGACGCCGGAACAAATCCACCAAAGAGCGCGATATGTTTTTCTCTGGAATAGCGGCCGGTTTTTTCATCAAAGACCTGACTGGTTCCTGTTTTTCCCGCAA
Organism: SAR324 cluster bacterium; assembly: GCA_015232315.1. Taxonomy (NCBI): domain Bacteria; class Deltaproteobacteria; species SAR324 cluster bacterium. Next base: position 219,331 of record JADFZZ010000002.1, on the reverse strand, counting down.
CCTGATATCCATTGATGGCGGCTTTGGGGGCTGTTCCCCCTTTTTCTGTCACAGCGACCATGAAATCTTTTACCATCTCGGCTGTTCTCTGACTGATCACACGATGTGGTTCCCGGGCACCAAACTGATACAATGTCCGGTTGTCCTTGTCCCTGATTTCTTTCAGAACTTCGTCATCCCTGTTTTTCACATAATCCGCCACATAAGGCGGAATCCAGATTCCTCCCGTCGCAAATACATTCAACGCACTGAGCAGTTGCAGAGGCGATACCAGAATACCATGCCCGAAAGAGATCGAGGCTTGATCGACCTCAGTCCATTTTTTTGGAGCCAGCAATTTGCCAGTGGCTTCACCAGAAACACCAATATTGGTTTTCATACCGAAATTGAACCGTTGCAGATATTGATGAAATTTTTCACGGGGAATCATCAACCCGATTTTTGCGGCACAGATATTTGAGGATTTCTGCATGATCTCCCGTAAATTCATTTTCGCGTGAGACGAGGTATCGTGGATGACAACATTGGCAATGCGGAACATGCCTTTTTCACAATAAAATTGCTGATCAGGCTGGATAATTCCTTCTTCAAGAGCTGCGGCCAAGGTGACAGGCTTGATGGTTGAACCCGGTTCATAACCAGCACTGACGGCGAGATTCAGGTAAAATGAGCTATGGTATTCCTGATAATTATTAGGGTCAAAGCCGGGATAGGTCGACATAGCGAGAATGGCGCCAGTCGCAGAATGCATTACGATGGCAATACCACGTTGCGCTTTGGCTTCTAGGACTCCCTGCTTGAGTGCTGTGTCGGCAAAAAATTGAATGGAACGGTCAAGGGTCAAATGCAGTGAATACTGATTGGGCAATCCTGAATCTTCAGGCTCTGAGGAGGGAATGGTTCGCCTGGTACCATCTTTTTCCACCACATACACCACTTTTTTTCCGTGCAGGATTTTGTTGTATTCATATTCAATTCCTCCCAATCCCTGTGAGTCAACACCAGTAATACCAATCAGTGACGCAGCCAGTTCCTGGGCAGGATAATAACGCCTGAATTCCTGCATCATTCCCAGTCCCTTGATGTTCATGTCTTCAATTTTTTCCGCAATCCCCGGATGCATCTGACGCTGGATCCATACAAACGATCGGTCCGAATCCAGTTTCTGCATCAATTCATGATTTGTCATGGAAAGCAACGGAGCCAATGATTTTGCGACAGCCCTCGGCGAATCAATGTTGCGGGGATTGGCAAACAATGAATTGACCGGGACAGAAACCGCCAGCATGTTGCCACGCCGGTCATAAATGGTTCCACGTTGTGCTTCGATCGCGATCGTCCGTTCATATTGTCTGCGCGCGCGTTCTTCATAAGCAGTATGCTGATAAATCTGCACATAAAATAAACGACCGATGATGACTACGAAGCCAAGTCCGATGATTCCCATGACAGAAAGCAGTCTGGATTGAAATGTAAGCAGGGTGAATGTGGTGAGTCGACTCATAACGCCTTCAGATGGGCACTTTAGATGGACGGATTTCCAGAAGCAACTTGCAGAGCTGTTTTCGCAACAATGCCATAAGGCGCACATGCCTGGTGCAGACGCCTGACTCTTTTACGGATAAATGCTTAGAGTGCTTGCTCGATCCAGATATTTTCAAGAGTAAAACTTGTGTGTGTTTTTGATAAAAATACCATGTTGAAGGATTGGCGAGAAATTTTCTGTATGAATAACTGTAGACATTCACCACCCTTGAGTAACGCAGACTCAAACAACAGGATTCAATTCCTCTGGAATATTTAATCATTCAACCTCGTTTTTCAAGATGGATTCGTTTGAAGCCCAAAGTATTATTCCCCAAAGAACCCTATGAAGCAATTAATCCACCAATTCATTGACCAACTGAAGCAGCAAAAATATTCAGCAAACAGCCTCAGCAATCACCAGCGAGATCTCAAACGGTTTGAAAAATGGCTGGGAGGATCAGATACCAAAGAAATCACCCTGTTTGACCTTCAGGTCCTCAAAAAAACCAACATTGAAGAGTATCTGACTGAAATGTCTGAAACCATGAAACCCCGAACGATTGCCCGCCACATTTCAACACTGAAATTGTTTTTTGATTTTCTGGAGAGTCAGGGACATATTGAGCATGCACCAACATATCTGATTGAATTTCCGGATTATCAGATGGAACTTCCCGAATTACTTTCATTTCAGGAAGTGGAAGCACTTCTCGAGTCCCCCCCACAAAGTCATTATCTGGGACTTCGGGATCGATCCATGTTGGAATTGGCATATTCGAGTGGATTGAAGGTCAACGAACTGCTCAATCTGAATGTGGAAGATCTGTTTCTGGATCTGGAATTTGTCAAAATCAGAGGTAAGCGACATCGAATGGTGCCTATCACCCGAAAGGCGATTGAGATGCTCCATGAGTATCTCGCACAGGCTAGGGAAAACCGATTGCTCAACAAGGAAGATCCCTGTCTGTTTCCCGGACGCAACGGAACCCGGATGAGCCGGATGGGCTATTGGGCAATGATCACCAAACACGCCCGGCGGATTGGTATCACCAGGCCCATCAACGCAAGGGTGATCCGTCATTCCTTTGCGGCGCATCTCATCCAGAATGGAATGGACCTCGATCATGTCATGACCTTGATGGGTTATGTCGACATGGATGCCATGCTGCGTTATGCGCATATCAATCGACCGGATTATTTTGAGGTCTATTTGAAGGCTCATCCCAGAGGTCGATCCCGAAACGATCAAAATGATCCGGAATCTGTGGAATGAAAGAGACTTGTATTATCTGGTAAACTGTTTATATTGCGAAAAATTTATTATTGCTTTTTACAAAAAATAATCTGCATATTCAATCCATTGCAATGAATCCGCATTATTCCCTCCCCCTATATTGAAAGAGACACCAAGTGACTGTAAGAATTGCTATCATGTCGATGAAAGGCGGCCAGGCAAAAACAGGACTCGCGATCAATCTGGCGGCCCGAATTGCCAAGGCCAAACGAGAAGTCCTGCTGATTGATTCTGATGTCCAGGCCAATGTGACCACCGTGTTTCAACGGGATCATGTTTGCAATCTGGCCAATGTTGTTCTGGGACGTGTCAAAAAATTTGATTTTCTGGAATTAGGTCCCTATTTTTCATTTCTGCCTTCCGGAGGAAAACTCATGGTGGAAGCAGGAAGGTACATCAGCAATTCCAGATTTCGCGAAACGATTGTCAGGAATAGTCTGGAACCGCTGAACCAGAATATCATCATCATTGATTGCGCCCCAAGCTGGAGTGAAGTCAATGAAAATATCCTGATGTATGTGGACTATGTGATCATTCCTGTTGTGACGGATTATCTGGGATACAGCGGTTGTGACCAGGTGATGACCTACATAGAGGAACTCAAACGGGAATCCCGGGGACAGTGCCATGTCGATGTGTTGGGGATTGCCATCACTCGCTATAATTCCAGAACAAACATATCCAGAACCATTGTGCAGGGTTTGCAGGAACACTGGTCGGATTTACTGTTTCAAAACGTCATTGAAGAATCAGTGTCGATACAGGAGGCTCCAGCATTTCATCAAAGTATCTTTGATTACAAGGAAGGAAAAACCAAAGGTGCGTTGATGTATGATGCCCTTTGCCGGGAGATCCTGAAACGCATCAGCGAAAAACAACTGGAAAGGAGCGATAATGGCCCGGTCTCTTAAATTCAATTTACTATCGCAATCCCAGATTCCCAAGGAAGGAAAACTGGATGTTGATGCATCAAAAGCATTGGCCGTGGGAGGGAGAAAAATTGATTTTTATGTGCCACTCCTTGAAGACATGGAAGAGGGCATCACGACAGCCCGGGAAAATGCCAAGGTCCAGGAAGTAGTCGACAAAATCAATCAATATATTGAAAACATTGCGGATGATTTTCTGTTATTGGGACTTCATCTGATTGCGTTGCATCGGGCTCTCAAAAATTCAGGACTGACTATTGATCAAATCAAATCGTGGTATGCGGAAAATATCAACATGCCTTATTCTTCAGCGATGCAGTGTAAAAAAGTTGCTGAAGTTTATGGCACGAATCCTGATTTGATCAATCGCTATACCGCCTCAGGGGCCTACCTGCTGAGTAGTCTGAAAACTCCGGAAGAACGTGAAGCTGTCTGGTCTGAAGCCAAAGGCGACAAACCCTCTGCGACGGTTCGTGACATTCGGGAAGCTCTTAAAAAGAAACGGGACCGTCTGCCTGTGGTTGAAACAGAAAATGAAGAGGATGAAGAGGAACTTGAAGATCTTCCAGTGGCATACCGTATGAATGAAGCCCAGATTCATGAAGCCTATATCCGGTTGACAGGTTATGCGGAAGATCTGGTGCAGTGTGCGGATCCTGAAGAGCAAATTGAAATGAGGCAGGCACTGGTGAAAGCCACACAGGATCTACTTGAAAAAATATCTGAAACCTTATGATTGTGCTGGTTTCTGGCGAGACCATCGTTCCAGTGCCAGAACAAGAACCAGGCCTGCCAGCATGATACCAATGGCCAGCATGAGTTGTGAATCTAACGCTGGTAACACATTTTCCTCCCGAATCACATATTCCTTCCCCCGAATGATCTGTGTTTCCAGAACTTCTTTCCAGGGCCAGACTTTTCGCATGGCGCCAATCATGAATCCTGTCAACACGGCCATTGTGATCGTATAATAGCGTTTGAGCGCATAATCCAGAACCCTGGAAAAACCTAGAAGTCCGACAACACAACCCCCGGCGAAAATCACCATGATTGTCAGGTTTTCCGGAATCAGTGGATTTTTGACCGCGCTGGTTACAAATTCATATTTTCCAAGAATGAGTAAAATGAATGACCCGCTGATACCGGGCAGAATCATGGCACAAATCGCGATCATTCCGCTCAGGAACAGAAACCACCAGGTTTCCGGTGTTTGAACGGGAATCATGCCGACGATCAAATAAGCCGCAAGAGTCCCCATAAAAATATTGAGGATATTCGGAGCATTCCATTCAGAAATTTCCCGGCCAACAATAAAAATGGAGGCACTGATCAGTCCAAAAAACAAGGACCAGGTGGGGATCGGGTGATATTGAAGCAGATAGTGCATGAGTCGGGCGGTGCTGATCACCGCACCAAGAATTCCAACAAACAGTGGAATCAAAAACCTGAAGTGAATCAGAGCCAGCGATTCCTTGAGTTCGAACTTCAATAATTTTTTCAACACCTCCAGATTGATGGAATCAATGGCTTGAAGGAGTTGGTGATAAATGCCGGTGATGAAGGCAATTGTTCCGCCAGAAACGCCGGGAATGATATCCGCGGTTCCCATGCAGATTCCTTTAATCATCAGTAGCATCGTCTGCCCGGGGGTTTCTGGTCCGGGTCCAGACATCCAGACATCTTTCCAGGTATTGATTGAAGAAACAGAGGTTGAGGTTGTGCTGTTTGAAGGCTGCGATGTCATAAATCTCGGAGAAAAATTGTAAGCTCCGGAAAAAAAGTTGATTCCGGAGCTGAATAGGGATCATCAGGGAAGGCATTTTTTAAGTGAGCACAGTGGATCAGATCAGATAACCTGTGGCACAATCTTCCATATAAAAATGTTTTTCATAAGAAAGTTCTATATCAGCCATGAACTCCTTATAAAACGATTCTTCACGTAATTTTTGTGCCAGGCTGGCACAAAACGCCCGTAATTTCAAAGGAGAACTACAACAACCGCGAATGTACTGATTGACAAAAATCTGGAGTTCCCAAAGAAATTCTTCACGAGAAAGTTCCAACAACAACGAATCACCCGCACGTTGAATGAACAATTGAATGGTGAAACGATCGACCATGTTGAAAAAATCTTTTCCCAGGACATTGACCGATGTGATCTCCTCCTGGTCCAATCGTGCTTCCAGATTTTCGTAAAAAGAACGGTAAACAAAGCCTTCTTCCGCAATATCGTTCATTTTGTTGATAAAAGTCTCTTTATACATAACCACCCCGGACAATCAGTTCTTAAAAAAAAAGAAATTAGACAATGGAACGATGAAATGCAAAGAGTGTGACAAAGGCACAGACCAAACATTTTCCGTTGAATTTTTCTTTTTCCGGGAAGGGATTACAAACGGGCTTGAGCAAGGCGGCGCAAGTGTTTTTCATAGCCGGCTTCTCCTTCCTGCTCCCAGGTTTTAAGCAGGGCTGTTCCTACAATGCCGATTTCCACTTTTCCCTGAAGCATGACAATATCTTCCGGTTCAGACAGTCCAAATCCCAGAGCCAGGGGCAGATCAGAATGTTTTCTACAGCGGTTAATAAAATTTTGAACATCCTGGTCCAGACGGGTGCTGGTGCCTGTGACACCTTTGCGGGCGACACAATAGACAAACCCCTGTCCCTGACTGAAGATTTCATGCAACCGGGATTCGGTGTTGGTTGGGGTCGTCAACAAAACAGGATTTTGGGAGCAGGCCCGGCTGTGATCCAACAAATCTCCATATTCTTCAAGTGGAAGATCCGCGATGATATAGCCCTTTGCTCCGTTTTCTTCGAGACGTTGACAAAACTGCTGGTGTCCCAGCGCAAAAACCGTGTTGTAATAGCCCATCATCAGCACAGGAAAACTGAATTTTCGGGTCACTTCCCGCATGAATGAAAAGTAGGCATCAACCGTGATACCCTGTGCCAAGGCTTCCTGATTGGCTTTGACAAACAGGGGGCCATCGGCCATTGGTTCACTGAAGGGCATTTGCAGTTCCACCAGATCCACATCAGCCGCCTGCATTTTTGCGAGCATGGACCAGTTTGCTTCCAGCGAAGGATAACCGACCACCGCATGGGTCATCAGCAGAATTTTTTTGTGTTTGAGTCGTTCGTGAATATAAGGTGTCAATTGCATAATTTTTCAACCTTTTGTTTAAGAAATGTGTTCCAGTTTTCATCACCCAACGCTTCTGCCATGTTAAAAATATCCTTATCGCCTCTTCCGGAAAGATTGAGCAGAACGATCTCATCTTTTTTCATTCCAGGTGATTCCCGGAGAAGACCAGCCAACCCATGACTGCTTTCCAGCGCTGGAATGATGCCTTCCTTGCGAATCAGCAACCGGGCCGCATCGACTACTTCCTTATCGGTCGCAGACTCAAACCGGACGCGTCCCTGGTCGGCCAGATAACTGAGTATGGGGCTGATCCCGATATAATCGAGACCTGCCGCAATCGAATGGGTGTGTTGCATCTGACCATCCTGATTCTGGAGAAAATAGGTTTTGTAGCCTTGTGCAACCCCCACAGTTCCTGATGCCAGTCTGGCCGCATGGTGTCCTGTTTCAATCCCCAGTCCTCCGGCTTCAACCCCCACCAGTTCTACGTGTTGATCCTGTAAAAACGGCAAAAACATACCACTTGCATTGGAACCTCCACCGACGCAGGCATAAATCCGGTCAGGCAGTCGACCTGCCAAAACCTGCATCTGTTTTCTGCTTTCCTGACCAATCACGGACTGAAACCAGGCCACCATTTGTGGAAAGGGATGGGGGCCACAAACCGTTCCCATGACATAATGGGTTGTATCCATGGAGGCGGCCCAGTCTCTCAGACAGGCATTGATAGCATCTTTCAGGGTTGCGGTTCCATCTGTCACCGCAATGACTTCCGCGCCAAGCTGTTCCATCCAGAATACATTGGGACGCTGTCGTTCAACATCCACGGCACCCATATAAATCGTACACTGCAATCCCAGTCGTGCGGCCATGGTAGCGGTTGCGACACCATGCTGCCCGGCACCGGTTTCAGCGATGACTCTGCGTTTTCCCATGCGTTGGACCAGCAATCCTTGTCCCATCACATTATTGGCTTTATGAGCTCCGGTGTGATTCAGATCTTCACGTTTACAGAAAATCTGTGCTCCTCCCAGATGTCGGGAAAGATTTTCAAGCGGGGTAATGGGTGTGGGACGACAGGAATAGGTTTGCATCACATGCAGATATTGCGGCCAGAATTGCGGATCATTCCTGGCTTTTTCAAACTCCAGGATTAATTCATCAAACGTGGTTCTGAGAATTTCAGGAACAAACATTCCACCATATTCTCCGTAATAACCGGGTTTCTCAAAATCAAAGATATCTTTCATGAGGTAATCATTAAAAAGGTGAATCAAAAAAGGATTTGAAGCATTGGTGATATTCGTGAAGCGGAAAAAAGATTTCAGGAGTTTCCACACGCTGGCGTAGGGGAACCAGCGGTTTTAGACATTGCTTTATAATTTCTTAACGCAAACAATCAGGGTTCTTCAATAACGCTGTCAGTATCCAGTGGAATAAAGTCACTTTGGTCGGTCTCAATTTTCGCGCCACTCTTGATCAGCAAAGCGACCACATTGGAAAACCCATTCATTGCGGCGGCGGCCAGCGGAGTAAAACCTTCCTTGCTCTGAGCATTGATGTTTGCTCCCGCGTCCAGCAAGGTTTGTATGATGGCTTTGTTTCCTTCAAAACAGGCTGTAATCAGCGCCGTTTCGCCATTGCGGTTGGTCGCGTCAATATTCGCCTTATTTCTGAGCAGTCGGCGGATGATGGGCAAATTTCCTTCCAGCGCCGCAATGCTCAACGCTGTTTCGTCCCGGTTGCCTTTGGAATTCACATTCGCACCGTTGGCCAGCAGAATATCCACAATGTCAACATCCCCATACCGGATAGCCCACATGAGCGGTGTCAAGCCCTGGTTGTCTGTTATTTCAATGTTTGCCTTGTGATCCAAAATCAACTGGATGAGTTCCAGTTTTCCCGTTGGAATCGCCAGCATTAACAATGACGCGCCATCGGCATTCTGCTGATTGATATCGGTTTCTTTGGTGATCATTTGACCAGCTTTCGCCACATCGCCTCCCTGAATGGCCACCATGAGCGGTGTCAACTGTGCCCTACAGGGGGAACTCCAGAGAACGAGCAGGATTCCGACTACAGGCAGGAAATTCAGCGATATTTGGGGGAGATATAACTTATGGGAGCGTATTTGGCGGTTCATAATTCAGCACACAATAAATTCAGGGGATGACCGATAATGCCAGCGCCTGGCTCAGTCCGGAATAACGGATGGTGGTTTGTGTCAAGGTTTTGCCCAAAACAGACCGTGATCCCAGAATCAGCACAGATTGTTTGGCTCTGGTGATCGCCGTATAAATCAGTTCCTTGCTCAACAAATCTTCCACCTGCAAGGCTCCATCGGTGTCCATGACAGGTAATACAATCGCGACATGGTTGTATTCTGACCCCTGACTTTTATGGACAGTGATGGCGTATGATAGCTGAATCTGTTTTAATTGGTAGTCATAAAATGTATGAAATTTTCCTTCAATCTGAAAAAGTGCCTTCAATTCTGTCTGGCCTGACACAGGATTGTGAAACTTCAAAAAGATCCCCTGATCTCCATTGAACAACGAATTCGCATAATCATTTTCCATGACCATGACCGGGGCGCCCGCGAAATACGCCAGAGGATCAGGAGATCCCAGTTGAAAAAACTGGAAAAAATACCGTTTCATAGACTGATTGAGAAACTCTACGCCTGTGGGGGAGATACGTGTGAAGGCCAAAATTTTAAACGTCTGGAAAAATTCAAACACTTTTTCAAATTCGAGAGCGTATTGTTGCAGTTCGTCAAGATTATAAACGGTTTGAATCGTTTGCTGAATGAAAGTCCCTTTAAAAAAACGGTCAAACCAGTTTCTGACAAACAGGTGCAGTTTTTCAGGTGTATTGGCTTGCTCCAGATAAGAAATACCCGGCTGAACCGGATCCTCATTGTCCATGTTTTTGATCAGGTGAAGTCCTGTCTCAGGATGCGTATCCTCAATCAAACTCAGGGCGTCTTCCATTGTCTTGAGGGGATGAATCCTGCGTGAAATTTCAAGAATATGACGGCCTCCGGGATCAGAACTCTTTTGACGGTAACTTTCGGTGAGACGCATGGCTCTGCCACTCATGGCGTGAGGAACGCTACTGACATTGTCGCTGAGAAATTCAGTCAATTCGGGTGCTATGTTTTTAATGAACCGCTGACAGAGTTCCGGCATGGACAGTGTTTCCGGAATTAGATCCTTCAAAACAGCGCCTGCTCCCACCGAAGGTAGTTGCTGACTATCACCAATGAGCACCAAACGGGGAACATGAGCCTGATAAGGCAAGTTGGAATGAAGGGCCTTCATGAGATGAGTCATCAGAAACAGATCAATCATTGAGGACTCATCCACAATCACCACATCATATTCCAGAGGATTGTATTCATGAAAAGTATAGGTGCCTGAGTGCGGACGGTAACCAAGCAAACGATGCAAGGTGCGGGATTGCGGAATTAAATCCAGCAATGCATGATCTTGTTCGGACATGGACGAGATATTTTGCAGTCCGGATCGAAGCGATTCCGCCATGCGTTTGGCGGCTCTGCCGGTTGGTGCACCCAAACCAATGCGCTGTGCCATTCCCAACTGATGCAGCACCCGTAAGAGACTGAGAATCACAGACGTTTTCCCTGTTCCCGGCCCACCTGAGATGATCGTGAGTGGTGATTGCAGAACCAGCAGCACCCCACACAATTGCCGGGGCGATAATTTGAGCGGATGATTGCCGATCATGACCGGATGCTCGACAAACACAGCCTGCAATGCCTGTTTGATTCGTGCTACGTCCGGAATCTGTAATTCCATGTCCAGACGTTTTTTGAGAAGACGCTGAAAGTGGCTTTCATGGATGTAATACTGATGCAAATAGACCAGACGCTGGTCCTCACTCAGAATGAGAGGCGCGAAATCTTCAAACATTCCAACCAGCGGCGTGTATTGAGGAGATAGAATCTGCAACAGAAATTCAGGGTTGTAGTCAACATCGCCCGGCTTTATCTGACTTAAAATATCACCAGCTTTTTCAAGCAGATCCTCGGTCAGAATGCAGGTGCTGCCCTTCATGATTTCCAACCGACAAAGCAGTGTCATGGTCAATAACGCCATAGCCGAAGGCGTCTCAAATTCCTGCACGGTCGAGCGTATCAGTTGGCACACCTGGAAAAAATGAACAGACTCTACACGTTTTCGTAAAAATAGTTCCTGTAAAGCCGTTATCCATGGCGAAGCCTCCAGACGCAGATCCCCGGGAAACTCAAGATCAGCATACAATTGCTGAAAACGTAGTCTGGCCGAACCGGAATCACTCCATTTTTCCAGGGAATGGTGGCTTGTTTCAGCATTTTGAGTCCATGGTGATTTCATATAATTTTACAAACTGCTCTTGTGTTTTTTGAAATAATAAGTCTTACAAAGGATAACGCATGTCCGGATTTCCAGGCACTGGGAAATGATTTATCCAACGCATATTCAGGGGTTGTTATGACAAATAAGGTACCGATCGACGATGCACGAATTCTAAGAAAAATTATTGAGGGCATTGACATGATATTCAATGTGGATACGGCAAACCACGGTCCACTGAGTGAAGCTGAAGAAAAAGCAAAAGTGGATTCAGGACTGATGATGCGGCAAATGATGGCCTTGAATAAAATTGAGCTATTGATCGACCGGATTTTATATATCTATGCGGAATCACCCTATTGCAGGATTTTTTTTGAATCCCAGAATGATTTTGAAATGGACCTCAGGCTCCCGATTCACGCACTGGTAGAAAATTTTCGTCCGGAAGAATTATTGCGTATCCATCGCTCGTATGTCATCAATCCCAAAAAAGTTCTGTGTGTGGATAAGAAGAATCCAAGAGATTATGAAGTGTGGCTGAAAAATGGTCCAAAAAACACCGCGCAAATCCCCCTGGGTCGGTCCTACATGCCCGATGTTCAGAAACGCTACCCCAAATGGTTCACCAGTTGATTGCACTGTAGAACCTCACGTATCAGAAAAATGGCACGTTACGGTGCCATGGTCTATTCTTCCTGAGGTAAAAACGTCATATAGACACAGTTCCCCTTGCGATTATATTCCAACCTGTCGGCCATTCCCTTGAGCATGATCAATCCTCTGCCATAAGCCTGATAAATATCATCCGATGTGATCTTGGACAGCACAGATTCATGATCAAATCCGGTCCCTTCATCCTGAACAGAGATTTTGACATCCTGTGCCCGCTGTATGTGGACATGGACTTTGATTTGTCGTTCATTATAGGGCGAGATATGCCGCCTCCGTTGAATTTCCTGTTGCCATAACAGGAATTGACCATCTTTTTTAAATTCAGCGCTACCCATTTCCAGATTGCCATGAGCGATCGCGTTGATCAGTGTTTCTTCCATGCCAAAGTGAACCCGGAATGTGATTTGTTCGCTGATAAGATGTTTTTCACAACGTCCCAGAATGTATTTGATCACCTGAGGAATGACATCAGGATCATTATCCAGTATCAGCGTAAAACTTTCTGCTTCCATCAGGGACTGTACATGTTCGAATTCAACACGCTGGGTTTCCAGTTCCCGTTGGAGTTTTATCTGACTCTGCACAGTTTTCAGATAGGCGTACAGTTCATCTTTTTTCAAAGGTTTTCGAAAAAAACTGATTCCCAGTTTCATCAGACTGATCATCAACTCCACGTTTTCCACACTGGAGACCATCATCACAGGAAATCCCGGATAGTCCTTGTGTAATTGAGAAGCCAGTTCCAATCCTGTCATAACCGGCATTTCCTGGTCTGTCATGACCAGATCAAACGGTTTGTCCGAGTTCAGGGCCTGTTGAAAGAGTTCCAGGGCACGCTGTCCGTTTTCAGCGGTTTCCACTGTATGGCGCCCCTCAATGAGAAGTTCGGAGTGAATGTTACAAATAAGAGGCTGATCATCAACAACAAGAATATGCATGGCCGATACATTCGTAAAATATGAGAACACTCATACGCAGGTTTTTGAAACAGGACAAACTGGACTAAGAGGCTAGAATTTCCCGTGAAACAGGTGCGACTTCCGCAATATGACGAGCAAGTTGAAAAAAAATCTCACTGATCGGATGACTTGCGTCATGCAAGACCAGGGGGATTCCCTCATCACTGGTTTGACTGACAATTTTATGCAATGGAATTTTCAGATAGCATGGGACTTCTGTCCTCAGGTTTTCTTTGGACGCAATAAACGGATGGTTTTCCATACCACAATGCTCACAAATCATCCCACTCATGTTTTCCATGATCGCCAGGATCGGGGTTTTATGTTCCTGATAAAGATCTATCGCCCGGCGAACATCTCCCAGGACCACCTCTTGCGGAGTGGATACCATCACGATTCCCCGCGTCTTGATTTTATGGGCAATGGTCAACTGAATATCCCCTGTTCCCGGCGGCAGATCAATGATGAGATAATCCAGATTACCCCACAACGTTTTTTGAATAAACTGAATCAGGGTCCCGCTGGCCATGGAACCTCTCCAGGCCATGGCTTTAGCCGGAGGAACCAGCATGCCGATGGACATGACTTTCAGGTTGTGAGCTTCTACAGGAAGCAGATATTCTTCAGGCAGCACTTCGGGTTTGCTGGTAATACCCAGCATGGCAGGAAGACTCGGACCATAGATATCCGCGTCAATCAAACCAACCTTGAATCCCTGATGGCTCAAGGCCGCGGCCAGATTCACCGCTACTGTTGATTTTCCGACACCACCTTTGCCACTGCCAACCAGGATGGTTTGTTTTACGGCTGAAATGCCTTCAACGGTGACATAAATGTGACGCACATCCAGGTGGATTTTCTGAAATCCCAGTGGCTTCATGACCTTCAGGCAATCTTCACGAAATTGCATGATTGCGTCCGTATCATCGGAAACAAGATGGATTTCAAGAAACAGTTCATTGTCCTGAATATAGCATTTCCGGACCAGATTGAGCGAGACGATATTCCATTTGAGTTTTGGCTCAATCAATGTAGTTAATGCCGCAATTATTTTTTGTTCCAAGCCTTCAGACATAAGTTTTTTCAATGGTTGCTAAAAAATATGAGGGATGACAGTTTTGCTTGTTTTTAAGGATGTTGCTCATGTTCTACAAGTTTTTTTTGAAGAAGGTTAATGAATGACAGAATCTCATCCTCCTGTTGAGGCCACTACCATTATTCCTGTGGATTCAAACGGATTACAGGATATTTTAACTTTGGCAGGTCAGGGTACGCCTCCGGCTGAAACGCATGAAGCCTGGCAAAAAGTGGAACAGCAGATCCATTTGTTTTCCCTTAAAAAAGATATATTGGATCTGAACGCCATTTTTCGTGATATTCTGCTCCTTCAAATTCTGGTACACCCGATTGTTGAAGATCGAAACAAACCCTTGATCAAAGAAGAACGAACTGAATTTGAAACATGTTGCCAACAGATGAAGGGTGACATCGCAAATCTGAAACAACTCGTGTCTCTCTTAAAAAAAAATGTCCCTTTACAGACTGAATCGTTGGACGCCTGCCTGAATGCCCAAATGTGGTTGATGAACACACAAAAAACCCTGTGGGAACGGTTTCAAACCGATTGGGCCAGCTATGAACAGCAATATCAGCTCTACAGACAGGCAAAGACGCGTGGATCTTCGCTAGATCCTAATGAAACCGGCAATAGTGATATTGAACTCCTTGAACCCCAACCCCCTGTATTCAACCGTAATCAATGGTATGCGGCAGGTTATGCCCGTGTCATCCTGAATGCGCACCTGGAAAGACAAACAGGAGCCCCTGTCGATCAAGCGCAAGCCATCATGCCGTTGTTGGTAGAAGGTGTTCGGCATCTTTATTTTGCCACTGAAGGGTTTGAGTTGTTGAACAAAGTTAAAATCATACAGCGCAGAAACATGCAGTTGGTTCAACAGCTTCAGCAGTTTTACACGCTGGAACCTATCATTCAGAAAAAAACCGTTCATTCTCCAAAACCGCAAAAAATAGCCACTCCCGGAAAACCCAAACCGTCAAAACCAGTTGACGTAAAAAAATGGATCCTTGGCATCTTGTCCATGTTGTTTTTATTGATACTTCTGCTGTTTTTCACATTTCTACTGCGTCCTGACACTGAAGAGAAAATTTTGCGCGGAAAGGGCACTGATCTGGCGTTGAAACCTGAAAACGATACCCTGAGTTTTCCAACCAAAGTCATGGTCAGTGACAAACAGAAACAAGAAGCCGAGGAACTTGGAAAAATCATTCTCAGTCACCAGTCCAATATCAAGGTTATCCCCTGGAACAGTGAACTCCAGGAACTTGCACAACAATCGGCTGAAGTGTCTGAGGATATGGTGCGTAAACTTCAGGCCCAGTTCGGGAGTATTCCTTTTGCCTTTTCCCAGGAGGCCGAAGCTGTCGTATTCTGGAAAAATAAATTTCTTAAATTGAGCAAACAGCAACTGAAGGCCATGCTTGAAAATGTAACGGAAGATTTCGACAGACTCATGACATTGACCCGTGAAATCGGCAGCTATATCACAGGCTATAAAGTTGCTCTTGTGGCAGATTTTGTCAATGGTGTGCCTGGCTATTCACTGGTGTTTCAGGATCCTCAAAACAATGAAACAGGACGCATTTCCCTGAATCAGGGAGAAATGGATCTGGAATGGAAAAATGCTCATTATCGGATCCAGGACGCACGTCAACTGGTAGATATCATTCAACAGTCCGGACAATGATTTTTGTTTTGTACCCCTTGTGTTTCTCTGATGGTTATTGCTATGTAAACTCTTACTGATCTTTTTAACCCATGTTATTCCCTTCCGGTTTCCACGCAGTGAAAAAGCCGTAGTGAGTAAGGTGCGTTTTTAAGAACCATTATTTTCATTTTAACAATCCGGGGGAATTATGATTTTAAGACTCAAATTCGATAATACAAATTTTGCGGCAATGGCGGCTGTGGCCAACTCGATCGCTCAGGTCGGTGGTGAAATCACAACCGTGAACATCGTTGAAAGTTTAAAAAATGGAAGCATTCGGGATATTTCAGTGCGAGTGGTCAGTCCAGAACATGCCAAAACGGTGATAGATGCTGTCAAAGAAGTGACCGAAGTAAAATATATCGATTCCTTCGGCCGAACATTTCTGATTCATCAAGGTGGTAAAATTGAGGTTCAAAACCGGATCCCGCTGAACACGACCGATGATTTGTCACGGGCCTACACTCCGGGAGTCGCCGAGGTTTGCATGGCAATTCATCATGATGTGAAGAAAGCCTGGGATTTAACCATTAAGAAAAATTGTGTGGCTGTCGTGACAGATGGTACTGCCGTTCTGGGACTGGGCGATATTGGCCCTGAAGCCGCACTGCCTGTGATGGAAGGCAAGGCGATGCTCTTTAAAAAATTCGCTGGTGTCAATGCCTGGCCTATTTGCCTTAATACCAAAGACACGGAAGAAATTATTCGTATCGTGAAAGCACTGGCTCCGGGATTTGGCGGAATCAATCTCGAGGATATCTCCGCACCCCGTTGCTTTGAAATTGAGCGACGGCTTCAGGCAGAACTGGATATTCCTGTGTTTCATGACGACCAGCACGGAACCGCGGTTGTGACTACCGCGGCCTTCATCAATGCGATCAAACTGGTGAACAAGAAACCTCAGGATATGAAAGTAGTTGTGTCTGGTGTTGGTGCCGCGGGAACGGCCTGCTCCAAAATGCTGATGCAGTTGGGCGTCCGAAACATTATCGGCTGTGATCGTCAGGGCGCTTTGTATCCGGGACGAAGCGGTATGAATGCCGCCAAAGAATGGTTTGCGGAAAACACCAATCCTGACAGGAAAAAAGGAACCCTGAAAGAAATGATGTCTGGCGCAGACCTGTTTCTGGGGCTTTCCTCCCCCGGTTTGCTTGACGAAAACGATCTGAAGGCGATGAATAAAGATCCCATTGTATTTGCGATGGCCAACCCCACCCCTGAAATCATGCCGGAAAAAACTTATGGACTGGTAGCCGTGATGGCAACAGGACGAAGTGATTATCCAAATCAGATCAATAATGTACTGTGCTTTCCCGGAATTTTCAGAGGCGCTCTGGATTGTCTGGCCACCACCATCAATGAGGAAATGAAAATGGCCGCGGCCATGGCGATTGCGGAAGGTGTTCAGGCATCACAGTTGATACCAGAATATATTATTCCCAGTACATTTGATGAGACTGTTGTTCCACGAGTTGCCAAAGCAGTCATTCAGGCCGCAATAGAAACAGGTGTTGCCAGAAAAATGGATCTGCTCTGATCATTGTATGACATGAGATGCTTATGAAATATCAGAAATATTGGGATGGAATTATATGCCTGTAGAAAACATTAAAAATCTTTTTGCGAAACTTCATGATTATGGGCCACAGGGAAAAGAATGGGTGGCTCAAATCATCAGCCGGGTGATCACGGCTGACAAAATCATCGCCAACCGTGAAAAGAAATATCTTCAGGCACTGTTTGATCCTGCAATCACCGGAATCACAATGTCTCCCCAGGATATTCTGGGCAAAGCCATGAATGATGCCATAAAAGGAATTCTGGAGCTTCCAGCGCCACCGTGCCGTTTTGATCCGGAAATCCAGCAGGATCTGGTCAGTTGTCTGCTGGAAATTTGTGTATGCGACAAGGATTTTCACAAAACAGAAATTGAGTTTGTCAAATCCGTTTGTCAGATTCTGGAAATGGATGAAGACGCATCACACCATTTGATCAAATTGGCTGTGGCCAGTGTCAAACCCCAGAATCTGGATAAGCTCATTCCACATTTTACTGTTGATCAGCGATACTGGATCGCCGGTGTCACCCTTAAACTGATTGGTGCGGATGAACGGATTGATAACAATGAAATCGTATATCTTCAGGATATTTACAAAATGGTAGAGAATCCGGTACATATGATCGCCTCTATCAGAGATAGTGAATCGACCGAACAGGACTTCTGGTCGCTGTTGCCTGAAGTCACTTTTGAACAGGATCATGTTTTTAAAATTCTGGAATACCTGATGGCCATCGCGGGTGCTGACGGACATGTGGATGAACCTGAACTGAAACTGGTCAGTGCTGCGGCAAACAGGTTGAATGCCCCCGAAGACATGGTCCATAAAATGCTGGGAATCTGGCAAAAATCAATGGCTTTATAGAATGTCCTCTTTGGATTTTTATTTATCAGGGATAGTATGCAACTCCTTGGACCAGGGCCAATGTCGTCAACTTAGAAATTCTTCGCTGGATAATCCCCCTTTACAAAGGGGGCATGGGGGATTTAACACTCAGAATTACATCCCCCTATCCCCCTTAAACCAAGGGGGAATTAATACTCAGCACCATTCAGAATGCTTAAGTTGATGACATTGGGACCAGGGCCACTGAAACGGATCCTTCTCGATAATCCTGCCGTGCCACATTGATGTTCTGGATGGCTGCAACCTGTGCGGACTGTTCAGATTTCACAAACAGATTCCAGTCAAATTCTATTGATGTTCTGGATGGCTGCAACCTGTGCGGACTGTTCAGATTTCACAAACAGATTCCAGTCAAATTCTTGGGAGCAATGATGTATGCCAATACAGAAACTATTTGCAAAAAGAATCTTTCTGTGCGGCATGATCATTTTTTGGTTGTTGCCGAAACTGATCGTCGCGCAAACTTATCCCATGCGGCTATATACGAGCGATGACGGCCTTGCTCAAAACGATTTGTACCACATTTGTCAGGATTCTCAGGGATACTTGTGGATGGCGACTTATGGCGGTGTCAGTCGATTTGACGGAAAACATTTCAGAAATTTTACGGAAAACGATGGTATTGGTGGTTCGATTATCCGCTATGTGCTGGAAGATTCCAGCAAACAGATTTGGGTGGCTTATGAAGAAGGGGTGGCACGTTTGGAAGGCAAACAATTTGTCAGTTACCCCAAAAATGAACAATGGGTAGGTCACGACATCATTGCCCTGTGGAATGGCCCGCAGGATGGCTTATGGGTCGTAACCGAGATGGGCGTCAACTATCTGAAAGATGGCGTTTTTCAAAAAGGATTTCCGCTCGAAGGCATAACGACAAGCAATACTTACTGGAATGTAACCGGAGACTCCAGAGGGAAAATTATTTTGCGGGCACCTCATGGATTTTATGAATGGAATGAGACACAACAAAATTTTGATAAAAAAGGTAATTTTGATTTTACGCCTGTTTCTATGTCCTATAGGGCGTCCGATCAAACCTTGTTTGTTATTGACTCCAAAAAATTATATCGCTTCCACCAGAACCAACTGGAACTCCTGGCTGACTTTTCCACTAATGAGGAGTTAAACGGGGTTATTCACGGCATAGGTGACAAAATCTGGGTTTATTCCACTCAAAGTGTGTGGTTGTGGAGTTCCCAATCGCTAAAACATCTGACAGCTTCTCACCTGCATAATCCATCTATTGTTCATGTCTTTGAAGATCGGGAGGAACACCTTTGGTTGGCCCAAAATGGTGGAACTTCCATGTTGCAGACATCCGAAATTATCAATTATCGGGGACTTCCCTCTGGAAGGATTGTCAGCTCGATTATAAAACTGGCTGACGACTCGTTGCTAATCGGTGGAGATCAGGGAGTTTCCCAAATAACACCCCATGGAGAAATCCCGTCTTTTCTGCCATTAGGCTACGTCAATTACATGAAAGTGCTCCAAAATAAAATCTGGATTTCTACAGAGAAAGATATTGGTGTCTATGATCAGACTGGAACACCAATCATGAACATCGAAGATCAGTCGTTGTTTTTCTTGCAGGATCGGCAGGGAAAAAAATGGGACAGTGTTTTCAATAAAGGAATCTATTCCATTCAGGAGGGAACACGAACCTTAGAAATTGATACGAATACAGGATTGCAGAATAATAATATTTGGGTGATGCATGAGGATTCCGATGGACATATCTGGGCCGGACATGAAAAAGGCGTTTCTGTTTATTCACAGGGAACATGGACTCATTTTTCATCAAAAGACGGTTTAACCCATGATAATGTGTGGGATATCGTAGAACATTCGGCATGGGGTTTACTGATCGGGACGGGAAAAGGGATCAGTCGCTGGAAAGATGGAAAATTTGAGGCATTGCCTGTCTTACAGAATGAAGTGGCTAACAGTGTTATTGTCACGCCTGATGATAAATTATGGGTGGGAACTGCCAACGGGGTTTATCGGGTCAATACCAATAATGACATCGAATTGTATTTTGACAAATCTCGTGGACTTGCTGGAAATGAAGTGTTTATTCACAGCAAATGGATTGAGGGTGACTCTCTTTACATCGGCACTTATGGTGGACTTTCCCGGATCAACTGGAACATGTCATCTCCGGCCATTGTTTCTCCAATCCTCGAAATCACGAATCTGGAGATCAATCATCAAGTCCAGCCACTCACCTCGTTGGCCCGGCCTTTGAGTTATGATAAAAAAAATCTGATTTTTTCCTTCAATGCTGTTTATACCCATCTGCCACAGGCTGTATCCTTTCAATCCTACCTTGAAGGCCTGGATTCAGGCTGGAATGAAATAACGCCTGTCAGTCAGGCTGTTTATACCAATCTGGCTCCCGGTACTTATACTTTTCATGTGAAGGCACTTGCTGAAGATCGCAAGGAAAGCGCGGAACAACGTGTTACCTTCAGGATTTTAAAACCCTTCTGGATGAAATGGTGGTTTCTCACCCTTGAAGGCGCGTTGATAATCCTGTTGTTGGGGGGAAGTTTTTACTGGCTAAATAAACGAAGTCTCAAAAAAGCTGATGCTGAACAGAAACGTTTACGCGCAGAAAAAGAACAGACCGATGCTCTTTATCAAAAACAGCTCCAGTTCGATAAACTCAAAGATGAATTGCTGGTGGCTCTACGCCAAAGTGAAGAACGTCTGCTGGCTTTGCTCAATGCGATGCCGGATATGATGTTTCGTATCAATCGAGATGGTATATTTCTGGATTTTCATGACACCAGTGGAGAAACCTTCATCCCACCCGAACAGATCATCGGCACTCGCTATGTGGATATGCCGTTTCCCCCTCAGATGAAAGAAAAGTTATGGGCTACTGTATTGCGCGCCTTTGAAACATTAGAATTACAGTCTTATGAATATGAGTTGCCCATTGGAGATAGTTTTTGTTTTTATGAGGCACGGATTGTCAGGAGTGGCGATGATGAAATTGTGTGCATCGTCAGAGATATTACCACACGAAAAAAAGCGGAAACCGAACTTGCACAGACGCAACTCCAATTGATTCAGTCCGCAAAATTAGCTTCGATTGGAGAATTGGCCACCGGTGTCGCTCATGAACTGAATCAGCCTTTGGCTTATTTGCGTAACATGTCGCAATTGCGCATTCAGATGGGCCTCGAGTCGCTCTCGCCAGAACAGGCTTATGAAACGTTTGCTGAATTTGTGGAACAAACCGATCATATGCGAAAAATCATCAATCACCTGAGAGATTTTTCCCGCAACAGCACTGAAATTATGGAACCCTTGAAACTGCATACGGTGCTGAAAAGTAGTTTTACCCTGTTGAATGAACAATTCCGACAACGCAATATTGAGGTAAAACTGGAACTGGCGGAGTCGTTGCCCGAAATTTTAGGCAATGCTTCCAAAATAGAGCAGGTCTTTGTCAATTTGTTGAGCAATGCACGGGATGCGCTGGAGGAAAATCATCAGGGCGAAGTGACCATCCAGACCGAGTTTTTGCCTCAGTCTGAGGGCGGAGGGCGGGTCATCATACGTTTTAGAGATAATGGTTGTGGTATTCCTCAGGCCTTTCAAAATCGGATTTTTGATCCATTTTATACCACCAAAGAAGTGGGAAAGGGTACCGGGCTTGGCTTGTCTATCAGTTATGGAATCATAAAAGAACATCATGGAACTATCAGCGTTTTCAGCGAAGAGGGCAAAGGTACCATGTTTGAGCTGACGTTTCCTTGTCCGGAACCTGATTCATCACCTGATACAGCCACTGTTTGAATAATTTCGAGCTGTGCAGGTACTTTTTTAGCCACGAAGTACACGAAGAACACAAAGTAAAAAAGGGAATATGTACCAGAAAACTTGAAAATCAGGGTTTCACGGAGGACTTCATTTATATAAAAAACCTTTTTTTCGTGTTCTTGGCGTTCTTGGTGGCTCATTTTCAAACCACCTGCACAGGTGGAATAATTTCGTAATTCAGTATTCCCTGTTCTGCGGTTCGCTCTTCAAAAAGGATCAATGTGAGATTTACAGCCTCATTTTCTTTCAACGCAGACTGGAAACATGAGAGAGTTTGGCATTGATTTTCGGCGGGTAAATGCGCATGATGTCCAATCCAACAAATCGACCATCACATGGTAGTAAATACTGTCGCGATCTGGTGTTGTCAGATGCGCTACATTTTTTCAAAATGGCCAAAAGTTAGTAGGATTGAACGCTTATGTATCGCTCGAATGTGTGTATTGTGATCATCAACAAAGCCCGAACAAAAGTCCTGATGTTTCGTAGAATCGGCGCAACCGATTATTGCTGGCAGTTTCCTCAGGGGGGCGTGGACGATGGAGAATCAGAAATTGAAGCGTTTTGCCGGGAACTTAAAGAAGAAATCGGCACCAATGATGTCAAACTGATCAAGGTGTCTCAAAAAAGGATCAAATATGAGTTCCCGGAGTGGGTCCTTGAAAAAATGGCGGAAAAAGGCATCGATAAAAGTAATTTCAAGGGCCAGAAACAACGATGGTTTCTGGTACAACTCAATCGGGGACTTAAATCAATCAGGTTTGATCATGAACCCGCGGAGTTCGATGCCTGCACATGGGTCACTCCGGACAAAGTCCTGGAAAAAATTGTACCCTTCAAACGGAAAGCCTATCAACGCGGCTTGCACTCACTGGACATTCTTTAACGCAAATTAAACCGGTCCAGCAGTTCATGGGCCAGACGAATGTAACCTGTCGCGCCAATGGAGCTCAAGGTTCGGTTGATCACATCCTTTCCAACGGTGGACGCTTCGAGAATGTGAGTGCATTTGGGAATGATTGTTTGAAACACAGAATCATCCAGTGCCGTGTAAACCTGTTTGCAGACCAGACGATGCACCGGAATGTTCCGGTCATACATCGTGAGCAGAATACCGGCGATTCTTAAATTGGGCGCAATGTTTTTCTGCAGATCATTGAAGGCTGTCAAAAATCGTTTGAGAGACTTGATCGCCAGTGCCTCGCATTGCAACGGGACAATGATCAGGTCTGACGCGACAAGAGCATTGATGCTTATGGGGCCGGTGGATGCCGGCGCATCCAGAATGATGAAATCATAGTTGCTTCTTGCGTTCTCATCCAGCCATTGATTCAGATAATGATAATCTCCTGCCGCTTTCGTGACTTCCTGTTCATAGACCAGGTGATCCATGTTGGACAAAATCAGATCAAGATTTTCATAACCGCTGGGGATGAGCAGATCTTTCAAGGCAACATCTGCCTTGCAATACAGATCCAGAGTACCCCGATCAATTTTGGCACGAACCCCCAGCAACGATTTCACAGACCCCTGCGGATCAAGATCCACCAGAAGCACACGATATCCTCCGATTGCCAGAGCCGAGGCCAAATGAACAGCAGATGTGGTTTTTCCGACGCCGCCCTTCTGACTGGCGAATGAAATGATAGTAGCCATAATTCCCTTTTTTTGTGGTAAGTCAGTCCAAACTGTCTAAAAGTTAATTACGTTATGTCCTATGCCTATGTCAACAAGGAGTTGCAAATTAAAACGATTCCTCTATGATCGCAACATTTTGTGGATTTAAAAATTATTTGTGAAGATATTTTTTTTTCTGAGCCTGCATGTCTCTAAAAATTTACAACTCTCTGTCTGGAGAAAAAGAAGCATTTGTTCCGGTTGTCGAAAATCGTGCGTCGGTGTATGTCTGTGGTCCTACCGTTTACAGTGACGCGCATCTCGGTCATGCCAAAACCTATATCAGTTTTGATGTGATCTTGCGTTACCTCCGGTTTTGCGGCTTGCAGACGTTTTATGTTCAGAACATCACGGATGTAGGACATTTGCTGGGAGATCAGGATGATGGCGAGGACAAGATCCTGAAAAAATCCCGTGAAACCCGTCAGGAACCCATGGCCCTAGTGGAATCTTACACTCGACGCTATTTTGATGTCATGGATCAGCTTGGTGTCGTGCGGCCTGATATTTCGCCAAGAGCCACAGGTCACATTCCTGAACAGCTTGAAGCCATTCAGTCCATGATTGATCAGGGACTCGCCTATGAATCCAATGGTTCCGTTTATTTCAATGTTTCAGCCGATGCCCGTTATGGAATCCTTTCACGTCGAAACCTCGACGATCTTGTGAGTGGCACTCGTGAAGAAATTCGTTCGGATAAACGCAATCCCCATGATTTTGCACTGTGGAAATACGCAGACCCTTCGCATTTGATGCAATGGACTGATCCCTGGTCTGGCAAAGGATTTCCCGGTTGGCACACCGAGTGTGTGGTGATGAGTACCCGTTATCTGGGAAATTCCTTTGATATTCATGGTGGCGGAATGGATCTGAAATTTCCACATCATGAATGTGAACTCGCTCAGGCCCGAGCTTTGGGGAAATCTTTTGCAAAATACTGGATGCACACCAACATGCTGACCATTGACGGTCAGAAAATGAGCAAATCCCTGGGAAATTTCATCACACTGCAAGATGCCATATCCGGACATGATCCGATGGTGATTCGTTATTTCATGATCAGCGGACATTATCGTTCCGTGGTGGATTACAGTGCAAATGCATTGTCGGCCGCGGAAAATGCCTTAAGCCGTTTGTGGCAGGTGACCCGTCGATTACGAGAAAAAATTCCGGAAAACACAAAGCCGGCACAAAAACATTTCCAGGAGTTTCGGCAGAAATTCTGTCAGGCAATGGACGATGATTTTTCAACACCACAGGCCCTGGCCGTCCTGTTTGACCTGAGCCGGGAAGTCAACGCCTTGCTGAACGCTACAGCACCTGATCTTGACGCCTTGATTGACGCAGAACATTTATTTTCAACGCTGGGTGGTGAAATTCTGGGGATTATTCCCGCAACCTTGCGACAGGATGCTTCCGATCAATCTATTCTGGATGATGTGATGCAGGTTGTCATTGGCCTGAGAAAACAGTTCAGGGAAGAAAAAAACTATCAGAAGGCTGATTATTTACGTGATCGTCTGGGCGAGATAGGAATTCAGATTAAAGATCATAAAGATCAATCAACCACCTGGGAACATTCCAAAGATTCAAAACCAACCTGAAAGCATTATGGCCGATTCTCAAAAGCAAATCAGCAGACGAAGTAAAGCCCTTCGACGTCTGATTGACCTGATTCTTCCCTACAAATGCCTCATTTTTGTAAGCGTTGTCTGTATGGGTTTTTACAATATTTTTACCGCGGCACCCGCGTTTTATGCCAAAGATATCGTGGACGCGCTGGCCTATGGAGAGGCACCGAAGCTCGAACGATATTTTTTGGTTGGACTGGGACTGATCATCGTGTTTGCCCTGAAAGGATTGTCTTTTTTCGGACAAAATTTCTACATGGGTGTCATTGTTCAGAAACTGGTCGCCAAATTACGTCAGAAACTGTATGACCACATGCTGGAACTTCCGCTGTCATTTTATGCCCGTAACCAGACTGGCGATCTTACCGCTCGTTTTACCAACGATATTCAGGTTCTGCGGATGACAATGGATGTTGCCGTATCAGGCCCATTCCGGGACATTCCCCAGATATTTCTGGTATTGGGAATCATGATTTATCGTTGCTGGCAGATGGCCTTGCTGACGCTGGTGATCATGCCGGTTGCCCTGTTTTTTATTGAGCGTTTCGGAAAAAGCAACAAACACGCGGTTTCGGGCAGACAGGCCAGTTTTGGCGATATGGCCAGCTTGCTGGTTGAAACAGTTTCTGGAATCCGTGTGGTCAAAGCGTTTGGAATGGAAAACTACGAACAGGAAAGATTCAGGCAAGCCAACCGCACTCTTTATGCACGCAACATGGAATCCATCAAAATTTCTTCTTATTCCACACCCGTGGTAGAAGTGATTGGTGCCGCGGCCGGAGCGACGATTGTGGCTTATGGCGGATATCTGATTATCGAAAAAGTTATCACCGCCGGAGATTTTGCTTCTTTTTGCCTCAGCTTCTTTTTGCTCAATGACCCTCTTAAAAAACTGAATGGATTCAATCTTAAACTACAGGAAGGATTGGCCGCTCTCAAAAGAGTGTTTTCCATTCTGGATACCGAACCTGATATTCGGGATTGCCCCCAACCTGTCGCACTGACAACCTTTAAGGATAAAATCACCATTGACATCAAGCAGTTCACTTATCAGGGATATCAGGAACCTACACTGACCGGCCTGTTTCTGGAACTAAACAAAGGTGAAGCCGTGGCACTTGTGGGAAGCAGTGGCGCTGGAAAAACAACGCTGATTAACCTGATTCCCCGGTTTTATGATGTGACCGAAGGCAGTATTAAAATTGATGGCTATGATCTTCGTGAATTGAGCACGTCCCACCTGCGCAACCTGATCTCCATTGTGACCCAGGAAACCTTTCTGTTCAATGACACCATTGTCAACAATATTACTTATGGTCACCCGGAATGTCCTGAAGAAAAAATGATTGCTGCCGCCAAAGCGGCCAATGCCCACAATTTTATCATGCAGCTTGAGAATGGTTACAATACCCAGGTTGGTGAGCATGGCGTGAAATTGTCTGGAGGTCAACGACAGCGTGTTGCCATTGCCCGCGCCTTGCTCAAGGATTCCCCGATCCTTATTCTGGATGAAGCCACTTCAGCGCTGGATTCAGAATCAGAAATTGAAGTGCAACAGGCCATTGAACATCTCATGAAAAACCGGACAACCATTGTGATCGCTCATCGTTTTTCCACAATTCAGAATGTGAAATCGATTTGTGTTCTGGAAAGAGGCAAAATGATAGAACATGGAACCCATGAAGAACTGATGGCTTCGGGAGGACGTTATCAGCAATTGTATGAAATGCAGTTCCGGGGATGATTCTTCACTTGGATTTGATCTGCTTAAATTGCTGATTTTACAACCCGACCACGCTCTCTCAGGTATCGTTCAGGAACAATCAAAACCCGGAACAACTTGCCATTGATCATATTGATCGGCTTCAGGTTGCCTCAGATGGGGGCATTCAGGATAAAAAAAACATTGACCTCAATGCCAGCCTCGGAGTGGTTATTCGTGAATATCAAACCGAAGCAGTCCCAGCAAACTGTAGTATTCCAGAAAAATAATTTGGTCGGAGGGAGGGCATCTTGCCCTCCAAATGCGGGCGGGACGCCCGCGCTCCCAGGAAATAATTATCTGGAACACTATATCTTTTGTTTGTGAATCAGAAACCCGTGGGGGTGATTGAAGCCAAACAGGAAGAAGAGGGACGGCTTCTGAGTGTTTGTGAAAAGCAAAGCCAAAATTACGCCCGGAGCAAACTGACGTACCTTCAGAATGATCCGTTGCCCTTTGTGAATGAAAGCACTGGCCAACTTACCCGCTTCACCGACTGTCGGTATCCCAAACCATGTTCCAGACTCGTCTTTTCCTTTCACCGCCCTGAAACCCTTCTGGCATGGATCAAACAGGGACTTTCCTTAAGAAAACGCCTTTAAGATTGATGGGAGTATCCTAAATCATCTGATGAGGATGTCACGCAGGCGCTATGGAAAGACACGATCATTTTGCTCCATAGAAGATATTTTTAACTACATCACGAACCCGAAAATGCTTATCGCAGGATACGTTAGTTCACTGATCATGGGAATTATTCTGGGATTGATCGGTGGTGGCGGTTCCATTTTGATTATTCCCATCCTGGTTTATCTCTTCCAGATCCCCCCTGCTCTCGCTACGACCTATTCACTATTTATTGTGGGATTTACCAGTCTGGTAAGTTCCATAGGATATCTGCAACAGGGACTCATCAATTTCAAAACCGGACTTATTTTTGCGGTTCCATCAATTCTGGGGGTGTTTGTAACACGACAATATGTCCTCCCTAATATTCCTGAAATAATTATCAGTTTTGGATCATTGATCTTTGGTAAGAACCTGCTGATCATGTTTGTTTTTGCAGTAGTCATGATTCTGGCATCTTTTTCGATGATCAAGAAAAGCACCTTGGTGTTGGATCCCAAGGATTCATCAGGCATAGCAACCACATTAGTAGCACTGGAAGGGTTTGTTATCGGAAGTGTTACCGGTTTTGTTGGTGCAGGAGGAGGATTTCTCATCATTCCTGTACTGGTTAAACTGGTAAAATTAACAATGAAGCAGGCTGTAGGCACATCATTGATGATAATCACAGTAAAATCATTGCTGGGATTTATCGGTGACTTGAGCCATACTCAATCCATTGACTGGGGATTTATCCTTCTTTTCAGCGCAATCAGCATGACAGGTAGTATATCTGGTGTTTATGCCACCAGATATATTTCAGGAGAACAACTCAAACCTGTTTTTGGATGGTTTGTGCTCCTCATGGGAAGTTTCGTTATTTTCAAGGAATTGGGGATTCTGTTGATGCCCTAAGGCATCAGCAATGTCCTGTTACCCAAGTCAACCCACCTTAAAGCCAATACAGCTTTCAGATGCATTCTGGATGCGTTGACGAAGGGATTGCACTTCATTCAGAAATTCTTTGTTTTTTAGAAGCATCTGATCAATCTGTACTTTCACAGATTCAGGAGAAGGAGCCCCTTGATGCTGGCGGAGTTTCAGAATTTCCTGAGGATTATTCAACATCTGAATATCTTCCTGGGTCAATGAAACTGGTGTTCCTGTTTCTTTCAGTGCCTGCTGAAGTGCCTCATAGGTCAGAATGCCGGCAGATTCAGAATATTTAACAGCCAGTGCCGCAATGTTATAGCAGGATCTGAATGGCAAATGATGCCGTGTGGCCAGATAATCAGCCAGATCCACCGCATTCATGAAACCTGTTTGACAATGTTGTTTCATTTGCCCGGCATGGATGTGCAGTGTTTCAAACACACCTTTCAGAATTACCGGTGCCGCCTCACATTCCCTCACGACATCCATGATCAGGTATTTTGTCAATTGAGTATCGCGGTTGTAGCCGCTCAAGCCTCCTTTCTGAATCCCCATCAGGCTATTCAGCGCACCTTGAACCAGTGAAGCCTTTGATTTTAGAACTTCTGCAAAATCAGGATTTTTTTTCTGAGGCATGATGGACGAACCGGTCACAAACGCGTCATCTATACGGATCATTTTAATGTAGGGCAAACTGAGAAAGATCAGATCCTGAGCAATGATGCTGCAATGATTCATGAAAAATCCATAAGTCTGAGCCAGTTGAGCTTCATTTTCCCAGCGTGCCACAATACAATCGAGTGTGTTGAGATCCGTTGAATCAAATCCCAATAGGCGTGTCGTTTCAGCCCGGTCAATGGGCCAGGAAGTGCCAAACGAGGCGGCGGCCCCCAACGGATTGCGATTGACCAGTTTCAATCCAAACAACACACGTTCCACATCCCGTTGCAGTGCCTGCGCATAAGAACACAGCCAATGTCCCCAGGTGGTGATCATGGCAGGTTGATAATGCGTGAACCCCGGCATGACCGTATTTTGATACTGTTCCGCCTGTTTCAGCAAGGATTCAATCAAAATCAATATATTTTCTGCCAGAATCATTCCCGCATTTCGCAGATACAGTCGTGTGTCACAAGCCGCCTGATCGTTGCGGCTTCTGCCTGTATGCATGGAACCGCCAGCTTCTGCCCCATATTTAGTCGTGACAAAGGATTCCACATTGAAATGAACATCTTCCTTGAGCGGGTCCAGTTGAAATTGCCCGGTGTTGACCAGGTGCTCCAGATCAGCAAGGCCTGACAGAATTTTTTTCAGGACATCCGCTGAAATAATTCTCTGCTTGAACAGCATGATAGAATGCGCACGGTTGGTCCAGATATCAAACGGCAGAAGAATTTCATCCGCCATCGGCAAAGCTTGCACATCCCTGCCTGCGCAAAACAATACATTTTGTTCCGCAGGCTGACGTGACAGATGATTTCCCCATACTTGATCTTTTTTCATAAGTTCCTGATTGGCAGATTGGTTGGTCGAAGGCACAGGATTTGTATTGAATACCGCAAACATTGTGTTGCTTGAAAAAAATGTCAAAACCTAAATCAGGCGTGAATCCAGCCAACTGGTCCTTGTTTTGCATTTCGTCTCATCAGCACAAATATGGAAAAAAACTCAATACGCCATCATCTACAGGAAAACATCATGGCTGGCATTTTTCATACAAAGACAATGACATTGCTGGAAAAATCCATGCATTTTCGGACACAGCGGCATGATTTGCTGGTTTCCAACATTGCCAACAAAGATACTGAAGGCTATCAGGCTCAGGACATGGTTTTTGAACGAAACCTGAAAACAGCTCTGAAAGCCGACATGCCAGGACCATTGAACACTCTGGACCCTCGTCATTTTGACGGCAACAACACACCCCCCATTGAAACAGTAGAAGGCACCCGAATCAACAGCGCCTCATCCACAGTCGGTTTTAATGGAAATACGGTGGATCTGGATAAGGAAATGGCCAAATTAGCCGAAAACCAGTTAATGTATAACGCAACATCCCGAATGATCGCGTTTCAGATTCGCCAAATGAGAACTTCTATTATGGAAGGAAGATAATATGTCTATCCTGTCATCATTGAATGTGAGTGTATCCGGAATGACAGCCCAACGTTACCGGGTGAACACCATCACAGAAAACATCGCCAATGCCCAGACAACCCGTACTCCGCAGGGCGGTCCCTATCGTCGCAAGGAAGTTGTCCTGGCCGCGGTTGCCAACGACCGGACGTTTGAGCAGGAATTGCTGGCTCAGGACCGCTCTGTTGATACCTCTACAGAAGTTAAGGTTGTTGGAGTTTCCCAGGATGAGCGTGCCCCTGTTCTCAAATATGACCCGGGACATCCCGACGCAAATGAAGAAGGCTATGTTGAAATGCCCAACATTAATGTGATGGAAGAAATGGTAAATCTGGCAACAGCATCCAGATCTTATGAAGCGAACATTACGGCCTTCAACGCATCCAAACGGATGTTCTTATCCGCTCTTGAAATCAGTAAAGGCTAGTTGAGGAATCATGAAGCAGATTAATCTCGAACATCAAATTAACGCGCTTTATACAAAAGCCAGCCAAAGGAAAGAGAGCCAGGCCCGGAAAAACCCTGCAGAAATAGCCTCGTTTGGCAACACGCTCAAGCAAACCATCGAAAATATGCATGAAATATCCAATGAAGCGGACAATGCCCTCAAAGCGTTGAACACTTCGAATACACAGGCACTGGATGCAGAAATTCATCAGGCCACATTGATTCATAAACGTATGATGGAGGTACAGCATAGCCTGACCGCATTGTATAAAAAAATAAAAATTGAGACAAAGTCCTGACACGAGGAATCATGAAATTACCGATGACATCACCGTCAATGAACTTAACCAGTAAGATTACCGGTAATCTTGCCAACAGAAAAATGACGGAGAGCGTTTCCACTGAAAGCAACGGACTGGGCAAAACGTTTGAGGATATGTTGACAGAAGTCAATCAGACGCAGATGGAAGCAGAGAAAAAACAGACGGAATTCATGACATCCCAGAAAAAAGACCTTCATGGAACAATCATCGCGATGGAAAAAGCGGATTTGTCACTACGATTGATGATGCAGGTTCGCAACAAGGTAGTTTCCGCCTATGAAGAAGTCATGCGAATGCAAATCTGATTCGATTCATGCAGACCTGTTTATTTGTGAATCCAGCCATAATGCAAATTTCCCAAATTCAAATCTAACAAAAAACTACTTGCATGTGGTGTATTTCATGAATAAGGTCACTTTATCTATATAATAAACATTCCATTACTTAATACAAAGGAGTTTTTCATGCCATTGAAAAAAGGCGCAGATATTAAAATAATTCACGAAAATATCCGTGATTTGATTTCATCAGGAAAAACAAGAAACCAGGCAATTGCGATTGCTTGGGAACACGCTCGAAAAACAGCCAAATAACCCGTTATGGGGGTTGGAAGCCTCGTTTCCCTCCATTCAACCTTCTTCTTCAACTTCATTCATCTCATGAACTAATCCATGCTTGATGTCATAAATCCGGCTTTGCATACTGGAATACAGATCTGCAATGGGTTGTGCCGGAATTTCGTCCCATTCCATTAACATTTTAATACCAGCAATGACCTTGCCTTTGGTCATTCCACGTTTTTGCCATGACTCATACATTTTGAGCATCTCAGCCTTGACAGTTTTTTCATCAAGATCTTTGCGGAAGACAAATTTCAGGGCACTGTCTGGATACTGTTCAATAAAATCTATAATCGCTTTATCGGCAATTGGCCCGGTCCCGTAAACCACGCTGGTATCATCGTCGCTCATTGTGCCGCGATCCGTTTCAAACAATTCTTCTTCAGGTTCTTCAACAATCTGTTGCAGTTCATCCTCCATCTGTTCAGGCTCAACCAGAGTCTGTGTAAAGAGGGGTTGCACAACCTTGGGCTGTTCCGGTTCAACTGAAATCTGTGCTGAAGCGGGCAATGTATGAGATGCTGAAATTTCTTCCGCCGTATTTCCTTTTGTTCCCGGAGCTTTTACCAGTTTAATGGCGAGAAGTGGATTGGGAGGAATAAAAGGGGGATTCAGAAACAATCCGGCACGACGTTGAAGCTCATATTCCACTTCAGCCGCGGCAACCGTATTATCCTGTATGAAAGCAAGAATATTTTTGGGTGTCACCCATTCTGTCAATTGAGGAACTTTATCCTGACGGATACGATTCAACAACTGTTCCCGGGCTTCTTCAGAAATGTTCAATGGATCCCCCGGAGTTTCCTGAACAGAAACGCCGGAAACTCTACGATAGGCATTGAGCAACGATTCAAGCTGATATCCGGAAATCATAATTTTAGCCTATCACACTTTTTACAGATCCTGCAGACTGGAGCGTTTCAATATTCGCCAGTGACTGTTCATCAGGGTATTCACGAATGACATTGCCTGTATCTCTATCCACCAGACGGATAATCATTCGTCCGGTTATTTCATGTTTTTCAAATTCAAGCCGATTATTTTTGACACTCTGAGCCAAACGCCGATTCATCATTTCCAGTCGTGAATCCATATCTTGTTTTGTTCGCATAAACGCTTTTTTCGGACCATAGGGTGATACCTTATCCAAAGCGGCATCCAAGGCCGGATTATTGACGACATGGGGTTTCAGCGAATGATAGCCAAACTTGGGTGGCGTTATTTTCCGGGGATATAAAGGACGTTCAATTTTCATTATTCCTCTTCAAATCAAAAAAACATTATTTTCTGCGAGGCACTTTTTTGGCGGAATTGAGGTAATTTTTTAATGATGACTGCTCTCTCAGTTGCTTCAATTCCAGACTCAACTGGCCTCGTTCCAGCATCAGTTTTTCCTCAGTCGCCTGTTCTGAATCAAGAATTTCCTGAAGTTTCTGGCGTATCTGATCCTGAAGCTGAACTTCCTTTTCATTCCAGGTACGCGGATTTTGTTTCTGCCAGGTTTCTGTCAGACCATCGACACGTATCAGCGCCTCCAGGCACTGATCTTTCTGCAACAACAACGCATCCATATCTTCGATTGTGACCAACTGTCGCTGTGAAAGCTGGAGCCACTCATGGAGAATCGACAACTTTTTTTTAAGAATCAGAATCAGATCATCTTCTGACAACTTGTTATTTCCCAATACAAAACTCCGAAAAAATCCGGTCCAGCAAATCATCCACCGTGGTTTCACCCACAATTTCACCCAACGCTTTCAAGCAACGGTCAAGATCCACTGCGACACATTCTTCACCCGCCTGTTCCAACAGGTCTTTTTCAGCCCACCTTATTGCCTCAAGAGCTTTCTGTGCCGCCTGTTGCTGACGCAGATTGGTGATCATCACCTGTTCCTGATGGTCACTGACACCTCTCAACACAGAGGTTATCAGAAAATTTTCAAGTTTCTGAATATCCTCTTTCGATCGAGTTGACATCATCAAATGAGGAAATTGTGATATTTCATGGAGCCAGTCCGGTTTTTTATATTGAACCAGATCTCCTTTGTTGAGTAGAACCAGTGTGTTTTCAGGGGAAGCGATTTCCAGCAATCCACGATCCTCCACGGTCAAGGGGGATGCGGCATCGAGCAACAGCAACACCACATCAGCCAGAGAACGCGCGTCATGACTTCGACGGATTCCTTCACGTTCCACTTCATTATCTGTCTGCCGGATCCCGGCGGTGTCAATCAAACGAACCAGCACTCCCTGAATCTGGACGGCTTCCTCAATGACATCCCGTGTTGTACCGGGAATATCGGTGACAATCGCCCGTTCTTCTTTCAACAGACAATTGAGTAAACTTGATTTTCCCACATTCGGTCGGCCAATCAGTGCCACCCCAATCCCGGAACGCAGCAATTTTCCCTGCTCTGCGGTTCGGAGCATTTCTTTCAAGGAATCCTGAATGTGCGCAACCTGAATGAGACAGTGTTCCCGATCTGTGAATTCCTCTTCTTCCTCTGAAAAATCAATCCGGGCATTGACCAATGCGGTCAATGCCGCCACGATTTCCCGCAAAGCCTCAATTTTCTGAAACAATTTTCCACGCAACTGATTGACCGCAATCTGCATGGAAACACTGGATCTGGCATGAATCAAATCTGAAATGGCCTCAACCCGTGTCAAATCAAGTCGTCCGTGGATAAACGCACGCTGGGTGAACTCCCCCGGTTGAGCCAGACGTGCGCCATGGCGCATCAGTAATTTCAACAAGGTTTCAAGAACAACAATACTGCCATGGCACTGTATTTCAATCAGGTCCTCTGTCGTGTAAGAATGAGGAGCCCGCATCAACACAACCAGCACTTCATCCAAAGGAATCTCACCATCAAACAGCCAGCCATGATACAATTTGTGAGACTCTGCATGATCCCAGTTGAAGCTCTTTTTATCCGGCTGAAACAAGGGCCTGACGCAAGCCACCGCCTGCATGCCACTAACACGGACAACACCGATGCCCGAAGGCGCAAGCGCAGTAGAAATGGTAGCAATGGTATCATCAAGTCGCATGGCGTGTTTCAAATGTTTGATTCATGGCATGACGCGCGATCGTGCGTCTCTACGAACTCCATGTTTCATGGTTATTCTGAAATTCTAGTGTTCAACAGCCTTGAACAAAGCATGTTCAAGGCAGGAATTTCCTGTTCAAACAGAAAAAAACCCGGCTCCGCAGAACCAGGTTTTCGATGACTTATTCCCGAATCAGCTTCAGAATAGAGTTCCGATGAAGATCTCCAGCCTGAGCCAGAGACGCTGATGACGTTTCTGTCAGAATTTTATTTTTGGTAAATTCTGCCAGTTCATACGCAACATCGGTATCACGGATACTCGATTCCGCCGCAATCAGGTTTTCTGCGGTGACCTGGAGAGTCGCAATGTTGCTCTCCAGGGTGTTCTTCTGGAACGATCCCAATTTCCCACGAGTTGCGGAAATCTGGTTGATCGCCTTATCCAGCATATGGATAGCATCCTGTGCTCCCTGGGCTGTGGTAACATTGAGTTCGGATAAATTTTTGAATCCGCTTTCATTTTCCACATTTTTAGCCAACGCTGACGTGTTGGTATTCTCCAAAGTCACACTGACCCTCTGACCGGCGTTTCCACCAATCTGAAACACCAGCGCGTTTTGCACCACACTGACACTTCCAACCTCACCCACTACAGGATTGGTAACCTGAACAGCCAACCCATCCGTATTCCTGTTTCCAAGAGTACCGGAAAGAATATTTCCATGCCCCACGGCGTTTTCACCACCGATTGAGCCTTGAATATCCTTTCCGTTGTTGACCTCCATTTCTCCAGCAGCACCAATCCCGAGAACCCCACCTTTGGAAGTGTTGATCTTGAATGACGCATTGGAACCATAGTCGTTGTGTTCGATACGCAATTGTTTTGTTTCCGCATCATAAGAAACGTCCAGATTAAGTCCAGCCTGTTTCACCTCTTCCTGCAACCTGGAAGCTAACGTGGAAGCCTTTTCATTAGCGGTGGCACGAACCGTAATTGCGTTTTTTCCTTCACTGACCGACAAATTGAGATCCTTGATCATATCATCATTCAATTCACCGGCAAACATGGCTCTGGTTGGAGCCTGTGTCACCTTCACACTGTACCCCTGAACAGGAGAACTGCGTGTATTGGCGGTCGCAGAAATGAAATGCAGGTTTTCATTATTCGACACCCCTGAGATTCCATGGCTCCCGTCCAGCAATTTTTTATTTCCAAACTGAGTATATGAAGACACTCTGTCAATACTCTTTAACGCATTGTCCAACTGTGATTGTATTGCCAATAATGAGTTCAGATCATTTGCCCCTTCATTGGCTGCAGCCACCGAAAGCTGACGGGCTTCAATCAGCAGGTTGTTCACTTCAGTCAGGGCTCCTTCCGCGGTTTGAACCATTGAAACCGAAAACTCCGAGTTTTCAATCGCCTGTTCCAGGCCCGCTATCTGAGACCTTAAATTTTCTGAAATAATCAATCCTGCCGGATCATCCGCACCACGATTGATCCGTTCTCCGGACGACAACCGTTCCAGCGATTTGCTCAAAGCGAACTGTGCTTTGGATAGGTGGCGTAAAGAGTTGACAGAGGCCGGGCTTGATTTGATACTAAGTGTCATAACACCCCCTTCTCTGTCTAAAATTATTACCGAAATCCCGTATCAGGAAACTCTCAGAAAACAATATTCGGATAGAATCATTGAATATCTTCCTGAAAAAATTCCTGAAATATTCGGCTTATGATCTCTCAATCAACCGGAGAACATTCTGCGGTATTGCATTGGCCTGAGCTAATTGAGCTGTCGCAGACTGAGTCAGGATCTGGTTTTTGGTAAAGGCGGTCAATTCCTCTGCCATATCCACATCCCTGATACTTGATTCAGCAGCAGCCAGGTTCTCAGAGGCCACACGCAAGCTGGACAGGTTACTTTCCAGAGTATTACGCTGGAACGCTCCAAGTGCGCCACGATTCGAGGCCAGTTCCTCAATGGATTTATCCACCAGAAGAATCGCATCCTGAGCTCCCTGGGAGGATCTCACATCAATATCAGCCAAGGCATTGAACCCGCTTTCATTACGTACCCCTCGAGCCATCTGCGTGGAACTGGTATCCAGCAAGTTTACCGAAACCAACTGCCCCCGATTGGCACCAACCTGAAATTTCAACGCGTTTTGCTTCACATTGACTTTTCCAACCACCGTTCCTTCATTGGCATCAACCGGAAGTTCAGGGTTGCCCACATACCTGACAGACAGACCATCCGTGATTGAATTTCCACGCCGTCCCATCAGAATCTGCCCCCGTCCTTCCGCACTTTCACCATTGATCGTGCCTTTGATATCCAGACCATTATCCACATTGAGTTCCTGATTTGCGGCCTGACTGAGGACTCCCGCAGAAGAACTCTGAACCTGAAAGTTATTTTCACTTCCATAATTCAGGTGGGTGATGCTCATGCTGCCATCATCATTGGCTTCAATCTTCACATCCAATCCTGATCTTTTGGCCGCGGCGGCAAACGCCCCGATAGCCCCCTGAACGGTGTCAGTTTTGTTGGTGGTATAAGTTGCCACTTTCCCACCTTCCCGAACCGTCAGAGTTTCACCGGACTGAATCAGATCATTATTCAGAATACCGCTGGTGAATGTGGCTTGTGAGGCAAGTTGTGACACTTTCACCTCAAAACCATCATCACCAGAATCCTGTGTCGCCGTATTGGCTGACACAAATTCCAGACCGGTTCCAGTCGCGTTTCCCCGTGCGGATTTGCTGCCATCCAACAGTTTTTTCTGTCCGAACTGGGTCGTTTGAGCAATCCGGTCGACAGCGGCCAGGGCCTGTTCAATTTCAGACTGATCCGCATCGAGCATGGCATTGTCATTGATGCCTTCGTTCGCCGCGTGAACAGCACGCTGACGGACATCAATCAACAAGCGGCTCACTTCTGTGAGAGCGCCTTCAGCCGTCTGCACCAGCGACACCGCCGACTCGTTATTGCTGATGGCCTGATCCAGACCACTGATCTGGGCACGCATATTTTCCGAAATCACCAATGACGCAGGACCATCCGCCGCTGAATTGATTTTCAGTCCAGATGACAACTGTTCCAGTGATTTACTGAGTTTTGTATCATTATTCGTTAAAAACCGATGCGATTTCAACGCATCAATATTAGTGTTGATTCGTAACCCCATGGCTACCTCCCTGTGTTAAATATGGCTCATACCTCTTGGAATTCTTAGCACACTTCCATAGTGAGCCAGACAAATGTTACTGCGCATTTCACCATAAAAAGCGCATTTTCCTTGTAACAACTTCACTCCCTGCCGGATACCGCGTCCCTGCTGTAAACAATCAGCATTGATCCGTTCTCCAATCAGGAATTACGAACTATCAGAATATTCTGGAAAACAGGATTATCGGAATGACATTCCACTCCTGGAATAAAGATCCCGTCCTGATAACTTTCCAGAAACTGATGCCCCAATTCACGATAAAAAGGTTATTTTCATGAAACTATACCCCGTTCATCCTGAGTTGCGGGTAAATTCCTGACACCTCCGGCTCAACGCCGGACCTGCCAAGATAAGGAAATCCCGTCTCTGATTCAGTATCCCCCTGTTATGAATGGAGGATTACATCACACCTGAACACGGTCTTTCCGCGCTATGGAAAACCTTCCACCGGATTGCCTCATACAATTCTCCATGAATCGAGAATTGTGAGCACCCCGACAAATTATTTTCCAGACTACAAAACTCTTGTCCGTCGATCTACTTTCCACGGGTGAATCCTATATTTTTTGTCATCTATTTTTCTCATGTTTGTGAGGCGATGACTTGTTATTTCAGCCACTTGTAACACACAACTTGAGCCTGCATCCAGATTCCACCAACCGTTGCGTGCCTCTGGATTTCGGCTCTTTGCCCGGAATGACAAAGAAGAAAACCACAGGATGTACCCGAGCATAAATTTTTAGGAACATTCAAAAAATAACATGGAAAACTTTCTTGTTACGAACGGGACGTTCGTAACCGTTCCATGACCCACCTCCGGTGGGTGCGAAGCTCTGCTTCGCCTGATGGATAACGTGCCCCACGGGTAGGGCACGAGCAAACTTTTACAACTTATTCTTTTGCCGTTCCTTAGGGGCCGCCAAGAAATAAATGGTACACTTTTCTTTTTCTGCACCGTGTCATACCGGACTTGATCCGGTATCCAGAAACCACAAAGCGTCGATGCCACTGGATTCCGGGTCTTTGCCCGGAATGACAAACCGCGAACATCACACCCGACTATGTACCGGTTATTTCTTTATGGACCCTTAGTTCGTCATCCAGTAAATCCCGGCATGCCTCTGGATTCCGGGACAACCCCGGAATGGCACGCTATTTCAACTCCTGATTCGCCTAAAAAAATTTTTGCGCAGCGGATCAACACAAAGTCACAACATCCGATCCAACACAAACCGGACACTCCATACGACGCCGATAATCCAGACACATACGATTAAAAATCCTGCAATCCGACTGTGTTTTAACGTTTCTGTTTTAAATTTTGCCTGATCACAACATCTTTTCCATACTTCATCTGGAATGAGTTTTATGGCCAGCACAATTCCCAACGGCAATAAAATTAAATCATCCAGATAACCCAGAATCGGAATAAAATCCGGGATAAGATCAATTGGACTCAGGGCATATGCCACCACACTCATGATCAATATTTTTGACAGCAATGGCGTTTCCGGGTCTTTCGCCGCAAGAGTTAACGCGTATATTTGAGATTTCAGGGCACTCACCCATTCTGTCCATTTTTTGATGTCCATTGGTCTCACCTCAGGCATTTAATATGTAGTCACACTGAAATAATCCATGTGACCGCATATTGAATGATCCAGGCAGTATCCTGTAATTTTCTTGATTTCATCCTATGATGAACTGTTATTTCAATGACTTGGTCATGCTGACCTCGATCCGGCAACCAGAAAACTTTGCAAGCCACTGGATTCGTGGGCAAGCCCGGAATGACACTGAAACCCAACTCCAGAGTCACCTCTATTTATGTTAAAAAACTTTTTTGCTGTGAATTTTCCAGTGACGGCAACCGCTTCAAGCCCTCGCACGGTCGGCGCGCTCCTGGATCCCCGTTTTCACGGGGATGACATCGTGGCGAGCCACAGGATTTCATCACCAAATTATTTACAGCAGGAAAACTTTTGATCGGGCGTATAAGCATCCGACGCTAAATTTTAACCATTTTTCTGGTTCCCTACCTCTGCCGGGGAACCATCCCAATATCATCAACTTAAGCCCGCTGAAGGTACCGGCACCAATTCCCCCTTGGTTCAAGGGGGTTAGGGGTGATGTAATTCTGAGCGTTAAATCCCCCATGCCCCCTTTGTATAGGGGAATTTTTCAGCGAAGACTTAAGTTGATGACATTGTGAACCATTCCCACCTCCGGCGCTTGCCAAAGAGCCTTGGAAGGGCACCTCTGGTGCCTTATGGAACGGTTCCCGACGAGACGTCAGGAACCAGATTAAAGATCAGGGTGAACACACAGATTCCCCCCTACAATTTGTATACGAAAATATGATCAACCCCCAAAATGTCAGGGTAACAACTTAGAATGAATGACATTCATTGATTGTGATGCTCCCAGGTCCCCCCATTTTTGAGGGGACACATCTTTGACTCAAAACAACAGGTAGATGATTATCCGAAAAAAGAATAACCGGAACTGAGAGAACAAACTGAAGATCACTGTTCCACATAAACCTGTGATGTCATGAGGACCTACTGAAGCAGTCTTAACACAGACTGGGGTTGCTGATTTGCTTGAGCCAGCATGGCAGTCGCAGACTGCATCATGATCTGGTTTCGTGTGAAATTTGCCATTTCAGAGGCCATATCTGAATCACGAATGGTTGATTCCGCCGACGTCAAGTTTTCAGACGTAACCCTCAAGTTATTCAAGTTGCTTTGCAGGGTGTTTTTCTGGAAAGCTCCGAGTTTGGCCCGTGTCTGACTGGTTTCTTCAATGGCTTTGTCCACCAGTCGCAACGCATTTTGAGCCCCCTTGAAAGTTGTCACATCCACATCCTCCAATGCCTTGAAACCGCTGTCATTATCCACACCAACCGCCAGTGCGCGTGAGGCCATGTTCTTGAGTGAAACAGCGACAGTCTGGTTTTCATTGGCACCAATCTGAAAGACCAGTGAATTCTGGGCAACAGAAACCGTTCCAACCACAGCCCCCGGTTCCGCAAGAGTGGAACCGGTAAAACGAACGGATAAACCCGCCGTAGTAGGATTGGCTCTTTTGCCAGTCAAAATCTGACCTCGACCTGTGCCTTCTTCACCATTGATCGTCCCTTTCACATCCTGCCCTGCCACAGAGTCTTCTGTCACATTCGCAACAGATGACAAAACGCCGGCAGTCGAGCTGGATACGGAAAAACTGTGTTCACTTCCATATTCAGTATGTTCCAGACGAATGATGTTATCATCTCCCCGGTTCATACGAACTTTGAGGCCAGCTTGTTCAATGGTTCGGGCGAATTCGTTCATGGTGGTCTCAACACTTTCACCTTTTCTTGTGGTGAAAGTGACGGTTTTTCCACCCTCACGAACCGTCAAAGTCTCACCGGCATCCACAACTTCCTGGGTCAAGGCGGCACTTCCCGCAAAATTGCTTTTGGTCGCAACCTGTGAAATCCGGACTTCATAGCCACTGACAGGAGAAGTTCCTGTTGTGGGTTCTGCACCTACAAACTGAAGTCCATCCCCATTGGCAACACCATTGGCACCACGACTTCCATCCAGCAGACGTTTGCTGCCAAACTGTGTCATGGCTGAAATCCGGTCAATGGTTTCCAGTGCGTTTTTAATCTCTGCCTGATCCGCTTGCAGCATTTTTTCGTCATTGACCCCTTCGTTGGAAGCATGAATCGCCAATTGACGAACATCTGTGAGCAGACGGTTCACCTCATTCAAGGCGCCTTCCGCAGTCTGAATCATGGAAATACCATTTTCAGAGTTCTCGACCGCCTGATTCAAGCCACCGATCTGGGCACGCATATTTTCTGAAATAACCAACTGTGCGGGACCATCAGCCCCCTTGTTGATTTTCATTCCTGAAGATAAATGCTCCAAAGTTTGTGCACTCGCACGATTTACGCTTTCCAACTGTCGTTGGGTATTGATTGAACTAATGTTATGATTAATTCGCATAGACATGGTAACCTCCTTATTATTGTGGCAATCATCCTTGATTATTACTCAACGAAAATGAACCAATCTCACGACCTTCTGGGGGAATCAAAATCACAAGATTCCCGAAACAACACAGAAATCCATTCTGCCAGATCATGCTAAGGGTTCAGCAAAAGGCCTCTTTTACAAGACCCGAAAACTGAATTAAATTTTATGTTCTCATGAAATTAACCTCCTGTTTTGTATGATTCATCATCATCCTGACCGAACAGAACATGGTTACATTGATTGTCTTCAGCATCGTCATGATCCTGAAATTTTACTAAAAAAAACTGATGGCATTTTTCCAGATAGCCCAACACAATCCTTTTATGGCTGGTCTCCCAGCACAGATCGACTGATCGAACCTTTCCCTGGTAGCCTAAACATATAATCCTTTTACGGAGGGACTCCCGCACTGTTGAATTTTCAGTTTGGCATGGTGAGTAGGTTGGGTAGAACAAATGAAACCCAACAAAACTCGATGGGTTTCGCTAACGCTCACCCCCTCCTACGCATCCTTTTTTGGAAAATTAAACAGCCCCGGTGAACTCCCGCACACATCTGTATCATGTGAATCCTGAGTTGAGTTTGTGTCCTTTCGACAAAATCGAGAAATCTTGGCGCAAAAGGTGTTAAAGATCCCTCGTTTCTTTCGGGATGACACAGAATCCAGGTAAAAATCGGCACCTTTCAAAAGCAGTTGACACATTGCTGTCGTTCCCACAGACGGGAATCCAGTTCAACTCTTGGACAACAGACTGGATACAAGCCTACGCAGGTATGACCTTGAAGGACAAACTGTAAACTAAAATTCAGCTTTTTTGAAAGGTGCCTAAAAATCTTTTAAAATTAGCGACTCCAGGTAGCTCATAACTTGAGTTAGGGTCCGCCAAGAAATAAATGGTACACTTTTCTGCACCTTTTAAATCCCGGTTGACAGTTTGTCCTCTCGACGAAGGAGAGATCCGGTTCGCCACGCTTTAAGATCCCTCGTTGCTCGTACCTCGCTCTGTCGGGATGACACAGGCAAACAGTAAAGTACTTTTGACTGTTTTTGAAAGGTGCCCACTTTTCTTTTTCGGCACAATGTCATACCGGACCTGATCCGGTATCCAAATTCCACCAAGCACCCAGTGACCCCGAATTCCGGGTATTCGCCCAGAATGACAAACAGCGAACATCACACCCGACTATGTACCGGTTATTTCTTTATGGCCCCTTAGGGGACATCAAAATAAACAACATACCAACTTTCAGGAATGCCCCCCCCAAAAGATACTATCCCGGGATGATTGGTAGAGCCGGATTACGTTCCGGTTCATTCTCGGGTACGTATCCCAAGCTACCGTTCACTGTCCTCACGATATTTTTATATTATAAAATCAATGTTTAAATTGAAAAAATCTGTCATACCTGACACGATCCGGCATCCATAAAATCTTCGCAAACCACTGTATTCCGGAGCAAGTAATGTCACTCCCGAACTTGATTCGGAGCCGAAATGACACAGAACCCCAACCCCGGATTCACAGAAGTATCCTGTGATTTTCCAGGGTTGATCATGAGATGAATTATCATTTCATCCACTTATCCTGCCGACCCCGGGGTTGATCATATTTTCAGCCACAAATTGTAGGGGTGAACCTGTGTATTCACCCTGATCCCAATGTCATCAACTTAAGGCGTTCTTTGCCATGCCCCCCCTTTTTCAAAAGGGGGGGCATGGGGGATTTAACGCTCGGAATTACATCCCCCGCTCCCCCTTGAACCAAGGGGGAATTGAAACACACCATCATACAGAGTGCTTAATCTGAATGAGTTACTGTGCCCCACCCTCCCTTCATTTAAGAGGGATTTTATCACAGGTAATCCGGCACCTTTCATTTTCAAAGTTACAGTTTGTCATCTCGACAAAGGAGAGATCTTTTACACCACGCTGTAAGATCCTTCGTCTCCCTGAATGACACATTCAAACAG
The DNA here is from genome assembly GCA_015232315.1 of SAR324 cluster bacterium. NCBI lineage: Bacteria > Deltaproteobacteria > SAR324 cluster bacterium. The sequence goes on along the minus strand of JADFZZ010000002.1, from coordinate 174,941 downwards.
TCACTACTTGTCACAATTCTAAAAGGTGCCAATGTTATGATGACTTGTTTCCAATCGATTCAGCACATGTACAAATCTGGCGTATGTCTTGCCTTTGCAACCAACATCCATTTGATATTTGAATGGATTCCCACCTTCATTGACGATCCCTGACATGGTTCCCTATTTCAGCTATTCAAGTATCCCTGTCATCCCGATCCTGGATTCAAGTGAATATCTCTCCCTTCGGTCGAGAGGACACCACTACCCTGTTCTGAAACAGGCCCGATCCCTCAGGGACGGCAAAAGAATATGTTGTAAAAGTTTGCTCGTGCCCTACGTCCCGTGGGACATGACATTCCTTAGGCGAAGCAGAGCTTCGCACCCACCTCCGGTGGGTCAGGGATCTTAACCTTAAGTTGCTGATTTGATCATACTCAAGATCTCTCCTGTTTGTCGAGATGACACTTCTTTTGAAGAATACGACAGCTACTAACTAACATTAAAAATATCATTAAGTTTCATCAAATACAGGGGCCTTCTAACGCCCCTGTATTTCATAAAAATTATATTTTTCGAACACTTGTTTTTCAACAATCTCATAAGCACGGCACAGATTCCTCCTGGTAAATCTGTGCCTGATAATCACTACTATTACTGACCCAGCAGTCTTAAAACTGACTGAGGTTGTTGATTAGCCTGTGCCAACATGGCAGTAGCAGACTGCGTCATGATCTGATTGCGTGTGAAATTTGCCATTTCAGACGCCATATCCGCATCACGAATGGTTGATTCCGCAGCAGTCAAGTTTTCAGACGCGACTCTCAAGTTATTCAAGTTACTTTGCAGGGTGTTTTTCTGGAAAGCCCCAAGTTTTGCTCTGGTCTGACTGGTTTCTTCAATGGCTTTGTCAATCAACTGGATAGCATCCTGAGCACCTTTGAAATTCGTGACATTGATATCTTCCAAGGCTTTGAACCCACTGTCATTATCCACTCCAACAGCCAGTGCTCTTGACCCCATGTTTTTAAGCGAAACAGCCACTGTCTGCTTTTCATTGGCACCAATCTGAAACACCAGTGAATTCTGGGCAACAGAAACGGTTCCAACCACAGCACCCGGTTCAGACAACGTTTCTCCTGAAAAGCGAACTGACAGACCCGCAGTGGTCGGATTGGCACGTTTTCCAGTCAAAATCTGACCACGTCCAGAACCTTCCTCACCATTGATGGTGCCTTTCACATCCTGCCCGGCTTCAGAGTCTTCAGTCACATTAGCCACAGAGGACAAGACACCCGCGGTGGAACTGGATACAGAAAAATTATGCTCACTTCCGAATTCCGTATGCTCCAGACGAATGATGTTGTCATTGCCTCTAACCATTCGGGCTTTGAGACCAGCCTGTTCAATGGTACGGGCAAATTCGTTCATGGTGGTTTCAACACTTTCACCTTTTTTAGTAGTAAAAGTGACCGTTTTTCCACCCTCACGCAATGTCAGGGTTTCACCGGCATCCACAATTTCCTGGGTTAGAGCTGCTTTTCCTTCAAATTTACTTTTAGTCGCAACCTGAGAAATCCTGACTTCATAACCACTGACTGGAGATGTTCCGGTGGTGGGTTCAGCATCAACAAACTGAAGTCCATCCCCATTGGCCACTCCATTGGCACCCCGGCTCCCATCGAGAAGACGTTTGGTGCCAAATTGAGTTACATTCGCGATCCGGTCAATAGTTTCCAGAGCGTTTTTGATTTCAGCCTGATCAGCCTGCAACATTTTTTCATCATTAACACCTTCGTTGGATGCGTGAATCGCTAATTGACGGACATCCGTCAGCAGTCTGTTCACCTCATTCAAAGCGCCCTCTGCGGTTTGAACCATGGAAATGCCGGTTTCAGAGTTCTCGGCAGCCTGATTCAAGCCTGCTACCTGAGCCCGCATGTTTTCTGAAATAACCAACTGAGCGGGACCATCAGATCCCTTGTTAATTTTCATTCCTGAAGACAAATGCTCCAAAGTCTGGGAACTCGCACGATTTACACTCTCCAACTGTCGTTGGGTATTCAATGAACTGATATTGTGATTAATTCGCATAGACATAGCAACCTCCGTTTTGCCAAGTGAAGGTAATCATTCCTTGATTACCTATAATAAAAAACAGAAACCATCTTCATGACAGTTTCTACCCATAACAGAGTTTATCCGTGCTTTATTAAAACACTGGAATTTCATCCTGTTAATCCCTGATAGCGAGGCGTAATGAGACACCCCGTGCATATTAAAAATATTATTTTTAATACAAAAATATACACATTAGGTCCGTTGAAAACGAGAAGCTTTCTCATGCCGGACGTGATCCGACAACCAGAAAATCGCCTCATGCCACTGGATTCCGGAGCACGCCCGGAATGACCCGGTATTTCAACACATGATTCGTATTATTAAAACTCAAGAGTTATAAGTTTTCAGTTATCAGCCTTCAGCTTTTTGAAAGTCATTGAAATTAAAATTTTTCTAAATATCAAACTTTCAAAGAAACTTTTGGGCTTATATAAAAATTATAATAACTTCAATCAGTTCAAAAAAACTGAGAACTGAAAGCTGAGAACTTACCACTGTCGAGTATTAAAAAAGGTATGCCAATAATGGATAAACCAATATTACAGTGACAATAAACGCACCTGGCATAAATCACCTCCATATTAAAAGGGCCTGGTTTAGACCGATTAGTCGCTCTCGCGAAATTTTGTTTTTGTGTCATCCCGAACACATGTGAGGGATCTTTAACTTTTTAAGATACTGATTTTACAATATTCAAGATCTCTCCCGATGGTCGAGGTGATACCACTTCCCGTGGTTGGTCATATTGTCGTCCACAAAACATAGGGAACGTTCAAAAAATAATGATGAATAACGCAATGTCATCAACTTAAGCATTCTGAATGGTGCTGTGTTTCAATTCCCCCTTGATTCAAGGGGGTTAGGGGGATGTAATTCTGAGCGTTAAATCCCCCATGCCCCCTTTGAAAAGGGGGATTCCCCGGCGAAGAACCCCTGAAGTTGACGCCATTGATGGATAACGTGCCCCACGGGACGTAGGGCAAGAGCAAACTTTTACAACTTATCTTTTGCCGTTCCTAGAGGGGAACCTGTGTTCATTCAGCACCCGTGCAGACAGACAGGTCTGCCCCTACAGTCTAGCATTTCCTGTCAAAGCTACTTTTGATGAAAAACGTTATTCAGAATCTGGTTCATCGCATCTGCTTGATGAATTTCAAAATAATGACTCACTGGAAATGGATTCGTATGAAGCAATTGCTCCAGTTTGACGCCATCCAGCACCATCATGGCCAATTCCTGGAAAGTATGCTTTTGCTTTTGCAGTATCCGCATCTGATTCCGCACTTCAACCTGGCTGTATGCCACCAATAGCCGCGCATCATAAACGGATTGCCAGGAATCAATCCTGACAGAATCCAACGAGGAAAATTGATTATGATTTTCCACACCACAGCCAAGATCCTGAGGCAAACAAGAGCGGATATACACAGGAATCACATCATGAATATCCAATCCCGTCTGAATAAATACAGGCATATACATGATTTCCACAGTTCCCTGATCATGCTCGCCTTCCCATAAAATCAGATACTGATTGTCTGATGGTTCATAAATCAGTACACGTCCATTTCCATCCACAGGCTGGCCGTTGATCAACCCCGCGCAATCATGCCCAAGATGAACATGAGCCCAGTGAAAAGGAATCGAAACAATAGCCGTATTTTGACTCATGGCCGTAAAGCGATGCATGCTTCCCCACTGATTATGACGTATGCCCAGGCGATGATCCTCAGAAAGAAATATGGTCAGATCCATATCCTGTTTCAAACAGGCATCCTGGATATGTCGCACCAGAGTCTGTTCTGTTTCATCCACTGCAATTTCATACCTGATTTCGACATCACCTTCCCGGATAAGAATCATACTTTCCTGTCTGATCAAATCAGGCGTGAGCGGAACAACCCCTATCACTTCACTATGAGTAGCTTTACGGGTCATCACTATATCCAGATTCTCATTCCGGGTATATTTTTCACCTTGAGCACCAGCTAAAGCCTTAAAGCCCCTACTATTACGACTTTGAAGTCCGATATTCCCATCAAGCAGTGATTTCCCTTTAAAGGAGGAATTGCTGGCGATCTCCCTGATACACATCTTTTGAAATTCCAGCAACGCATGGACTCCCCGCTCAGGTGGTTTGTCATCCTGAGACTGTTCCCATTGTTTATCCAGAGCGATACTCATCGATTCCAGAATGTTTTCAATACGCCCCAGATTTTCAACCGCAATCTGAAGCAAGGAGACACCGATTTCATAGTTTTGAAGCAATTGGGTGATATCTATGACGCCATAAGACAACTCAGGAACTGTCATTAACTGGGTCATCCATTGATCTGAATAAGACCTGCCATGATTGATCCTGTTCTGCAATGTTGTATTTCCTTTGAGTTCAGAATATACCTGTCTCACAATCACCTCCTTATTTTTCCTGAAACAACCAGGGATTTATGAATCCCAGCCCCTCATTCAGGAATTTGGGCATAAAAAAAGGGACTATGTCTTGTTCAAGACAGTCCCTTCAACAATACCTGTTTTTCATTGGGCATAAAAAAAGGGACATCCTGCTCAGGAAAGTCCCTTAAAACATATTCAACGCCTAAGTTGCATTACTGGAGCTTTCGCTCCTCCTTAGGATCCGCCAAAAAATCAGTGGTACACTTTTCTTTTTCGGCACCGTGTCATACCAGACCTGATCCAGCATCCAGCACCCACCAAACGCCCAGTACCCCTGGATTCCGGGTCTTCGCATGGAATGACAAACAGCGAGCGATACATCCTCCTTATGTACTGGTTATTTCTTTATGACCCCCTACATTGACAATAATGAACAGTTATCAACCCTGAACTCTTAATTTTTTATCGCGTTGTTGCGTCAGCTCCGTGGTTTGTTTGCGCTGAGCACGGACCTGAATCCATCCCTGACGCAAATTGTCCACGATCCGGATCACTTCTTCCACCATCTGCGGATCTTTTTTCAAGTTTGCCTCCACAATGCGCCGAAAACAGTAAAGATACAATTCCTGCAAATTTTTGGCAATGTCGCCGCCCTGATCCATTTTCAATGTGGACAGGAGTTCCTGCACAATATTCTTGCTACGAGTCAGATAGTTATGGGACTCTTCATACTCCCTGTTTTCGATCTTGACCTCCGCTTTTTTGAGAAAGCGAATGAGTCCGTCATACAGCATAATGATCAGATTGAGCTGATCCGATGTCTGTACATTGGTTTTATAATAAGCCTGATACGTGGATGGTCGATTCATAGCGCGCTCCATGGTTTAAACTTCATCCCGGTCAGCCTTTGAGACTGATCGTTTTAGCTGTTCGATTTGATCCGGCTCCCACTTGAGCCGGTGTTGGTTGCTGTTTACCCGCATTTCCTATAACGGCCCAGGCTTCACGGAGTTCTTTCATAAGCTTGAGAACAATCAGTGCGGGCTCAGGATTTTTCTGCACATTGGCATCAATCAACAGACCGAACATATAATTGTACAACGACTGCAAATTTTTGGCGATGTCCCCGCCTTGTTCGAGGTTGAGCGAGGCCATCAATTCCGAAACAATACTTTTGGCCTTGATCAGATTGGTATGGGCTTTTTCAAGCTCACGATGTTGCAACCGTTCTACCGCAATACTGATATATTTGATCGCGCCATCATAAAGCATGACGATCAGTTTTTGCTGATCCATCGTGTTGACCGAAGCTTTTTGATAGGCTCGATGATACTGTCCATAGGTATTCATGGTACACCCTTAGTATTAAGTTAAAATCAGGCTTTCAGGAAAGATTCACTTCGCTTCCTGTATTGTTAATGAAACCTGTCACAATTACCCACCCTGTTTATTGCCTCCGCCGCCACCGCCACCGCCGAGTGCTGAAAGTTGCTGTCCCAAATAACTCTGCTGTGATTTCAAGCGACCCATCGTTGTTTCCAGTTTTGTAAATTTTAGCTGTAAGGCTTCCCGTTTGGAATCAATCCGCTTGTTAATGCGACGAATCTGTTCATCAAAATTTTTCATCTGAGTTCCGATATCATCGGTCACCCGTCGGACATCGCCGCCAGCCGCATCATTGATTTTCTTCAATTTATCCTCAAGAATGGAAGCAATTCCCCGTGTAACCACAATTCTCGCTTCCGGGCCATCTTGAAGCTGATCCTGATTGAGTGAGACAAAGGCTCTCAGACCTTCTGAATCCTGGCCATCAGGTCCGACAAGTAGTTGTCCACGACCAATCGCCGCAACCCCGCCTATTGTTCCCATCACATCTTTACCTTCTGTTGTAACCCCATTGTGAAGGCCCAAACTCATCAGATTTTTGTCTTTTCCGGGTTCCACAGAGATGGCACTGCTTTTACCATAGGAACCGGAAATAATTTTCAATCTGCCATTGTCTTCCTCAACCCGAACCCGGCGTTTTCCGATTTTTTTATCGTTTGTCAGTTTTGATTGAAGTTCCCTTGCCAGGCTGGCAGGTGAATAAACGTCATTCCTCAATTCAATCGCATCAGATTTTCTGCCATCCGCAAGGATATACAACTGATTGTTGGTATCATTGATTTCAATCACATTGCTCATCAACGGACTTCCGATATAAGATCCCTGAGCCGCGGCTTGAGTGATATCAATAATATAGCCATTAGGGTTGATTTTTGTTTTTTGCGTCAGCCCCACAAAATCAACGCTTGTGTTGTCCGAAACGCCATTGCTACGAAACACATTCGCTACAGCCCCGTAATCATCATTAAATTTTTCTTCAAGCTTCGATTCATCAAGTTTCATAACACCCTTATCATTGATCCTGATGCCTAGAGAAAACAGCATATTGGTCGACTGGGGCAATCCAGGCACTGAAGATGTCACAACCATGGCAAGATCATTATACAGATTCCGGATGTTCCGATCACTCAACAGGGGTCCTGCCGTGTTTGTCTGCTTGTCAAACTTTGTAAATTCGAGAACCGTACTATTGAATGTGTTATAGGCTTCTACAAAATCCCGAACCAGTTCTTTTGCACGTTCCGTATCTCCTGCAACAGTAATTGTGACTGGTTTTTCACTGGTTGAAAGTATTTCCAGATCTACGCCCTGAATGATGTCATCAATCGTATTGCTAGGGCGCCGAATTTCAATTCCACCCCCGAGATCCGATGCACCAAGTCTCAGAATCGCATCTTGAGGTCGTTGCACTGTCGAGGTTCTTGTGTTGACAAGAAACTCATCTTCTTCCACCAGTCGCCCCTTGCCAAGAGCAACTTCCAGGCCCGAATCAAAGGGAACGGGTCTTCCCAATTGATAACCTTCACCCACATCAATTCTTCCTGTCCGGCCTTCACCATCATTCCATTCCAGCATCACCCCACGAGTGATTCCAACCGTTCCTGCCTTCTTCACAACAAATGTGTAAGTTTTAGGCAGATCTTCCAGATAAGAGCCTGTTATCTCAATGGGAGCAGTACTTTTCTGTCTACCCGCACCCAGAATTCCATCCTGCACATCAGGTCTGCTAACATTCCCATCTTCATCCACATACGCATTCCAGGCGACTTGTGTATCTACTTTTCCATCATAGCCCCTGATTTTTTCCGGTTTCCACCAGAACGAATCCGGCACAGGAGCATTCACATCCAGTTCAGCCGTATCACCATCGTTCAGAATTACCGGTGGGATCTCAATAAATAATCCATTCCCGATAGACAGTCTTTTGGGCAATGATCCCTGGACACTGAAATCCAGTCGAAACAATTCTTCATTATCCAGAGCGTCAAACGCCGTTGCGTCTTTCAAGGCACCCGGATTGTTTTCTGACAAATAGGGATAACCAATATTCAATTGGCCACGTTCGCCGGTTTCGGTAAATTCATAATGTAAAATCAATGATTTTGGACCACCGACCTGACCACTTCCTTCAACCCGGAAAACCACCGACTGGTCTTCTTCCCCCGTGTATTTTCCTGAAATCTGGATTCCACCTTCCGTTGCCTTGCTTCCCCATGAACTGGGAGGATCAATACGAGAAACACGTTCTTCCGGTCCCAACCACCACAACAACTCAGATTTTTCAGCATGAGCGTTGACCGTAAAGCTGTCACCACCGACAACCTCTCCATCACTGATCAATAACTCAATGCCATCAATCACATCCACCGGTGTTCCCGGGACATAATTAAATTTGTTCAGTTTGAGTGTTCCCTGTCGCCCTTCCGTATCAGTCCATAACAGTTCCAACCCTCTTTCTGAGTTGACTGTCCCTGACTGTGCGACTGTGAACGTGAATTTAACATCATTTTCGCCAGTATAGGTTCCATCTACCCCCATAATTGGTGTGGATGACCCAATCCCTCTAAACACCGTTTCAGGAACGATCGCATCGGTTCCACCCCAGTCCGCAATCGTATCAAAGGTACTTTTGTACGTAGGCGGATCTACCGCGCCACCTTCCAGTTTCACTTCTATGTAGATACGTCCCTGTTCACCGATTTCCTTACTGGTCAACATGAGCTGATAAGGTTTTTCCGCACTTCCGGTTTTAATCACAAAGGCTTCTACCGAAGCGCCTGAATCATTAATCGCCTGCCGGATTCCTTCCAGTGTGTTGTTCCCATCGTTGATCCGGATAGTCACCGGAGTCCGGTCTTCCTCATCGCCGACCTGAATGCGAATGGTACCAGTTCCCACATTGTCTGTAGGTTCGGCAAAACCCTGCGAAGTGATCTGATGTGCCAGCGCCACTGAATCAACCGCAATGGTTGTCTTTCCGGGACGCGCCAGGCGTTTGGCTTTGGCTGAAATCACATTCGGATCACTGGATTCAACTTTTTTTGCCTCCCACACTTCTGCTTGAGTCAGATTCAAGGAAATTTCCTGGAGCTTTTCCAGCTCCGTCTTGATGGCATCCCATGATTCCAGCTCGACAACTTTTGTTTGTTTCCGTTGCTCAATGGGTGCCACCTGTCGTTTTTCAATTTCAATAAAACGACCGATAATATCCTTTGTATTCAGATTCGTGGCAAGGCCTGTCACCGCATTGGGGTTGATTTCAGACAATCCTGCTCCTTTGATGGTTAAACATATTTCCTGGGTCAGTGGGCAGTTTCTACCCACTGTGAAATAATCAGTATATTGAAATTGTTGAGTTTTCCAAAAACAGACTGATTATTACACACCTTTCTCAAAGGTGTTCAAGAAATGTTCCAACCTATCCGGCGTTTGACTGCAACAACTGCAGGACAGCCTTGGGAACCTGATTTGCCTGTGCCAACATCGCTGTGCCAGACTCCATCAAAATCTGGTTTTTAACAAAAGTACTCATTTCAGCCGCCATATCGGTATCCACCAGTTCAGACTGAGCGGATGACAAATTTTCATGACTGACTCTCAGATTATTCAAATTTGTTTCAAGAGCGTTTTTCTGGAATGCTCCAAGTTTCGCCCGCATTGATGAAACCTGATCCACCCCGGCATCTATGATTTTGATGGCATCCTGAGCACCTTGTCCTGTCATCAAATCAATGTCCACCAAACTTCTGAAATTGCTTTCATTTTCAATATTTACGGCCAGGTTTTCAGGGTTAACACTGTCAATCGAAAGACGAACCTGTTGTCCTTCATTTGGACCAACCTGGAAAGCAAGAGCATTCTGGGTTAAATGAACATAGCCATCAATTTCAGCAATCACCGGGCTGAAAAGTCCCATTGATGGTTTTTCATCGCCTACCAGAAACGCGTTGTTTTTTTCTTCAAGGAAAAACCCCGCATAATAACGATTCACCCGATCAAACACATGATGCACAACATCATCTGTATTATTGGAATATCTGAGTGTTAACCCCTCCGCTTCTGTTCCGGGAGCGCCAGTCAAAATCTGGCCGTTTCCAAGAGCGGATTCACCTGCACCAACTTCAGGAAAACCACCTATTGTTCCCTCAACATCTCGACCGGGCAATGCTGCGATTGCCTGATTGGAAGGGGCATCTTCCCCAAAGAAATCCTCAATCGATGTTGTTACGGTGAATGTGGGTTCGCTACCATAGTTTTTATGACGAATGACCAATACTTCATCTGAATCCAGATCTTTCAAAAGTGAGGGATACTGATCAATCGCTTTCAAACTTTCATTTTCAGGATCCCAGTTGGAAACCAGCTCGCCAAAACTGTCAGCGGGTTTGTAGACAAACACTTCAATATTCATCCCTGCTTCATCAGCCTGTCTTTGTAATTCAGTGGCAACCAGATGCTGTATCATGTTTCTGGCGTTTTCTTTTTGCTCTGAATTTTGTGTGACAGATGCCGTATTCAATAACTTTTCAATTTGACCATTCAATGTTCTATTTTTTTTCGGATCCAGTGCAACGGTCTTACCGCCTTCATTGATCACAAAACTGGCATAAGCATCTTCCAATTCCAGTTTTCGGGTCGCAACAACCAGAGGCCGAGTGGCGACCTGTGTGATGTTGACTTTGTATCCTTCTGAAGAGGAAGCTTTTGTTTTTTCAGTGGCACTGATGAATTCCAAACCATCACCAACAGCCACACCATTCACTGAATTGCTACCATCCAACAAGGACAATGTTCCAAACTGAGTGTTATCAGCAATCCGTTTCAAAGTTCCTAATAAATTGTCAACCTCACTTTGGTCTGCCTGAAGCATCTTGATGTCATTTGCGCCTTCGTTCGCGGCGTGTACTGCCAATTGTCGCAGATTAATCAGAATACTGCTGACTTCGTTCAAGGCACCTTCTGTGGTTTGAATCATGGAAATTGATGTTTCAGAGTTGGTCATTGCCTGTTGAATTGAAGTCAACTGAGCGCCCATTTGCTCAGAAATTACCAGAGCTGCGGGACCATCAGCGGCGCGATTAATTTTTCGGCCTGAAGACAGGCGTTCCAGAGTATTTCTGGTATCCCTTTCAGTCCGATTCAAATTTCGCAACGCGTTCAATGCTGCGACATTTGTATTAACACGCATTCCCATGGTAATTCTCCCACAGATGTTTCAGTAAAGTGATTAGTGACGTTAAGTACCTTATCGGTACATTCATTTTTTTCTTTAATATTTTTTTAAATTTTGTGTTTGTAAGATGAACCTAGCTTTATATCGGTCCTTGAGTGAAAATCTTTAGTCGTAACCGGAAAAAACCTATCGCCCATGAATAAAATCATTTAATTTCAAAATACTATGAACGATGACGAATTAAAAATATTTCAAAAAAATTTACTAAAATGGTTTGAAACAGAACAACGACTGCTTCCATGGAGGATCAAATATGATCCTTATGAAATCTGGATCTCTGAAATGATGTTGCAGCAAACCCAGGTTCAGACGGTGCTTCCCTATTTCAAAAGATGGATGGCGTCCTTGCCCTCAGTGGAATCCGTAGCCCTTGCCGGAGAAGATCAAATCCTTAAACTGTGGGAAGGCCTGGGATATTACTCAAGGGCAAGAAATATTCATAAAAGCGCAAAAAAAATTCTTGAAAACTTTGGTGGAATCTTTCCTTCAGATTATCATCACCTGATGCAATTGCCCGGTATTGGCAGATATACCGCTGGAGCCATTGCCAGTATCGCTTTCAATCAGCAGGTTCCGGTGGTTGATGGGAATGTGACCAGAGTGATTTGCAGAATTATGAACATTACAGAAGAATCGTCCCAAGCAGCCATTCAACATTTATTATGGGAAACCGCGCAATCGTGGATTCCTGAACACAACGCCCGTCATTTTAACCAGGCAATGATGGAACTTGGCGCCATGATTTGCCAACCACAAACGCCATTGTGCCTGATTTGTCCCGTACAAATGTTCTGTGATTCATTTAAACATGGAGAACCGCATAAACTTCCTGTAAAAAAGGCGCGGAAAACACTCACTTCATTAACAGTCCTGACTGGCGTCGTTGAATTTCAGAAATTATTTTTAGTCAGAAAACGTCCGGATACAGGCTTGATGGGAGGCTTGTGGGAATTTACCAGTCTGGAAGTTGGAATCAATCAACCAGAAAGAATGCCTGAGCAGATCAGCAATCATCTGGAACAACAATATGGAATACAAACGACAAAAATCGATCCGTTGATATCATTTAAACACACCTACACTTCCTTCAAGGTCAGACTGCACAGTTTTATAATTTCTTGCACAGGACAAGGAACTGTACCTCAAAATGAATCCCATGTATGGATGCCGTTTGAAAAATTAGCAGAACTATCATTTCCAGCAGCACACAAAAAAATTCTTCAACATTTGACAAACTTAAAAGGTTCATCATGAAACAGAAATGGGGGCAGCATTTTTTAGTTCGTGAACGCTATGTGCATCGGATGATTAAAGAAGCTCAAATTCAGGAAGGGGACTGCGTGTTGGAAATTGGACCGGGAAGGGGGGTTCTGACCCGGCATTTACTGGAACATGGTGCCAAAGTCACTGCCATTGAAATTGATCCGAACCTGTACCAGCATTTATTACAAAAGTTCGAAACCCCATCATTTCATCTATTGAATCAGGATATTCTGTCGATTCCCCCGGATCAGCTTGAACAGTTCTATGCCACTCCTTTTAAAGTAGTGGCAAACCTGCCGTATAATGTTGGCACTCCAATCATGATGAAACTGATGGAGATCAAGCATCAGATAAGCTCTGTCACAGTCATGCTGCAAAAAGAAGTCGCAGAAAGAATTTGTGCGACGCCAGAAGATAAAAAAAAATATGGATACCTTTCAATCGCTATGGATTTGCATTGTTCCCGTAAAAAACTGTTTGATGTTCCTCCGGAAGCATTTTCGCCACCTCCCAAAGTAGATTCAGCCGTCATCCAGTTGATTCCCCAAAAATCAGAATGGGACAAAGACGCACAATTTCTGGAATGGATAAAACCCTTGTTTCAACAACGGAGAAAAACACTCATGAACAGTTTATTTCGGGCTTATCCGCAAGAAACGCTTAGACTGGAAGAAGAACAAAAAGTTTGGATAGGGAACAGAAGGCCTGAACAGCTTTCCACACAAGAGTGGAAAATCCTGTTTTTGCTGTTGACTCAAAATTAAGGAGTGGTCACACATCGACCTGGAAAATTTGGAGAACAAATCTTGCCATTATGCCAGACAGCATTTTTCAAAGAGGATCTCATAAAGTTATTCCGTAGCATTCTCGCACCAGAAAAATTGGCCTGATCCAGAATCGACCCCGGAAACTGAGTATCCTGAAGTATGGATTGATTTAGAGATGCGGAAGGTAATTGAGATTCCTGGAACAAAGCAAAGGAAAGATCCGCCTGCACAAAGAGTACATTCTCCAAAACAGATTTTTTAAAAATACTTTTCAGTAAATAGGCCTTGGAAAAATCGGTATGAAGTATACGGGATGACGTAAAACTGACGCCAGGCATGGAAGACTGATTGAACAACACCTGATTCAGTTTTGTTTGATTAAACAAACATCCTGTCAGAATGGCTTTTGAAAAATCTGTTTGTTCCAGCTTTGCATTTGAAAAGTTTGAATATGACAACTCGGCATTCTGCCATTGAACCCGTTGAATTCTTTTCCCCTCAAAATGCCCGCCAATGATTTGGGCTGATGAAAAATTGATGTCCTGCAATGTATCCGGCCATGTAATTCCTGTAAAACTGGCATTTTGCCATTGACTGCCCGCAAGATTCACATTTGAAAAATCAGCATTAACCACCTGAGCATTACCTAATACAGCATTTTCAAGATTGGCATGTCCCCAATGAACGCCTTTTAAAATCGCTTGGCTCAAATTTGCCCCTGTCAAATTGGCACCATCCAGATCTGCTCCGGTCAAATCGACGCCGGTCAAATCCGCACCTGACAAATTGGCATTGTGTAACCGGGCATGCATCAAATTGGAGCCTGACAAAGTTGCCCGCTCAAGTTGAACTTCCTCCAGCCTGGCTTCAGATAAATTTGTATCTTTCATCATAACTTCGTTCATTTCAGCCTGAGACAGATTTGCGCCTGATAACTGAACTGAAATGAATACCACCTTAATAAATATCGTATTTTTAAGATCAGCATTTGACAGATTGGTGTTTTTCAGAACCACCGCTTCAAGTTGTGATTCAGATAAATTGACTTCAATCATTTGCGCCTCTGAAAAGTTTATTTCTTTGAGATCAGTTCTCTGCATATCCGCATTATTCAACACTGCGGATTGAAAATTAGAACCCTGAATTTTTGCGCCATACCATTTGGATCGCTCCATCCGCGTTCCGGAAAAATCTGAACCATTGATGATACTATTTGATAAATCAGCATTGGCCAGATTTGAGTCTTTAAAAACAGCCTGATCCAGGCGTGCGTAATTCAGCAATGTGCCTCGCAGATTACTCCGTTCCACTATTGTTCCCTGCATCAGGCTTGAATTCAGGTTTGCCTCAGACATTTCGGCTTCAGAGAAATCCGCATCCCTTAAATTTGCACCAGACAGATTTGCCTTTTTCAGATTTGCTTTTTTCAGCAGACTTCCTTTCAGATTAGCTCCCTGAAGTTGTGAGTCCTGAAGTTTAGTCATGCTGAGATCAATATTAACCATATATGCCTTGGTCAATATGGTATCGCTTAAATCAGCCTGAGAAAGTTTACTTCCTGAAAAATTGGCCTGATAGAGATTGGCACCACTGAAATTGGCTCCAGTCAAATCTGATTTGGATAAAAACACACCTGGAAGCTGATGTTTTTGTAAGCCCGCTTCTCTCAAATCGCATTTGATACAGCTTTTCGTTTGGCGAAATTTATCCATATCACGCAAATCAAACGCCAAGCAAAAAAAAGGCACCTGAATTACTGTCACGAATAACAAAAGGCGTTTGAACGAAGGTAATAAATCAATTTTTGCGTTCATTCCTGAAATCCTGAAAAATGAAGGGATTTCCAATACAAAATATTTGGACGATATTGATTTATCAATGTAGCGAGGTATTTCTGTTTCCTCAAGGAAGATTTATGTTTTTTAATGTTTTCAGAATGGATTCTATGGAAGAGATATTGACGGACTGCGTAAAAATGTGACATCATCACAATAAAAAAAGAGGTGACTTCCCAATGTGAAATGAGGAGGCAGGCAGGGAAGTCACCTCTTGAAATTTAATTACCCGGGGGGTTACTCAATCAGGCACCCATAAAACCCAGGAAGTTTGATGTTTTTCCAACCATGCTACCACCACCAGTCATGATAGGTCCTAATGAGCTGAACAATCCGCCAAAATTTCCTGGCAGATAGCTTCCAACTTTGGCCGTCAGATTGCCCGCACCTGTAAGCGCACCAGCAATCGTTTCACAGTTGATTACAAGGCCTTTTCCTCCAGCAACCATGGACAAATCAGTATCACTCAATTCACCTGCTGTTTCAGGATTGGCTGGAATCACCAGGTTGATTACCTTGTCGGTATTTTCATGAACCAGGATGTTCAGCGGAGGTTCAACTCCCAGAACTTCACGAACGGCTGCGGTTGTATCGCTGATCAGACGTGTTTTATAGTTGCTGTCTTCAAGAGCTTTTTTTGTCACACGTCCCAAAACCTGATCATTTTCCAGATCTACACTGGCGGCTTGTTCTTTTGTCAATAATACAAAATGAGCATTGTCCCCTGCATCATCAAAAACCTTGACGTCCATGTTGCCAAAATCATATCCCATTTCAGCAAACGCTGCTTTAGGTGATGTCATCAAACGTGATTTGAAAGATGCGTCAGTCCAGGCTTTTTGAATGATGGATTCATATTGTTGCATAGTGTTCTCCTTTGTTTTAAGTTACATTGAATCAGGTGCGGGTGCTAGATCATTTGATCTGTGTGAATCCTAGAATTTTCTAACAATGATTGCATCATCCCTGTTGAGAATAGCTACACAATAAATTGCAAATTGCATTATTGTATTTAAAATTTTTTTTAAATATCCATTAAATACAATTAATTATAAATTAATCCAAAGTATAAAAATATAATGCTTCAAGTTTGCTAACCGCAATTACTTAAAAAGGAAACATGAAAAAATTATCGTCTGGCCCATTAATAATATGTTTTTTAATCATCATTTCCGGCTGTGAAGAGCGTGAAAAAAATACGGATATCTTCTCCCAGGCCATTGCTATCCCAGATGGTGTTTATGAACTCAGTAAGCCCAAATGCGATTCAACCGACCAGAGTCCCGATTATGCCAATGCAACAGATGGTTCACAAAAAGCATCAGAATCTGTTCTGGACTTTGATGATTTGATCACAAGCACTCTGACGCTAGAGGATGATGTTGAAGTCATTACGTTAGCAAATCCTGACTGCCAGCTTACCATCACAAGGAATGTTTATAAAAATCAGGGGTCCACATTGCAACACACCAAAGAAGTATATTATCAATGGACGCCAGCCGGATGCGATCTGACCAAAACCGTCTCTGGCACAAAATACGTGAGCAATGCAAATCGTCCTGACAATAATCTCATTGATAACACGGATACAGGAACAGACATTCGGTTTATTCTTTCTGTTTCAAAAATGGACGGAGGGTATAAACGACAGACAGGTTTTACGGATTTAAGAAATTATGGATGCGACAAAGTAGATTCCATTTATCAACTTTTATACACCATTGAAGAACAAACCGATCTTTAATGGCAGATTGTATGCATTTCTCAAAAACTAAAATTTCAATGTGCAGGGAGCTATTGAAATTTTATGCTGAGGACTCTGTTTCGGGTATATTTTCTTCAATCAAAACATAACCCCTAATGATCAAAAAAGGAAAGGAACGCTATGGAATATAATAAAATGAAATTTTCCAATGAATGGATCAGCAGTATTCATCAGTATTATGAAGATTTATCCGTTGGCATTGATGTCATTATTGCGTGGAAACGCCATTTGGACCGCATGTCACGTAAACCAATTTAACTCTCAACCCCTCAAATACCATGCCCATTCCTCAAACTCCGGTCGTTTTTACCCCGGAGTTTCACACCTCAATAAATTAATCCTTTCCATATCGAATTGTCCTTGTTAAGAACCTGATACAGGGAATACCAATTTTTATATCCTTCGAAATTTATTGCGAATCATTGCCTCTGTTGAAATATGCCGAAAAATTTATTTCAGATACAAAAGGTTGTCAGACATTTTCAGTCAGGAAATAATGAGTTTCTGCTGAATGTTTATCCCAAAATGGAGACCTGTGTTAATAAACTCCGGGATATTTCTGAAGAATATCTGTCAAAAGTTGAATATCTGGAATTAGATATTCCTCAATTGTTTGAACAGTTTCATCAGGCATCAGGCCATTCTCCACAAATTCTGAAAGAAATGGCAGAAGCCTTTGAAGTTCCCTCACAAGAACCCATGAGTCTGGATCATATCATTACATGGGTTGAGCGCAACATAACGGAAGACATCATCATTCCCACTGGTGAAGTCACAGTGCTGATGGGAGGAAACGGTTGTGGCAAATCAACCCTTATGAACATTCTGGCCATGATGGATCAATATGATCATGAAAAAACTTCGCTGAATCTGGAATATGGCGGGAAAAAATATGAATATGATGAAAAACTCAATCAGGAAGAACAGATTTTTTTAAGGCAAAACGCCTTCAGTTTCATGTTTCAGGATGATTATCTGATTCGGACTTTCAATAATAAAAATAATTTCGAATTATCTAACCTGCTCAAAGGCCACCACATTGAAAAAGGCCAGGGAATTGATTCTGATTTTGTTCTCGAACAATTTGTCCGGCTGGAAGAAGGGTATCTCCAGAAATATCCCACACAGATTTCAGGGGGACAGCGACAGCGATTCTCACTAGGACGCGCTATTCTCGCAAATGCCCCCATCATGTTTGCCGATGAACCCACTGCGGCATTGGATACCTACAGTGCCAATATCATTTTACAGCGACTACGCGACTGGTGTCAGGCATTGCCTGAAGAGCGGTGTGTCATCCTGATTTGTCATGATGTTGATCTGGCCTACAAATATGGAGATAATTTCTGGTTGCTCTCTCCTGTTGAATGGCCTAAATCAAACTCCACAGGGGAATCTCGTCTGCAAGGACGGCATTTATCGTTTTTAAGAAAAAGTGATGGCCATCCCAATCTCAAAGAATGGATTCAACACGCCATTTCTCTTTCCAAACGCCAGCAAGCAAGCATTGGACTTTCAGAAGAACACCAAAAGCAGTTGGTGTACCAGGATCCCCATGAACAGAAAATCAAGGAACCACCTGTATCTTTCTGTTATCAATATGCGAAAAATGACATTTTCCCTAATCGGGAATTGAAATTGCCCAACCAGGCATTGGTCCAAACCATCTCTTTTATGCTGTTTTTTACAATTTCATTCCTGTTGATCGGTTTTCTGAAAGGATCTGAACAAGCCCAGATTGAGGAACTGGAAAAATCCAGTTTTTTACGGTTAAGAGTCTCTCCCAGCGAAAAATATCCGACCTTCACACAAGGAACAATGACCCAATTGAATTCGATGCAACGTCGTGGAAATGAATTTGTACTGCCCACAGTTTCTCAAAATAATCCTCAGCAGAATCAAAATTCAGGGGCGGTGAACGTCAAGGGCCAAAACGAAATTCATCTTCAATTTTTAACTTCTGATCAGAGAACACTCCGGGGTGTTGGACAAACTGTTTCTATCGAAGATCCCATCCAGGGGATCTTGATGCGCCAGCAGCATTTGACTCAATGGTTCGCAAAACCACGACCGGTTGACCCACACCAGATGATTGTCACAAACTCATTTTTGACTTCACGGTTAGGATACATCCTGCCTGAAACGTTCCCGGACTTGTTGAGTACATTTAAAAAATTCAAACAACATAAACAACCCACAGACCGCTTTGAGCAGGAAATCGTCAAAATTGTTCGACGGGTACTGGAAGTTTCAAACAAGACACCCGAACTCAATATATTGCTGACGCAGGAACCTGAATATCGTTTTATTGATCAATATGCCCAGTATCAGTTTGTGACCAATTTATCTAAAATCCTGTCTGATAGTACTGACTATGTGAAAGGCCTGGCTTTTATTGAATCACAAAATTTCCAAAACATTCTGAACACTCATGTTGTCCAAAACCCTAAACAACTCGAATTGCGAATACAGCGCTATTCCTATTATGTGGCTATTCTGGACCGGATTGAAGAACTGCCAGATAATAAGGATTTCATTGTTCTTGAAGAGTTTTTTCTGGATTACAACAGGCAAATTCTCATAAAACCTCAACGATTTGGGCAGATTACCCTGACCATTCCGTCAGACAAGTGGAATGAAGATATTCTGCGGAATCTTGTTCATAAATTCAGATGTGACAGTTATCTTCATCCAGATTGCTCCATGGAAACCAATAATTCACAGATCATGCTGATGGATTATTTGGAAAATCAGGATGAAATCCTGCTCACGATTGGCCGGATCAGTGAAGATATTCCGTTAATTCAGAAAGAATACTGGCAGGATATTCTTCAGATGATAGAGACACTTACTGGAAAACTGGACCCCCTCTGGATCGCCTGGGAATACCCCGAAGAACTGGATCTGGAGCCGCAACCCTACAGTGCGGGAGAATATCAGCAATTAGTGGTTTATGTGGACAAGCTTGATGATGTGATCCCTGTCGTTCAGTTATTAAAAAGGCCGGATCTGGACTTTAACGTGGCTGGAGATGTGATTTCTGATATCACCAATCTGCAGAAAATGACCAATCTGTTTGCGTTGGTAACGGCGATCATCATTGGCTCACTGGTCTTGTTGGCATCGTTCAATTTCTGGATTTCATGCAAAATACATATTGAACGCAAATATTCAGACATTGGGTTGCTGATTTCTTTTGGTGGCTCCAATCAATCCATTCTGAATATATTTCTTATTGAAACATCCATTTTGTTTTTCGTAGCCTTTATAGGAAGTTTGGCGAGTACATTAATTTTAAGCGCATTGATTTCATTAATGATTCAACAAACACATCTGGACTTGAGCTTCACCTATTGGACACCACATTATCTGTTACCTGTTATTTTAGGTATGATTTCCATGTATCTGCCAACGTTCAGACTGGTAAAAAAAGCATTGAAAGAGAATCCCGCGAATTTACTGAAAATGTAATTTGAGAAACACCATGGTTGTACAAATCAAAAATCTGGAATTACGCCATTCCATCAATTCCATGGAATTTAATTTCCATCTGCTGGAAGACAACGATCTGTCACAAATTATTGTGGACGATTGTCTGAAATTATTAAACTGTGATTCTTTTGATGTTTCGGATATCAGAACAGAATTGTGGTTCAAACGACTGTGGAATCTACTTGTATTCGGGTCAAACAAGCAACGCGTTGAGAACGCCCAGACTGTTGCGGAATGCATCAATATTCTGATCGAGGTTCTGGAAAATTATTTATCGTTTCATCCCAGAAATTGTTCTGTATTCAAGCATCTCCTCAGCAAACTACAGCAGAAGCCTTCAATATTTCAGTATTTTGCGGAAATGGTTAAAAGTTATGAGTTTGAAATACGCATTGAACATAACGCCGTTTCACTGATCAATCATCAAAAAATATATACGTGGCAGGAAGCACAAAAGGTTTATCTCATCAAAATGATGATTCTTGCCGCCTATGCTGATGATATTTTAAGTTATGAAGAAGAACAATTAATTCAGTGGACCATTGATGCCCTGCTACAGGAAAACAAAAACAAACGCGTATGCAGACTTTATCTGGCCAATCCACAAAATCCACAGGAACTGATCAATAGATTGGGACAACATGAAGATTACGATTTTCGAATCACAATTTATCAGCATTGCCTCCGCGTTATGGTTGTTGACCAGCGCTTACGGTTGAGTGATCTTGATCTCATACACAAACTGGAACATGCCTTGGGAATCGCTCTTGAAGAACGATGTTCACAGAAGTATCTCCGATCACATTTTTTACATCCTGACAACCCTTTGGATCAGGTTCTGAAATGGAATAATTTTAGAAATGAAGATGACATCGCAATATTTGGATCTCATTTGAGACACTATGTTTATGTGTTCAGTTTCCAATATATTCAACCCCTGTTGATTAAACTGTCTCAATATTTTGAATGCGAAGCTTCCACCTCCTTTCAAGAAATTATTGGATGGTTCTCCCCGGAAAGGATTCGAGATCAGTTGCTTGACCAGTATGACAAAGTTCTTCAAAAACAGATGAAAGGATTGCGACAGATTTTCTTATCGAGACCAGGAGATCTCCTGGTTTTTGAAGAACAATTCAAAAAGCATATTTTGCAGGAAGGCGCGGCTCTTGATAAACAGCTACTGCAACTGGCCTATGTCACCGATAACCTCATTGAAGATGCTCTGAAAAGGAAGGATTCGACCAGTAAAAACGTCTGTAAATCCCATTGTCTGAAAATATTGTTGCCTCATGTCCCACTGTTTTCAGTGGCAGAGGGCAGCGACTTGATCGAAAGTTGGGAAGTTCACAGATTTTTGCTCTTGAAAACGGCAATGCTGTTTCACTACAATCTGGTTCGCTTCACATTAGACAGTATCATGGCATGGGTTCCTACCGAATTGAGCATAAAATAGCTTCCATAAGAAATCATTGATTTTTTTCACAGTCTGTAATAGTTTTGCGAGCCTTAAAATTTGGAGCTAACCTGCTTGTGAAAAAGGAATGAATATGAACTCATTATCGCTGTCACCTTCAGTAAACAGTCTTGAACATTCCATTCCATTCACACAGGTAACCAATCCGGACCCGTCTCTTGGTAACAAACTTCGCCTGTCGCCTGCTATGGTGAAACGGTCCTTGCGGGAACTGAAAGAGTTATTTCAACGAGAAGATTTGTTTGAAGGAATTCCGGCTGGTAACGGCTCACCCGTTGTTTTCTTTCCGTCATTTCCATGGGGGGATATTTCGGGGCATCTGCTGTTCGCATTTCTCAAAAGATTGGGGTATGGTGTTCATCTGCTGAAATTACGCTCATGGGCTTCTACTGAACAATTGCGTGAAAACCTGATTCAACGGGTCCAGGAAATTGCCGCAATGGAGGGGCCTGTTACCCTTATCGCGCATGGCAAAGGTGGTATTTTTGCCAGAGATATTGTGATTCATTATCCTGATTATGTACAACAAGTCATTTATCTCGGAATTCCTAAAACCCCGCAACGCAACGCAACGGAGAAGTCACAACGATATTTGCCTAAAGTTTATCGCAATTCAGCTTCCATTATGGATGAACTTCAAAAAAATATGAAAATAACCCCGACCAAGCCTGCATTCACTATTTGCACCCCTCTCGACCGCAACCGATTCTCAGATCTTTTGCCACATTTATCCACAGAAGGGTTTGCAGACTTTGAGATCAGCCAGATTGCCCTGCTGTTCAGTCCTGATGTATTCCGAAAAATCGGTTTTTTCCTGGCAGAAAAACAATAGTTCGATTTGTCCAGGTCACACAATTTGATACACCAAACTCACTGGGGATGGTCAGATTGATTTAAGAATCAGCGATGCCACCGCATAAGAAGACAAGCCCTCGGTTTTAATAATATAGTCTGCCTGTTCATATAAAGGCTGTCTGGTTTCCAGCAGGTTTTTCATGCGGACTTCCGCATCATCGGCCTGGAGTAGCGGTCTTTTATTATCAAATTTCAGTCGATTCGATAATTCGGTTAGTGGTGTTTGCAAATAAATCACTTTCCCTGCGGATTTCATTAATCGTAGATTTTCGTCCCGGGTAACAATCCCCCCACCAGTGGACACAACGGTATTTTGGACATTACTCAGTCGCTGGAGTAACTGTGTTTCCTGGTTTCTAAAATATTCTTCCCCCATATATTTAAAAATATCAGAAATACTGCATCCCTGCTCTGACTCAATAAACTCATCCATATCCAGAAAATGATATCCCAATCGACGGGCCAGTTGCTTGCCCACAGTTGTTTTTCCAGCTCCCATGAATCCAATCAGAAATATATTCATCCATATCCTTTCAGGTTCAAACTGTGTCCGTCTTCATTTCTGATCGTTCGATCCATCCTCCCCCCAATAGCACATCATTTTGATAAAACACTGCCGCCTGGCCCGGAGTCACAGATTTAGCAGGAGCATGTAACTCAATTCTGAGGGTATCCTCTGACAATGGAATCAGCGTCGCTTCCGATCCCTGATGAGAATATCTCAATTTGACATTGGCGCATACAGGAGCCTGTATGGGATCAATAGAAACCCAATTGACCTGTTGAACATGAACGGTCTGCGCATACAACTGGTTTTCCTGGCCTAAAACAACCTGATTGTTTTTTTGATCCAGGCGGATCACATAGTAAGGTTTTTCAGCACTCACGCCCAGCCCTCGGCGTTGCCCGATAGTATAAAAAGGTAGTCCCTTATGGATGCCCAGAACTTTTCCTTCGGTGTTGACAAAATTGCCCGGTTCAGGCTGTGTCGTCCAATGTTTCTGAAGAAATTGTCTGTAATCGTCAGAAACAAAGCAAATTTCCTGACTGTCAGGCTTGAATGCGGATGCCAGCTTCCACTGATCCGCAATCCCTCGTACATCTGTTTTGACGTAATCCTGAAGAGGAAATAGCAAACGATGGAGTTCACTCGACTGAATTCCATATAAAAAATAGGTTTGATCTTTCAACAAATCTGCCGGTTTTACTAATTGTAATCGCCCACTTTCCGGATTTTTCACAATTTTGGCATAATGACCGGTTGCCAGATAGTCACATTCCAGTTCATCAGCTTTTTGCAGCAAATATCGGCTTTTGATATTCTGATTGCATTTAACACAAGGATTCGGTGTCCGGCCATTGGTATATTCATTAATAAAATAGTCGATCACATGAGTCTGGAATTCTTCCTGAAAATCAATCACATAAAACGGAATATCAAGACGATGGCAAACAGCTCGTGCATCCATGGCTTCATCCAGCGAACAGCAGCTTTTCTGACGCTGACTGTCAGGTCCATGATAAAGTTTCATGTGCAGACCGATGATTTCATATCCCTGCTCTTTCAAGAGAGTGGCTGCTACAGAGGAATCAACACCGCCACTCATGGCCATTGCGACACGACCTTTCATCTTGTCCCGGAAATGTTATGTTTTTTGCATGGCATAGAATTCATGAGAAAAAAGAATTATTTTTTGCGCACAATTGGTTTAAACTGTTGATTGTAATTTGAATAATCAGGGGCTTTCCCCTGTTGCACTGAGTTTTTCCGGGTGTTTTTTAGAAATTCATAATATTTTATTTGTAGTTTTGCGGTTTCCTGAGCCTGCAAACGTTCACGTTCAGCCTTATTTTTTGCAAGAGCGTCAACAACACGTTGCTGCATTTTCTCATAGGTCTGTTTGGAAGCGTCTTCTTTTGCTAATTTTATAATGTCATTTGCAATTTTCATTTCCTGTGCAGTCGGCGGAGGAACCCGTTGATCTGACAGTTTTTTGGCCATTTCAAAAACACGCCTGCTGATATCAAGCTGTTGCTGGCGTTTCTGAGCTTCAATAAGTTGTTGTGCTTGTTCTTCTTCTGAAAGAACCTGAGGCGGATTATCCGTTGATTGATTATCCGTAGTTACCGCATCTTTTGTGGAAGCCTGAGGTTTTGAATCTGGAGAAGATGCCTCTGCTCCGTAAATATCGCAAGGAAATCTGATGAGACATACACTGAAGAGATACCATGACATCAGGAAGTATCTAGCGGCAGGATGGCTGTTTCTTAACTTGATTGGTTCCAACATAAACCCCATTTTAGCACAAAACCAGCCTGTCCCTCCGGCAAATGCCCAAGGTGCGGCAGGCCCAATTGTTGTCAACTGCAAAGAACCCCGGAATCTTTCCGAAGGCTATCAATGCTTTATCGATATGCAAGATAAGAACATTAAACGTTATGAAGAATATGTTGCCAAGCAAAAAGAAATACAGGCCGAAAAAGAAGAACAATTACTCCTCAAGGAACAACAACGGTTAGCTAAAATACAGCAGGCAGAAGATGAACGTCAACGGATTCTGGAAACATCGCGCAAAAGAAATCTTTCCAGGCAGGGCCGAAAATACAAAGTCACCTACGGTCGTATCACAGAACCGCCAGTGTTCGCACCATAACGCGGAAAGAACTTCCCCAGTCACATTCAATTTTTCAGGTAAATACACATGATCGGTTTAGGAATTGATACCACCTTTGATGACACGTCGATTGCCATTTTGAAAGACAAGCGGCAGATACTGGCAAATGTAACCTTGTCTCAATACAAAGAACATGAACGCTTTGGAGGCGTTGTTCCCGAACGAGCATCCCGAAAACATCTCGAAGTCATTCATCCTCTGATTGAAGATGCCATGGTACAGGCCAAACTTGAATTCAAGGATCTGAATTATATCACTGTGTCAAATTTGCCAGGACTGCTTGGATCCCTGTTGATTGGTGTGATTGCGGCCAAAGCCATGGCGTATTCACTCAGGATTCCACTCATTGGAGTCAATCATGTGGAAGCTCATCCCTATGCCAATTTCTTGTCAGAAAACACGCCTGAATTTCCGATCATTCACCTGGTTGTCGCTGGAGGACACACCCTGTTGATGTATGCCCGGAATCATTTTGACTATGAAATCATTGGACGAAGCCAGGATGACGCCGCGGGTGAATGCGTGGACAAAGTTGCTAAAATGTTTGGACAACCGATGCCGGGAGGACCTTTTGTAGATGCCTGTGCCATGAATTTTACGTCTGCGGATTATGACTTTCCCCGT
Source organism: SAR324 cluster bacterium (assembly GCA_015232315.1). NCBI lineage: Bacteria > Deltaproteobacteria > SAR324 cluster bacterium. Next base: position 149,078 of record JADFZZ010000002.1, on the reverse strand, counting down.
CCGCTGATCCATAAGCCAGATTATAATTTTTCTTTCAGCGGCTTAAAAACAGCCATGTTGTATTTCCTAAAAGATCACCCGGACGCAATCCAGCATAAAGAACATGTTTTATCTTCCTTTTTTCAAAGTGTGACTGATGTTCTCCTGCATAAAACGTTCAAGGCTGTCAAGGACTATCAGGTTAAGAGTTTGTCTGTATCGGGAGGATTGGCGGCGAGTAAAAAATTAAGAACATGTTTTGAACAGCGTGCACAGCAGGAAAATATTACACTTCACTATCCCCCACCATCGCTTTGTACTGACAATGCGGCAATGGTCGCATGTCTGGGAGCATATCGTTTTGAAGCCAATCAGTGGAATGACATGGGACTGGAAGCTTATCCCAATATCACATGAACAGGATTGTGATCACACCGAAAGTCGTGGTTCATCGTTTATCTTTTATAACAACTCTCGCCTTGGAACGAAGCTGTCCCAAATACTGTTGTAAAATCTGGTCTCGTTTTTCATTGAACAACATATTCGTATACCGTTGCCTCACATCTTCGCTCAGATCGTCACAGGACGGACCGTCTTTCACAATTTCGTCATAAATATAAATCAAGTGAAACCCGAAAGAGGATTGAACCAATGCGCCCAGCTCGCCCTTATGCAGAATGAATGCGGCATCATCAATTTCTTTCAATAATTGACCTTTCTTGAACACTCCCAGTTTCCCACCATTTTTTTTAGCGCCAGGGTCATCAGAATACTGACTCACCAAGGTGTCAAACGGAACACCTTCCATCAGCGCGGCCTGTACCTTCTGTTCAATCAATTTTGCTTCTTCCATTGATTTTCTTAATAAAATCTGAGCAATTCCCAACTCCTTGGACTCTTTGTTTTTTGATTTGCACATCAATGCAATTTCACTGTCATCCACATGAATTTTTGATTCAACTTCATGGCCGATGACCCTTTGTTGCTTAATATCTCTGGAGATCTGTTCCTTCAGTTCATATTCATTATACTGTGACAACAATTGGGGATTGCGTTCAAGCAATCGGTCCATCTGTTCTTCAATATCTTTTTCAGCAACATCCAGTTTCAATTCTCTGGCTCTATCCAGCAATAAAAGTTTGTTGACCAGATTCTCAACAACAGTTTTTTCCATTTCCAGCATTTGACGGTCACGTTCTGGACCTTCCGGAATTGCCTGTTGAACCTGCTCTCTCAAAGGTTTCAGGCTGTCTTCAACCTCGCTATTGGTCAGGATCTGACTGTTCACGATAATACGAACATAATCAATCACCTGTGTCTCACTGTAGGCGACAGCTATCCAAAACAGCCAAACCAGAGGGTATAATAGAAATTTCATATAAAATTAGCGGGAGTAATCAATGTTAACAGGATTGCCAGAGAGAAGGGGGGCATTTGAAATTTTTTGATAAAACTGTGCAAGGGGCAATTTATATGTTTTTTCAAAATCAACCAATGTGACTCTTTTGAAAAGCCGGTCATTCACAAAATATTCTGTAACACCGGGATAAGTAAAACTACGACTCTGTGTGAATGATTTAAACTCAATGCGAAGTTTATCCGAAGTTTTTCTGAATGACCTGATGCTGCTATTAATAGAATGGAGACGCCAGTGGTCCTTGTCAATCAATACAAAATATTCGAGATCCGGATCACCGATACGATAAAAAACATCATTATCCTGCGAGCGATACATCTGAATATCCCGAGAAGTGATGTTCATCTCACTCAGTCCGTACCCCCAGACAAATGGACTGTTGCTTAAAAAACGTAAATAATGCGGAAAAACATCTTCTTTTGTAAAAATACGATCCTGACTTAGAGGAATGTCAATGGAATTGCCTTCTTCTTCATAATAGAAATGAAGTAAGACATCGTCCTTGCTATACGTTTCAACGGCCAGATGTGTGTCCATTTTCCAGTAAATTGTTTGCTTGAAGCCACGAGATTCCATTTCAACATCAAGATGTTGTCCTTTCTCATCAACCGCCTTTCCAAAGGGATCAAACACCTGCACGGTTGTCTTCATAACAGCCCGTGTAATCTGATTTTCCACTTTCAACCATGACACCATATCCTGCCAGGTGGGGCTGTAAGCATAACCCGGATTAGACAGTGTCACCAAGATGAGTAAAAGGATCCATCGAGTCATATTCAACATTCCAACGTCTATTGTTCCTACCAGAAAGTTCATGCTCTATGACTAAGCTGACTCAGAGTCAAGTTTTGGTACCCCTGAATCACACTCCTCCTGATCATGAAAAATATCACCATTCAACTGATAATTTTTCAGAGCTTCCACGGTTTTCCCGGAAACCCCGGCTAAATATCCTGAAATCGTCCGGATTTCATTCTCAGGCGGAGCATAACCTGTGACAAAAGCCACAGTCACACTTCCTGAACAGGAAGCAAGTCTGGATACTCTGGAAAGTATCGACTGCACCGCCACAGGGTTGGGATTCATGATGGAAACATGCGGATAGCCCAACTCGTGAAATACCTGTTCAAACAGACCTTCACGATAGCCATAATGAGTGCATCCCAAAAAGATGATCAACCGTGTAGATTTGTCCATATTTCCAAGCACTTCTTGCGCAAACTGATGAATCATCGCAGAGATCTTCTTGCCTTCAGAGTCATTGGAAATGGTTGTCGCAAGCTCAGGACAGGGCTGGCTGTGAATTTTCTGCTGAAAGCCGGCATTCCTGATTCGTGAAGGGTAAATCTGAGCAGAAACTGTGGTGGGAGTTGCCAGCAGAATGACTTCCCGATCAGGATCTCCGGTCAGTGCCTGAATTAAGAAATCACTCCCTACAGAGACAATGCCCTCTATTTTAGTGGCATACTTTTTTGCCCAGGGAGTCTCTGGTAAAAGAACCGACAGGGTATTACAAGCAATAAAGACATAATCCGGATCATAGCGTTTATGCATCCAGCATAAGGCATTGTTGAAAAAAACCACCTTCCGCTCATGATCACTGATTGTGTTAAAGCCACCTGTTGCAGGAGGAGCCATGTTGATGTATATCACATCGGCCAGGCTGTTTTGGCGCACCAATTCTTCAACTACAGGCGCGCAAACAGATAACCCTCCAAAACCTGAATCCGCAATAACGATTTTCATGAAAGGAAAAAAATAAAGGAAAGAGCTAAATCTCAGAAGATAAAATACCCTGTATCATCTGTTTCAGAGAGAAAAAACAAATAGCAGAAATCTTCTTCAGTGATAAAATTTTCAATATCATCCATCGGCAGATCATCAATGGGTTGATCCAGTTGAATGCCAATATTCCAGCCGTCATCCTGTGATTCAGACCACCTCACCGTTCCCTCACGACTCCATAATTCCGGAGTTCCCTGCAATCCTTTATATTTTTCTACATGAAATCGGATACGTGCATTGTGCAGATTGATGTCTGTCGAGATAATTATAAAGGCTTGCAATCCATGCCTTGACCAATCGACCACTTCACCACGCGTAAAATGTCGATGCATCGTGATTGACAAACGATGTCGATAAATATGGCGAGGCTCTTTTCGTTGATCGCGGGTTTTATCAGAGTTGATCATAAACACTCAGAAATATGATAGCGGAGCAAGCATTGAACATTTTATAATATATTTCATTTTCAGCAGGAAAAATGCAATAGCTGTTATGAGATTTCTGTCATTTTCTGAAATATTCTGGCACATTCATCCGCGTTTTGTTCCTCACCCAAAGCCTCGTAGGCTTCTGCCAAAAGTTCCCAGGTGCTGGCAAGCGGATAACAGTCAGTCGCTTTTTTCAGAAGAAGCACGGCATCCTGCATGAAATGATCATCCATCAAAATTTGTGCCTCTTGCTCCAGTCGATAGACATGTTGTTCCAACTGATTTCGGGCATGAGGATGATCAGGTTGAAGTTCCAGCGTTTTCAGCCAGCATCTGATCCCTTTTTCAGTTTGTTTCTGTTTATAATAAATCAACCCCAGGCGATAATGCCATTCAGGCTTGTTTTCTTCTTCGATCAACACCTGATACAAGGGCAATGCCATCACATACTGTGCCGTTTGATACAGATCGTCCGCATTTTTTCTGACATGGTTGAAATCAAATTGCCCTCTGGATTTCTGTAACAAGTCTCCCAGATAGACCAGATACTTCAACGATGCGAAGGGTTGCTTCAGGCGACGATACACAATAGCCAGATTCAGCACGGCTGGCCGGTAGGTTCGATGATTTTTCAACAATGTTAATAACAGGGCTTTAGCCTCAGCCAGATTTTCTGTATAGGACGCCATGGCAACAGCCAGATTATTTGAAATTTCCGGCAAATCAGGTTTTAACAACAGAGCATTTTTGTAATATTTGATTGCCAGTTTCCCAAATCTTCCCACATCATACAACACAGCCAGATCAAACTGATTTTTCCAGTTTTCCGGTTCCGCTTTTGCTCTTTGCTCAAAATCATTCAACCATAATTCAATATCCTGGGCATCCTCAGGATGTCCCTCATTTTTTTTGAGATCGGCATCGGTTTCCAGAACAGGTTCCTCATAAAACGCGGGAACCAGTTCATCATAGGCCTGCTGATATCCGATTTTACGAAAACACCGCAGTTTCAACAGCGGTGTCGTCTGTGCCAGCAGGTTTTCGTCAGCGGCTTTGATGTTGAAGGTACATGCCGCCAGATTGTACCGTGCATATTGATGTCTGGGGTTGAGCTTGAGAACATTTCTATACATTTTGACAGCCTTTGAATACATTCCCAACTGCCGATACTGATTACCAACCTGATTCATCAGCTCCGTATTTTCCGGAGTTTTCCCCAAAACAGCCAGACCTGTAGCAATCGCTTTTTCGGGCTGATTGCTTTGAGTGAATGACGCCATCAATCCCATTGCCCGCTCAAGGTAGGATCCCTCCAGAGCAATGGCTTCACGCAAGCTGAGTATCGCATGATTGAACAGGTTTTGAGAAAGAAGATGCTGCGCCTGATCCCAATGAGTTTTTGCTTGTGACATTGAAGAATCAACCTGGTAGTGAAAGCAGGATCACCGTCCCTGGATCCAGTCGTCAATCACCGGTTGCTGACGACGGACATCCACCCCTATGATCTGATAATCCGCCACATCATGAAGATAGAAAGGGTCTTGTTCAATCAAGGGCTGGATGGCCTCTTCTGATTCCGCACGCACGATAATCGCGCCACCTGTTTTCGAAAGCTGCATGCCTGAAAACAGAATGCTGTTGGTATCAAACCAAGCATCCAGGTGTTCCCGATGCGCAGGCACATGAGGCATGATTTTATCCACAGGGACCTTGTAAGTCAGTATCACAACATAGACATTCATAAAACTCCTGTTATTGGGAAAGAATCTTCAGGGGAAGAAGGGGGGCTGGTTTGCCAATATGGGCCAACCATAACTGGTGTGCGGCCCGTGTCGCGCCAACATACATAAAATTTCTTGATTTCACGTCAATTCCGTAAGTACCTGAGTCAGCATCCACCAGCAACACATAATCAAACTCCAGTCCTTTCACCTGTTTGATATCCGTCACTTCAATTCCGGGTGTGAACGTAAATTCCTGATCTACAATGCGTCGTAAATGAGGAATATCGGCCATTTGCAATCCCATGAAGATCTTGTCCGCATAATCAGGATTCCGTGTCAGCACCGCAACACTGGCTCCAGGTTCCCGTATCATGAGATCAAACAATGTTTCACAAAGCCAGCCGATCAGATGCCCTGTGGTTTGAAATGAAAACAGCGATACTGGTTCCCCATGCCGATAAGCCTGCCATTCCTCATTGACACTGTAAGGTCCAATCACCTCTCTTGCCACATTCATGATTTCATGGGTCGAACGATAACCAATTTTCAGCGGTGTCAACTGCTTCACCTGCAAATCCACATATTTGAACAGTTCATCCCAGTTACTCCAGGCAGAACCGGTTGCGACCTGTTGATCCATGTCTCCCGCAAAGGTGATACTTTTTTGCTGATCCGGAGTCATTGACACCAGAACCTGCAATTCCATCGGGCTAAAGTCCTGAACTTCATCCACCAGTAAATGGTGAAACATGATTCTTTTCTGTTGTTTACCCCGAAAAGGTCCCATAATGAGCAAGTACAGAAACAGGAGCAAAGTGTCGTCTTCATCATCCAGACATGCCGGCTCGTCATCCACAAACAACCTTAAATCCACCGCATCCGGATCCAGATTGACATCGCCTTTCGAGGCCTGTCGTTTCTGATAGTTTCTCACCGCCCACATCACAATTTCAGTCAACTGCTGATCTGAAAAAACTCCGGGAATCCAGCGTTGACAGGCTTCCTGCAAAGTATCTTTATGGATAAAGGCATCTTCCCAAAGTTGAACGACCAACTGAACGGGTGATTCTGTTCCGGGAAACCAATTGTCCAACATTGACAGCATCCGCTTTTGAAATACATAATTTTCGCATGGCGGAATGTCTGAAAATCTGGATTTCTTCTCCAGCCAGGCTTTGAGATACAACACTTTATCAATCAAGGGTTCTTTATCAACCCGTGCCCACAATTGAAAGGCCTGTTCCGTTTCCTGGAATTTGGAAAGATTCTCACGCACATCCTCTAAAAAGCCTGATTCTCTGCGTTGAATCAGTTCCTTGAACCAATGAATTAAAAACGGATGCTTCTTGAAGACAATCACATTCACTGGTGTATTTTGAGAATAGACATGGGGCAATTCCTGAAAAAATCGTTTTCTGAACGAAGAGGCCCAGTGCTGGTATGTCCAGGTTTTAATCCCCTGAATTCCAAGGGCTGGAAAAAATGTCGAAATATAATTGGCAATTGCGGTATTGAACACCATGCACATCACATGTTCCGGAAAAAACGACTGGGGGTATTGTGCCAACAGATATGCCAACCGATGCAATGCGACTGTAGTTTTTCCTGAACCGGCACCTCCCTGAATCAGAATCACACCGTCTTTGGGTTGAGTGATGATGTCATATTGATGCGGGTCGAGCAATGCGGTGATCTGGTGCAAATGACGATCAACACTGATTTTTTGGGATTTTTTAACAGCAGAGACTGCTCTAATGGCCGTTCCGCTACCGCCATGCAAAACTGCGTGTTGCTCCTGGATTTCGTTCCATTCGCCGGCATCATCACAAATGAGATCATAATCTTTTGAAGTGATACGTCTCAACTCACCATTACGAAACAACAGAGTCCGTCGCGCCAGCATGACACCTTCCATGAGGCGATCCCCGATTTCTTCATAATAGTCATCCTCTTCCCGATAACGATAATACAAAATGCTGATTGGCGCACTCTTCCAATCCACAACCGGACAGGGCAAATGGGATGAAAAGCAGTTTTGTTCCCCGATCAGCAAATTGCGGATTCTTGATTTTTCCCGGATTTTGATATGTCCGAAATACGGAGATTGAGAGTTAATCAGTTGAACTGTGTTTAATTTTTCCTGTTGCTGGGTTAGCAGGATCAAGCGCTCCATATCCGCGATAATGGTTGGCATGTCTTCCGTGCGGGCTTCATTGATCGAATTCCTTAATTCTATGATATCATTATAAACGCCGGAGGTCTGTTCTGGCACAGATTGAGCCAGAAGTCCCTGCCGAACCAATGCCAGCAATTTAATTTCTTCTTCAACAATTTGTTGGGCTTGATTGGATAATTTTTGAATATTCACAGACTTTTTATGGGAAAAAGGATAGAAAAAAGGTTGGATCTTTATCTGAACAAAATAGAACCGCTCATTGAGAGGGTGGGCTAATGTATAGATTCATAATCAGAGTTCAAGATGATTGAGCATTTTATTTTATTTTCTTGTAGTTTGGATCCTGCACAGATATGAACCTGCATAAAGATATTTCATTATTTTGGAATAAAATTTTATTATTTTTCTCAGGATAAATTTGCAACGTGTCAACAAAATCTTTTTCCGAAGCCAAAGCTATGCTCAATGAAATCAGTTGTGAAATAGAACAGGAAATATGTGTTTTTCACTTCATGGAAGATAAAGTTTCCGTGGATACTGGTGTCTTTATTGATAAACTGAAAGAATTGTTTGCGAACTACCCGATCCGTGGCTACATCCTGGACATGGAAAAAATTAATTTTCTTCCCAGCATGACCATTGGTTTTATTTTTCTACTCATGCGGGAATTTGGAAAACCGGAAAGTCCTTTTGTGATCACAGGTGTGAATGACATGCTGGGCAAGGTAATTACCATGGTGGGAATCAGCAAATTATGCCGCCAGTTTCCGGGTGTCGAAGAGGGACTGAAACATCTTTCTGGTCAGGGGGGATCGTTTGTTCCTAAAATCAATATCAAAGCTGAGCAGCCAGAACCTGTAGCTCCAGCTAAAGTTGAAGCACCGGTTCCACCTGTAAAACCGGAAATCAAACAGGAAGTTAAAGCCGAACCACCCAAACCTCAGAAACCAATCTCCATACCGACACCGCCTCCCCCGCCTAAACAACAAAGCCAGCCGGTTCGTGAAACAACGGAAGAGCCTGAACAAACCCTTGAATCCATTCAGGAAGAACTGAAAAATATATTCAAGGGTTTTTGATCATCAAACATCCCAGTCGTTTTCATCCTGCTCTTCAGACTTTGTCGTCTTTTCTGAAGCAGACGATGGAATGGTGTGGATTGTTACATTTTTATCCAATCCCAACATCTGAAACGTTGACAGAAAATGCTCCAACGCATTTTTGATGGAAATTGAATTAGAATGCCTGAATGTGCTCACCAACTTTAATACCAGTTCAATCACCCGACTGGTTAACGATTCTATAGATTCCAGATCAATATGAAATTCCTTCACCGGATTTTCCTGGAAAAAATCCCGGAGTGTTCCGACCACACTGTAAGATCCCGCATCCAGAGTTCCTTCATCAATGTATAGTGTGAAAATATCATCGTCCAGGCTACAATTCAGTTCACCTTCTTCACCTTCTTCGTCCACTGCTTCCGCAGAAACGACCGGAGGCACAGCTTCTTTTGGTACCACAGGAACTACTGGAACAGGCTCTGCAACGGTCTCAATTTTTTCTGTGACAGGTGCCGGAGGTATGACAACTTTGGCAGGCGCTTCGGGCACTTCCTCCTCGGCCTCAGCCAACCCTTCAGGAACAGACGTTGGAACACTCAGCAGGGATTCCGTTTTGATTTCTCTATGCGCTTCTTCGGTCAAACGGTTTTCTTCCTGGCGTAACTGCTGTTCCAGTTGTGCCAGTTTTTCCTGACGCAACCGTTCCATTTCTTCCTGAAGTTTGCGCTCCATTTCTTCACGTTTATTCTTAATTTCTTTTTGAACACTGCGCTCATCCCGCTTTTTTTCAATATCGTCCAGCATCTTGCTCAGGGTATTCGACATCTGGGCATCTTCCTCATTACGTTTTGCTTGCTGCCGGTCTTCCATATGTTTCAATTCTTCAATCTGCTTTTCTTCGAGACGAGTCCGGCGTTTTTCATATTCAATCCTGAGCTGATTCAATTCTTCACGTTTCACCTGAAGCAGATTTTCCATAATCTGGATATCTTTTTTCAATTCCTGACGACGAGTGCCAATATCTTCACGCAATGCCGCCCATTCTTTCTGGTGGCGCTGAATAATATCAGTAGCCTCTTCAATTTCCTGTAATTCTGTCTGAGAAACCTCCATCGACAGGTCCAGGCTGTGTTTCATCTGGTCCAATAGCACACTGGACAGTTTTGTTGCTTGATCGCCACTCATGGTCTTCCTTTGGATTGATATCAGTGAAAGGGAAAAAATGCCGGTTTCCGGTGTTGAACGACAGATGGTTGTCTTAAAGACGTCCATTTTTTTGATTTATAGCAAATAACAGGCACTGGGCACAAGATGCTTTTGTTTGTTACTTGAACATGTAATGTATTTCCTTGCGCCAATCCTGTTCAAATTTGAGGGTCAACCATACTTCCAGCATTTTCCGCATACGCTCCGTATTATCCTTGAATTGAACACCAAGTTGGGCCTCATCATCATTCTGTGGTATCACCCGCACCACATTCGCATTGATAAACAGTTCTTCTTCCTCATCATCCAGACTCAAAAACAGGAATGTTACCTGCAAAGGATGCCCTACCACGGCAAATTGCGAGTCCATTCCAGACAGCAGCATGCCCGTAGAGGACAGATCAATTATTTTGCCTTCGCAATAACGCAGATTTTGACGATTGACAATCAGACATGGCAGTTTCTGTTGAACCCGGTGAGAATGTCGTTCCCCTTCCATACATGATCAATCTTTAATATTGTTGGTGACGAAAGTATGAAAAATCAATTTTTCTGTATATGCCATCACATGGATACTGGTGATGATAAACGTGAACAGTGTCGCATAAAAATAACCGGCCCCATAGTATTTGAACCCCAGTTTCAAAGTGATCAATGTAAACACGGTATTGGTTAAAAAAAAGGTGACCTGAATGCGCAGTGCAATGGCTCTCTGATCAAAATATTGTACCAACACACTGAGAAACATAATCATGATTTGAAAAAAAGCGCCCATGATACCGAATCTGAAAATACCAATTTGCATGAAGTTGATGTTAAACGCACTGAAGATCCGGGGTGCGGTCAAAATACCCAACACACAGATACTCAATTGCAACACCAGAAAATTTCTGGAACTCCGCAGAACATTATTCAACAGGTTCTTGTGATTATCCCTTATCTGCGCCAGCGTGGAATAATCTGTAATTCCATGAAAAAAATGAATGTATTTTTCAAAAAAACTGGTTTCTACCGTCACAGTAAACATGGCCATGGCAGGAATAATTGAAATATATGCCAGAAACATGGCCGTGTCATAATTTGGATAAAGATTCAGAAGACTGCCAGGACGATCTGCTTCAGGTGCAAACCACATTAGAATTTTGTCAATCCATGCCGCCAGATTATAAAACAATCCGTTTAAGGCCAGTTGATAATAAGGTTTGAAATATTTCAGAAATTCGAAGGGTTTCATGAAAGGATAAGGATATTCAGCAAATATACGGCTGATCAGAATCGCCACAATGACTGCCAGTCCAAAACTGAAACTATTCAAAATTCCAGCAGAGCCAAACCGCTGTGCCAAAAAAAATGAGGCAACAATCCCGGAAAACATACCCACCCCGAACGCCGCGGTCACCAGCACATAATTATGCAACGCCGAGATGAACACAATCACCATCCAGACGGTACTAATCAGCATATAATTCAAAATTCCGGTCAGTGCCGTGCCAAATTCGAGGTTGGCATAACCCAGATAAAACGCGCATGACAATGGCAATTCAAACAAATACAAAACGATCAGAGCACCCAGCATGAGACCCGGTGTGCCTGACACATCCCGTCGATAAAGTGAATCTGCCATAAAGCGGGTCACAACCATATACAAAGGCCCGGTTGTGATGAGAGAAAAAGCAAAGTTATAGATAAGAATACGCCGGAAATCATTGATCACATCAATAGTGACAAACTTCCCCGCAACATACAAAATACTGGTCAACGCGATGATTGTGAATAACCAGGGACCCGTTGTGATTAACGCTGAATACAGATAGGCCTGTACGGACCCCATCAGATTATCCTGTCGGGTGAGTTTTCGCAGAGCAAATCCAATTCCAGCCATGAGATCTTTCAGTGATGTTGGTAGATTACAATAGAATGTATCTTTTCATGTGAATTGAAACCTGTATATTCTTACTGTGATAATTTCCCAAGACTTTATCAGCGGATTTTCTGAATTATTGTATTATTTTTTTGAGATTGTATGCTTTTGCCAATCCGTCATTCTATTTTTATTTTTCTGATCATACTGCCCGCTTTTTCCATTCATGCGGAGCAACCCAATTCCTGGATCATTTATAACGGTGCTGACATCCTTCCAGAAGCCTTTCGTGACTATGACATGATGGTCATGGATGGAAAAAATCACATTGCGCTTCGTGCATTGCTGGCCTGGGATAAAACCATCCTCGCCCGGGTCAGTCTTGGACAAATTCATGAATCAGATCCTGATTTTCAACAAGTCAAAGACGCAAACATTCTGATTGCCCCAAGTTCTGACAAGCCGGGATTCTGGTTTGTCGATATCAGGCAGGATTTTTGGCCCAAATTGATATTGGAACAAATTATTCCAGAAATTCTACACGATCGTTTCACGGGTTTAATGCTCGATTCTTTAGAGCAAATCATGGGATTTGAACAGAACAATCCCAAATACAAGGGGTTGTCGCTGAGTGCGGTTCATCTGATCCAGGCAATTCGCATGCATTATTCCACCATGCTCATGATTAATTGTGCCTGCGATCTCATCCATGACATTGCGCCCTATGCTGATATGATTGTGGGTGAATCCCTGTTTTCATTTTATGATCCCAAAACTAAAACTTACCAACTTCAGCCCAACCAGTCGTACAAAATACGAATTCAAAAAATGCGGGAAATACAAAAAACAAATCCACATATTGGCCTTTATTCTCTGGATTATTGGAATCCTGATGATCTGAGTATGATTGAGAAAATTGTTGAGGAAGAAAAAAAATCAGGAGTAATCCCTTATGTGGGTAATTTTCAACTGGATCATGTGAAAATACAGACAACTCCATAGAAAGTTTTTGAAAAACACTGAACCACAATCAACTCCATATAAGTCAACGATGAACCTCCTTAAATCATTTCAAATCACAGTCTGCTCACTCATGTTTCTGACATGTCTCCTGTCAGGGAGTGTCTGGGATAACGGGATCGTCTATGGCCAGAACTATCAATCGACAGGAACAACTGAACCAAGCGGAATTTCCATGAAAGTGCCGGCAGAACAATCCGGGGAAATTCCACGTATTATCATTGCGCTTTACAACAGTGAATCCGATGAGGCTCTCCGTCATTCGTTCACACATGTTTATGCTGAAATGCCGCTGAATCATCTGGGATTGATGGTTGAGTATCATGACATTCAGGAGAAAAAATTACCTGACATCCAAAACAATCCGAACATTAGAGGGATTCTTTCATGGTTACGGGCGGGGGATCGTATGGATGATCCTGAAGCGTTCATTACCTGGGCCTCTCGTGCCATTGATGCCGGGAAAAAACTGGTAATTCTGGGAGATCCCGGCTTTTTTGAAACGAAAAAGGGACAAGCCCTTTCTCTCAGTTCCATCAATCTGTTAATGAACCGAATAGGACTACGTTATTCCGGAGAATGGGAAGATCTCACCTACAACGTTGAAATAATATATAAAAATAAACACACTTATGACTTTGAACGCACACTGGCTGGTGGAATAAAACCAGAATACAGTCAGATGGTTCCCTTCTCCCCATTGACTCAATCCCATTTAATCATTCGAAAATACAATAATCCCGAGTCTGAAGCACATCTGGTGACCACCCATCCCAATGGCGGATATGTCTCATGGGGTTATGGGGTTTACACCCTGTTTGATGACAACGTAGATATCCGCCAATGGTATCTCAACCCTTTTGAGTTTTTCAGACGAGCGTTTGCTACAGATGATTTGCCCAAACCCGATACCAACACGTTGTCAGGCAGACGAATTTATTACAGTCACATTGATGGCGATGGATGGAATAACGTGACGGAAATAGAGGAATATAAAGAAAAAAAAATTCTTTCATCCCAGGTGATTCTGGAAAAAATACTCCTGCCTTACTCAGACCTTCCGACCACTGTTGCCCCCATCGGAGCCGAACTGGACGCAAACTGGTCTGGATCTCAAGAAAGCGAAAAAATCGCGCAGGCAATATTTTTGCTGAAACATATTGAAATAGGCAACCATACTTACAGTCACATGCTTAAATGGGATTTTTTTGAACACAATCCTGATGAAAAGGAGCAACCGTTATTACGGAGATATCCTGATCGAGGTTGGGACAAAAATTATTTAAGACAATTTTATTATATCCTCACCAATAAAGACCGGGAAGCCGCTGTTGCCATTGACCCCTATAAAATTCCCAGGGCCTATGCATCGCGCAAATTCGATCTGGATCAGGAAATTAAAGGCGCCATAAATTATTTTAATGAACTGGCGCCCCCGGGGAAAAAAACAAAAATCATGCAATGGTCAGGAAACACAACACCTTACGAAGAAGTCATCAGAGCCGCACGTTTGGCCGGCCTTTCCAATATCAATGGCGGTGATACCCGACTGGATCGTGAATATCCTTCTTATGCGTGGGTCGCCCCCATTGGCAGACCTGTTGGGAATGAACGACAAATCTATTCATCCAACAGCAATGAAAATACCTATACCGACTTATGGAGTGGTCGCTTTCATGGATACCGTTACCTTAAACACACTTTGGCCAACACCGAATCTCCTTTCCGGTTAAAACCATTTAATGTTTATTATCATATGTATTCAGGGGAAAAACTGGCCAGTCTTCTGGCTCTGACTGAAAATCTGGAAACTGCGCGATCCAGTGAGGTTGTTCCCGTGACAACCCACCAGTTCGCGGAAATAGCACAAAGCTTTTATTCGACGCGTTTGATACCGGATGGAACCGATCGCTGGCGCATTGCAAATCGGCATCAACTCCAAACCATTCGCTTTGATCATGCCACTTTCAAATCCGTCGATTTTTCCAGATCCAGAGGTGTGATTGGACAACGGCATCATCAAGGAAGCCTGTATGTCGCTCTCGACAGTCAGATAGAACATCCGGTGATAGGTGTAAAATACCATGCTGATTATTTCAGGGAACCCGATGCCTCTGTGCCTTATCTGATTCAAAGCCGCTGGCAGGTATGGGGGTTGCAAGGAATAATGCAGAATTTTTCATTTACAGCTCAGGGATTTGGAACGGGAGACATGACCTGGAAAGTATCGCCGGATACACTCTTTACAGTGACCATCACTAAAGAAGAAAAAACACCTCCTGAAATAGAGGAGGCTCGTTCGGATCATAACGGTATTTTAAATCTTTCAATCACATTAGACGCGATTGATTCTGTTTCCATCCAAATAAAGTCACCCTGATGTTTCGATCTTATTCCCCTATAAATCAGTTGGCTGTTTTTAATGCTCCGCGCATATTACATCACTGTTATTTTGTTGTTTATTTCAGGTGTGTTCGTCAGTTGGCTTATTCTGCCTGCGGATTCCGAACTGGCGTTAGTGATGTTAAAGGACAAAAATTTCGCCAATGCGCTGGAAGTTTATGAAAAAAAATTAGCGGAAGGAGACTGGTCGCAAGATGTGGTCAAGCCTCTAACGGATCTTTACCTTCAGTATGGTGAGCTCGAAAAAGCCATTCGTGTTTTGGAAAAATTCATTGAAAAAAATCCCCAGAATGTTGATGCCCGATACCGCATAGGCACTTTTTACCAATACACTCAACGACCCGATGATTACCGCCGCAATCTGGAAATTATCTATAAGCTTGCGCCTACCGCCAATGTGATTCGCGAACTGGCCGATATTTACAATTTTCAGGGTTGGTACCCCAAACAAGCCATTCTGCTCCATGAATTGATCACCAGGTATCCTCCGCCAGCCAAGGATGACACCATGAAACTGGTGTACCTGTATGCGGTACAACATAAATTCAGGGAAGCCCTGGGTCCCATTGAGATTCTTCTTACCCTCCACACCTCAAAACTTGACGCCAAAGAAATGGAATTTCTTGTCAGTGTGCTGATTGACGCTGACAAACGTCAGGAAGCCTTTGATTATGCCTGGAAATTTGTGATGCCTGACCACCTGGATGAGGCTGTCCGTCTTTCAAAAAGACTTCAGGCGAAAGGCGAGGCGCCTAACGCGCTTAAGCTCATTGAGCCTTTTGAATCTGTTGCCGATGATCATTTACACCTTCTCGTCCAATTGGTATCGCTCCAGCTTTCTCTGGGACAAGTGGATAAAGCGCTGGCCAGATTAACCCGATTGTTCAATGCGGATAAACTTAAGGATCCCGATTTGCTGGAAGAATTGATTAAAATTGTGCTTGAACGCAAAGACGCGGGTTTATTGAAACAAATTGTGGAACGTTCTTCCATGCTGGATCAAATTGAATCTGAAACCATGCTGGATATGGCGACTTTTTTAGCAGAAACCAAATCCCTTGGTGTTGCTAAAATATTTCTGGGCAAACTGAATCAGGAATATTTAGAGGAGCGTTTGGTGGTAGATGCCGTTTTGTCAACAGTAGCCCAAGCGCCGAATGCTCAGGAAAAAACAGACAGGCTTTATAATAACAATGACATTTCTGACCGCCAACGTCTGACCCTTGCCAAATTTTATCAATCCGCCGGACATTCGCAGGTGGCACAGAAACTGGCCTCCGAAATTACATCCTTTGATCATCTGGTGTTGATCAGTCTGACAGATGTCGCTGAAATTTTTAGAAGACTTGGACTGGGCAAGGTTGGTTTGAAACTTCTGCAAGACATGAGAGCCAAACGAGGCGAAAGCAATTCCTCACAAGGTGATGAACTGGATCAGGCATGGGCTACTCTTTCTCTGGCCATGGGACAAACTTCACAGATTCATATATGGTTAAACGAACCTCGTGAACGCTCACAAACACTGCTCACCGATGTTTATTTCGCGGCTATAGAGCATAAACGTTATTTGGTGGCTCTTGAGATCTCCAGGCGTTTATATGAAAAATTTCCCGGCCAGGAAACACGTAATTATCTCGTAGACGCACTGCTGGCAAACAAAATGTATGAAGAGGTTCTGCCTCACTTGAGAGAACTGGTGGCGAATAATCCTAAAAAGTGGACTTATTCTTACACCGATGTTCTGGAAAAACTAAATTATACTGATGAACTGCTTACTTTCTGGCGAAAACGGCTTCAAACACCCAATCTGAGTAAAAACGACCGTAGGGAAATTGCCTTTGTGTTCATGAAATACAATCAGATTCAGGACGCTGAAGCCATATTTATTTTACTGGCATATAACGGTGGACCGCAAAACAGGGATCTTGACCAGGTGTTGTATATCTGGGGCCCTGCTCATACGCCGGAACAGCAACAGTGGATCAAAGAACAGATTGAACAGGCTGATAATAACCAAAAAGTCGAATGGATTGAAAAACTGATTGCTGGAGGTTTAATCAATCAATATACCCATGTTTTTAATGAAATGGTTGCTCAAGATCCCCAAGTCCTCACACTGCTACGTAAAAAAGCTCATAAAGAATCAAGTGGTTGGGTCTATAGCTATTACAAACTATTGGAACAGACAGGACATCCTGACGAAATTGTCGCACTTTGGAAAGATCAGGCAACCCGGACAGACCTCAATGAAAATGATCAACGAAATGTCGCATTCCTTCTGATTCAATACAAACAGCCCGTCACCGCTGAAACCATGTTTATGACACTGGCACAAAACAAAAGTCCCAAACATGCGGATACGGTTCAATTTCTTTATTTATGGGGATCTTCTCAATCAGCGCAGGGCAAAAAATGGATTGAGGAACGCATTCGGAACTCAAAAATCAAGGATCAAACTTTATGGATTGATCAACTCATACAAAACAACCATGTTTCTCAATTCACAGTTTTATTTGAAGATCTGGCCTATCATTCTCCCGAACTGCGGAATTCCCTACGGCTTCATTCCACCACAAAACCTCTGTATTGGGTGTTCTCCTATGCGGAACTGCTGACACAAATAACGGATAAAAATGAACTCCGAAAATTATGGCAGATTCAGGCACTCCGCCAGGATATTTCAGACACTGATCAGGCAGGTATTATATACGCGCTTTCTGAACTTGGGGCCAAACAGGATGTGGAAATCTTACTCATGCGTTTAAGTTCCCATCAATCACCAGAAACCCCATACCCTCGAGATCTGCTGTATCTATGGGGCGATACCATCCCGGAACATGCGGTGACATGGCTGAAGGATCAATTGGAATCGGCCTCCCTCGAATATAAGATTTTATGGCTTGAACTCATGATACGCACGGGAACAATTGGTAAACATCCCCGGTTGTTTGAAACCACGATCGCAGAGCGTCCGGACATACTGCTGTTGTTGCGACATCAATCCCGTTATCAGCGGTTGGACTGGGTTTATAGTTATTCAGACTTTTTATCGCAGTTGAAATATCAGGAGGAAATGGGTGTATTATGGAATTATCAGGTTCAACGACCACAGTTAACGGACGATGAAAAACGAAATATTGCTTTTCTTTTGATCAACATCGGCGATAAAAAAGCCGCTGAGCAGATTTTTCTGGAACTGGCGCAACAACAGCAGGCTCAACATCCTGATGTGGAACAACTTTTTTATCTATGGGCTGAAACACCCCCCGACACCATGAAGGCCTGGATTCATCAGCGAATCAACACGTCATCTCCACAGCAAAAATTACTGTGGTACGAAACCCTGATTCAAACGGGTCTTAGTAAGCATTTCATCGCTGAATTTAAAGATTATCTGGTTCAGAATGAGCCTATAAAACCACTGTTACGAACGGTTGCGTTTGTCAAAACTGTGGCGTGGAACAGCAATTATGTTCAGCTTCTGCAAGAAATGGGAATGCCTGAAGAATCCATATTGATTCAACGCCAACTCATGACAAAGAAACAGCTTTCTGTTGAGGATCAGCGCTCATTAGCCTATCTCGCTCAGAAAACAGGCTATCCCAAAGACGCTGAAATTATCTGGATGAAACTGGCAGCAGGCAAAGGTCCGAAATCACCTGATCTGGAACAATTGATCTATTTCTGGGGAAACCACCCTGAACCTTATGCCCTGAACTGGCTGATCAGTCAGATAGATCGTGCCTCCATGGGCGAAAGAGCCGTGTGGATTGAACAAATGATTCAGTGGGGAGTCATTAAGGAGTTTTTAATTTATTTTTCCAGAGATTTGCAAAAAAGTCCCAAGGCTATCACTCCGTATCTCGTCAAACAAACAGCCGCACACCCGGTTGAATGGAGTTTTTCACTGATTGATTTTCTCGAAAAAATGGACCAGAAAACCGCAGCCCTTGATGTGTGGAGTGAATTAACCTCCAGAACAGAACTTCCCGAAGAAGATCAACGGAACATCGCCTATTTCCTTCTGGACAAAGGCCGCAAGAGTCCAGCACAAAAAGTTTTGTTACGGTTGAGCCAAAATCAGAAACCGGATAGTCAGGATGTGCAGCAATTGTTATATTTGTGGGGTCCCAGACCTGATGCTGAACAAATCGCATGGTTGCGGCACCGCACAGAATCAGCTCCCGAAGCGGAAAAGATTCAATGGTTCAGAATCCTGCAAAACATTGGACAAACCAAACTTGTTTTTAAATATATTGAAAAAAAATCCACTCCGAACTCTGTAGTCCTCAGAGATTACTATCTTTCTCTCTTAAAAGACCAACGCAATAAATCAAAATTTAAACAGATGCTTGCGTTTGAAATATCCAATGAAATTAACCCTGTTCGCTTGGAACAACTTTCAAAAATGGCTCAGGAACACAATTATCCTGCCATTGCTGAAACGGCGTTTTCCAAAATTGTCGCCATGAATCCTGAGCATCAAACAGCAAAAACTGAATTAGGCAAAATATATTATTCCCGAGGTCAATACGACCTTGCTGAAACATATCTGGCCGCCAGTGTTACCCCTGAAGCCGAAGATCTGAACGCTGTTTATACCTATGGGGATCTCCTGTGGCAAAAAGGTAAATATCGGGAAGCCAACAAATTTTTTGACAGGATTCTTCAGCAACTGTCCGAAAATAAAGCCAAACCCATGGATCAGCAAATTATGGCCGCACAAATTTACCATAAAAACAAACAAACAGATAAAGCCATCGATATTTACAGAGAGCTGGCTGAAAAAAATCCAGATAATCGACAACTCCGGGCTGATTTAGCCAATTTGCTGCTCAGTGTCCGTCGTTATAAAGAAGCTCAAGCTCTTCTTTTAAAAATTGAAGCCAACAAAAAACAATGACTTCCCAGCCATTAAGAACCGTTCTGTTGCTGTTAATTATCCTGAATTCAAGGATGCTGTTTGCTGTTGAAATTCAGATGACATCTGATTTTCAGGCATCAAAGGGAATCATCGCGTTTTCCTGGCAATCTGTTGCTTCTTACCAGGCGGATGTTACCACCAAAGAAATATTGATACGTTTCCGTGAACCTGTTCACATGACTATTCCTGAAAGTTATTATCAGCAAAGTAGTGGCTGGATCGAAGATTTTTCGTTGGGCTATGATTCCATCCTGCTTCGTTTTCCTGAGCAGATCAACTGGAAGCATGTTGAAAAGAACAGCTTTATCCTGATTTTGATTCGGCAAGTGCATGAACCTGATCAGGAACTTACATTACTGGCCCAACTACTGGAATCCGAATTGCGTCTGCAGGAAGGATATGAAGAAGAATATATTGATTTTATAGAGAACCTTTACAAAAAAAAATCTGATAATATTGATATCATCATGCGCTATGCCCAGGCCGAATACAACATTGGCAGGATTATGAAAAGCAAGGCTCTTGCGGATCAGGCATTATCCATCTCACCCTGGAATCAGAGTATTAAAGAATTTCAGGAATCATTAACTGCCCGCCCATGGATTCTTGCTGAGATCCGCTTCAAGGAAACCAGCACTTACCTAGCGGAAAATATTTATTACTTGCAAACCGAATATGGCCTTGAACAGGACAATACCCTGGGTATGGAACTGGCGGAAGAACTGGTTTATGACGGCACTGTCCAACAAGGTCTGGATGCGGGATTATCCACCTGGCAAGGCCCCAAATACTATGGGCACTTTTATTTAAGACATGATTATGATTCTGGTAACAAGGCAATTGCCTCCATTTTCATGAATCAACGGACGCCTGGAATCGGTGCGAGTTATTACTGGTGGGACTTCAAGGGATTTCTGGGCGTTCATCTACAATATAGAAAACCCTACTGGGATTCTCTTTCATTCATTCTGGGTGATGGCACCAGAGATCAACTTAAAATCGAAAGGTACTATCGATTCACACCCTTTTTTACCATCACACTGGATGCCAGTTTACGCAAATATCAATTGAATGGTGATTATGAATATTCCAGAACTTACGCAACCCATGGAAATCTTCATTATCAGTTTCCAGAATATCATCTGCTAAGTTTTCTGTTTGGTGCCAATCATTTGTTTACATTTGATTATGACTATGATCAGGAAACACCGCTGACAGGGCCGATGCGTGTTCACACGCACAAAGTCACCTGGGCTCTCAATAAAAAATTTTCCGGCTCATGGGATAATCTGTGTTTTTATAGCTATACGCTTAATCTCATTGGCCCCAACAGTTGGACAGCAGGAGATCGAATCACGTTCCATTCAACCAAATCAACCGATTTCTATGCGGCCTATAACTATACCCACGAATATTGGTTTGTGATTACTCATGATGTGATGCTGGGGATTCAGCATTTTTTCTGAGTTTTATGCGTCCTTACAATTTTTTCTGAGTTCATATCCCCACACTTCAGAAGCGGTCTTTTCTTTTTTTATCAATTTCATTGTTTCTTTGGAATATTCAGGAATCTGAGCATGAAATATGGATAAATACATCTTCCCCAGACAGGACAAACCGCCATCTGCTGATTGTCCGGGTTCCAGAAAACCTTCATGAATCGGTTTCATATTGCTCACATCCAGATAAAACGCGTTTAACGCCAGACCATGCTTTTTAAAAATATTACCTAATCGATTGATATCTTCTGATTCATAATCATCATTTGATCTCAATACATCCTCTGCCCGGTTCAAGACTTTATCTTTTTCATTGAACACAACAAAAATCCGGGATTTTTCCATGTTCTTGATCAGCAACCGGGACACCCATTTGCGGTGTTGATAACGCTTAACATCCGCGGCATTGAGCACAATACTGTCAAAATAGACCATGTCCGAATCAAACAACTCTTTTTCTACCAGGGATTGAACCAGGATATTACCTTGTCCCTGCGCAAGCAGGGTAATGGAAGCACAACCTGTTTCAGGATACTGTTGAAAAAAAGCCTTAAGAAACCGTCCGAACACCATTGAGGAATCAATTGCGTTTTTTCTTGATTCCCAATAACGCGCATAGGTGGAATCCGTTTCATTTTCAAACCACTGCTGATATGTTGGCCAATCCAATGCGATCACCCGTGACTGATATAACAACCCGATCTTTCTGCTTTGGTCAATCAACTTTGTGATGTCGGCCCCGTAACCATGAATATACATGATACAGTTCTGGACATTTCTTTTTGCTGCCATATATTGAGCTAAACGTTGATAGGCATTGTCATCGCGCTCTGACCAAATAGAATTTTGACTGGTTTGTGAATTTACAGCCAGCATTGTTAATTCAGGTGAAACCTTTGTACTGAACGAAAAGGTTGAGTCTGAGTTTTTTTCAGCGTTACGAGTGGTGACGACCCAGACATCGGCATCAACATGCTCCTCAGAGGAAAAAGATTCGACAGCATTTTGTCCTGTCTGTCTCAATAATGGTTCTTTTGGTGCTTTCTGTTCTTTTTTGAAAAGGTTACATCCTGAAACAATGAGTGCCAATAAAGACAGACCTAAAACAAATATTAATTTGCGCATAACTTCCTCTGTTTGATAATCGTTATTCAAATATTTTCCTGTGTTTCATACAAAAATTAACTACGGATAACGGTATGTTCACCATAATTACAAGGTGTTTCATCATTATTTTATTAGTTTTTAATTCACACCCGATATATGCCCAATTAGATGAAATGGAGCAAGTGATCAATGAGTGGTTCAATACAGAAGACAAGGATTCAGAGATAGAACCCGAGAAGGATCCCATAAAAGAAGATCTCCCCCCACAAATACAAGAAATAAATAAACCATCTGTTTTATCTGTAAACAATCTCCCCAAAAGTAAGTCCCCCAAATATGGAAAAACCAACATAGACATTGAATTTCGAACAGATCTTGTCAGTAGATTCACCTCTGAAAAAACAGCATTAGGTCACATTCAGGAAAAATCCAATATGAAATTCGATTCTGCCAGAACCAGAATCAACTTTCGCGGAAAACTGGACGAACATACGAATTATCGACTGAGGCTACGAATGGATGAGGATTTAAGTGATCAAGACAGGATTGATGATACTGGTCAGGCCGTACAGCACTGGTTCCTTCAAAGAAAATGGAATGACTGGAATCTTCAGGTTGGCAAACTTCGAATTCTTGCGGGTTCGCTTGAAAATCTGGAATACAGCGGTATTGATCTGTACCAGAAATCCCAAATTAAAGAGTACTTGAGTTTTTATGAAATGGGAATTCAAGCCAATACTGAATGGGAAAAACAGGAATTTTCTTTTCAGATCACCAACAGCCCCTTTCAGCACAACAGACAGGCCGAACTAAGCATGAATGGTTTATGGAGAGGTCAGTTTTTTAAAAAAAAGTTGACCACATTAGTCACTACTGGCGTTTTTACAGGATCCCGGCGCATAAAAGAAAAAGAAAAAAGCGGGATTGTTTTCATGCTGGATCGCCAGGGCTACAATGACTATCACACCAGTGCCGGTATCTCCGGAACAGTGACCACTTTTGGAAAACAGAAATTACAGGGAGAATTTGAAATTGACCGCTGGGCTAGGGATTCCTACTATGATGATGAGATTCTGGATGTCACAGGTCTCAGCACTGTCAAAATAAGAAAGCAATATCCTCGTCAACAAATATTGACGATGATTCCGGGAATGCGGATCATTACGTCTAAAATTGATTTATTCTTTCGCTATTCGGTGGATGAATATTATGAACAGGACATTAAAGTAAAACAGAACAATAGTGGAACCTCATGGGGCGTTGAGTGGTTTCCTGAAAAGAAAAGCGGACTGTTCCGGATTCACTTTGTCAACACGTTTGAGGAAAACAAAACATTTCTAACCCGAAAAACCACGAATCAATTCAATCTGGGTCTGACCTTAAGGAACTGAAGGCACAACCAGTTTCAAAATTCCATCATATCTAACCCTGTTTACGACATATGAATCATAGGGAATCTGCCAGTTTTCCTGAGGATTTTTGGTATCCCGAATAATAATTCTCCAGTAATACGTTCCCGGATTCAATGCGACAGAATAAGACAAGACATTCTCAGGCAGAGACAGTGCCGCAAACACGATGTCCGGAGCACTGAACAATGGATTGGTACTGATCTGAAAATCATAGGTTATCGCATCCCCCTGAAGATCATAGGACGCCTCCCATTGAAAAAACCATTCTCCATTGAGTAACTCAGGTTTGCCTAGAAAAATCGGCATGGGCCGTTCTTCCGCATTTTTATACAGTTGATAATGGATTTCAATTTGTTCTGCCAATTTGGAAAATTCCTGATCATATTCCCCGATCTGATCATTATCGTTTTTTGTGGGCAGTAAAAATAAATCCGGTTTTACTGTGACAACTGGTCGAACCATTATTTTATATTGCTCCAACAGGTTTTGAATCTTTGATGGATTCAAATATTTTGTTTTAATTTCATCTATTTTTTTATTCAACAGACCCATATTTTCCGGAACCATTAAAAACCGCTGATGCAATATGCTGTTCCACCAATTTGAAATTCCGAGATTCCATCGTTTTACATTTTTTCCATTCTCGTTAGGTTGAAAATTAAAGCCCCAGGCCCCATCATAATCCCACGGGAAAAAATACCAGTATTGAGAATTTTTAGGACTGTACAGATAAAAATTCTGTGCGAATGTATCAAAATTCCCTGTCAGAATATTAATGGCTAACCATGTCAAATAATTTGATTTATTAAAGTATCGATCTATTACGGTATTTATGGGGATGGAATAATTATTGATATCTTTCAACATGTGAATCAGCTTTGAGTGATCATCATTTCCATCAATTCCCAAAACCGTTTCAAAATCTTCAATATTATACGCTGGATCTTCCTTTAACTTTAAAAACTTTGACAAGTTGAATGTAAAATTCTCAGCCTTATATAACTGTCCCTTTGTAAAGCCCCGTTGCTGTAGATAATATTTATCAAAATTATCTATCGTCGTGTAAAGACCGTAATCTGTTTCATCAATGTATAAATGCACAAACAGAACTTGAGCACCGACAAAATCTGGAATCGTTTTAAATAAATCATAACTCAATTTATTTCGAACACGGGTCAAATCATAGGGATGCTTCATCAAGTGAATCGACCGGTTATTCCGCCAGAGTTCTGTCGAACTGAATAATTTAACACGATATGATTTTTGTAGAGCTTCACGTGTCGAATGTCCACGTTGGCGCAAGGCCGCATTGGCAACAGTCAGATTTTGTCCAAATTTTCCTTCCTTGAAGAGGACCTTTACTTCAGGCTCGAAAGTATCAAATGGATCATTGTCATTGTTGACATCGTCTAACGTAAAACCGCCGGGTTCCGGTAACGTCGTAATGTGTACAGCCAAAACACTTTGTGGCTCATTCTGATAAATACTTCTATTTTCCACTAGCTCAGGAGCATACGATTTTTCTTCAAATGGAGACTGCCTGACGTCACCGCACCCGGCAATAAGTAATGTCATGCCGATTACAGAGCGTAACAGTTTTAATATTTTACCGCTGATACTTTTCATCACATCTCTTCAACTGGTTCTTTCATCAAACCTTCCTGTTTCACCAAATCCTTTTGCTTATTGAATTCATTGATAGCTTTAACGCTGAAAGTCATCATAATCACCAGCAACAACCCGATGGTCACGGCCATGAAGAATGCCAGTGAATATAATTGTAGCCCACAGGCCATGCCAATGGTCAGCATCACAATAATCTGAGAGCCTTCAATGGGAGAAATCAACTCTGTTCTGAATCTGATGATACTCAGAGCTCCAACCAACCCCAACGCATTTGCCAGACTCTTGTTGATCAGAATCATGATAAACGCACCAGAAACACATAAAATGATGTGTGTCTGCTGGATGTTGATCATTGCCTCATATTCTCTTTTTTTAAGTGTTTTTATTTGATTTCTTTTTTGTTCAACAAGCCTGATCAGAATCGACAGCATTATCCCCAGAACCAAAGCAATACTAACACTTTGAAACATCCCGGCTGAGATTTGAGGAACTTCAAAATAAAATAGTTCCTTGAATACAAAATCAGACATAGCTCCTTTTCACGAAAAAATTTATATAGATACCACATTTCTGAAAAACAAGAGTATCAACAAAGTACTCTGGTACCTTCCTTGCTTCACTTTTTTCCATCTATATCAACTTAGATTTTTCCCGTAATGACGATATGCTCAAGCCGCAAGAACAAGAAGAATCTCAAAACAGTGGGTTTTTTAGCCATTTTTCAAAAAAAATTCATGCTATATTTGATCCCTATATTGAAAAAATCAAATTAGTCTTTCATCAGATTCTGGATCCCATTCTCAAATATATTCCCGATAGAATTCTCAATACACGTCCTGTGGCCATTGTGGAAGCACTGGGCTATATCAGTTTCGTCAACTTTATTGCCTTCATGTCCGGCAACGAACAACGTTTTATCGATGTCTCCCCTCATCCTTACTGGCTCATCATTTTGTTGCATGCTTATAAATATGGGACCAATGAAGCTGTGATCACTACCCTGATTTCCATTTTTTTTCTGTATGCGGGAAATGTTCCCGAACAACGGCTCGCGGAAGATATTTATGATTATCTGCTCAAAATAGCTTACCGTCCGCTCTTGTGGTTTGGTGCTTCTGTGGGATTTGGCGAAATGAGATTACGTCAGGTGGAAGAAAGAAATCTGTTGCAAAAAAATCTCAAGGAAGCCTTGGCCCGCGACCAGACGATCACGCTGGCATATCAGTTGATGAAAGAAAATAAGGAAAAACTCGAAACAAGACTGGCCTCCGAATTACAAAGTTCTATTACCATGTTCGAAATCTTCAAAAATGTGGAAGGCTTAAACCCGGTTCGCTTTCTTTTGTCTTTAGGAGAGATCCTCAGCGTGGTTCTGGAACCGCTCAAACATTCAGTCTATATTTTTCAAGGAACTGATTTTGAGTTGATTTCCGCAACTGGATGGGAACCTGAAGAAAAATATGCCAGAAAAATTCCAGTGACATCCCCAATTTTTCAGGAACTGGTTTCACGTCAACGAATTCTGTGTAAGATCAACCAGGAAGATGCCCGTATTTTAAATAAAGAAGGCCTTATCGCGGGTCCGCTCATTGATCCTGTCACCAACGAGGTTTTTGGAATGGTGAAAATTGAGGAACTGGATTTCATGGATTTGAACTTGAACACGATTGAAAACTTCAAGGGTTTTTGCCAGTGGGTCGGCTATGCTTTTGCCCAGGCAAAACAGTTACAGGTTGCCAAAGCCAATCAAATGTACACTCCTGACACGGGATTGTTTACTTATTATCAGTTGAAAATTTTTGAACAAACATTTCGTTCCCTCACCGAACAGCAAGGAACAGAAGGAATACAAATATTTCTTTTTCTGGATAATCCAAAAGATTTTTCTTCTGATGAAAAAAAACTGGTTGCTCAACAATTAGGCGGATTGGTTAAAAATACGCTTCCAGAACAAGTTCTTATGTTTGGCGGTCGCAAACATACCATGTTCTCTTTGGTTGTTCCTTCAACCAATCCTCAGCAACTGCAACAAATATACGGTCAACTGGTTTACGCGCTGGCGACATGTGATACCGTTCCGTTGAATAACGCAACCGTAGGTTTTGAGCAACGACAGCTTTATTCTCTCCATCAGGCCGCATAGTCTATCACATCCATTTTGTTGCACTTCAGAACTTTATGGAAGATAAGACGCATACAATTCCCGATAGGATTGATGCTGTTGAATTTTATTATAATATCGTTCAACCCGCTCACGCATGGTTCTGGCACACTGATCATAAAAATCCGGATCCGTCAGCAATTTTTCCATGGCCGTCGCCACCTCGATGGGTGATGACAAGCTGCACACAATGCCGCCATCCCCCAAAGGCGGATCTTCATCATTGCGCCCATAAATCAATTCCTGGCATGATCCCACATTGGTTGCGACAGACGGCACACCTGCGGAGCCGGCTTCAAGAATCACCAACGGTTGAGATTCACTCAGACTGGTCAGGGCAATCACATCAATTTTTCCGAGATATTCATCCACCCGCACTTTTCCGGTAAAGGTAATGACTTCCTGAACACCTGCGTTTTGAATCATTTCCGCACACTCTGAAAAATAATCAGGGTCCTCATCAGTCGGTCCGATAATCCATACCCGCAAATCGGGAACTCTGCTTTTCAAAATAATTCCAGCCCTGATGAATGTTTTTACATCTTTAATGGGAACCACCCTTCCAATCAACGCAACCGTGGGAGGATGCGATTTATCACGTTTGACGGACGAAAATTTTTCATAATCCACTCCATTGGGAATGACTCTCAATTTTTCAGGGTTGGCGCCGTCTTCAATTTGCAGAAGATGGTTCCCTTCAAACAAGGTGATGATGAGCGCACACGACTCATAGCATAACCGGGAATAACCCATGAAACTGTCGAGCCACAGATCCTTGAGTGTCTTATCCAGACGCACGTCATCCACATTCAGGCTCAATGCTCTCTGGTCGTCCAACCAGGATGCCGAACTGATCTCGATCCGGCGTTCATTGGTATAAATACCATGCTCGGTCAATAAACAGGGTTTGCCTGTATCCAGATGAGCCCGAGCCAAAAACAATCCTCCATACCCGGTACACAGAGAGTGATAACAATCCGCATCCGGCATCGGGTATATCAGAATGGAATATAACGCGGACGCCAATTGACGCCAGGACCAGAAAAAATCAATAAATTTGGTTCCAGCGAGTAATTTCAGATACATATTGCATAGAGCCTCCCAGGCCTCTTCGGAATTCAACAGAATCCTGGTTCCCAGCTCTTCCCGATAATCTTTTAATATCGCCAGCATTTCTTCCAGATCTTTCATCTCTGGAGCCACAATCAGATTTTCAATCAATGGAGCCAGCCTGGTATAGAGATCCTGTTTCAGTTTTTTCTTAAAGCGCCATGATTTTCCCTTGGGCATATCCTGAATAAACAAGGTATGAATCCCCACAACATTTTTAGGAATTTCATACTGTCTCTTGAGCTTGGAATTTGGAGGAACCAGGGTTACCAGTGAAAATGTGAGATGACTTTGTTCTCTGATGAGTTCATGAACCCAGGATGATACACCTCCTGCCACATAAGGATAGGTGCCTTCCAGAATCAGACAGACATTAGCCCTGGCTGATTTGGTGTGAGGGTGTGAGGGCATTGTCTGAGTGTTCGGATCCTCGAGGTTCTGAGACAACGAGTCGACTTTCCGGAATACCTTCCGTCCAGAAACGAAGGATTTCAATAATTTCCATAAGCGCGGGATCATTTGGGTCAACTTTATCAAGGTATTTGTGGGCGATCTCTTTAAGCTCCTCCATGCGGCCCTGCGCATAGAGGCTTTCCATGTATCGCACACCAATATTGGGCGAGTTATAATTATCAGCTTTTACACAAGACTCCAGCAATGGATACGCCTTTTGATAGTCTCTGTTATACAAATAAAGGCGCCCTAACGCAAATTGAACCTGAGTTTTTTCAGGATGGTTTTCCAGATATTTTTCATAATATACAATAGCTTTATTCCGGAATTCCCTTTCCGAATCACTGTCCATAATGCCACTGTAAACATATTTATCAATACTGCGTGCCAGTTTCAGCAAAAGCACATCACTCCCGGGATCTGCCTCATATTGTTTGAGCAGATGCATGTATTCATGCACATACTGATTCTGAATTTTGGCAATCACTGTCGCGGCCATGACCCTAATGGCGTTCACTGGATCATTGATGGCCCGTTTCAGCACCGGAGCAAATTCATGCCGATAATATCGGGAAATCTTGGCCAGAACATCCCGTTTCTGATTCATGGTTCCCAAGATCATGACATCCATAAAACTCAGCATCTTATGCTTTACTTCCAGATCTTCCCATCCCGAAATGAGCCTGCGTTGCAGATCTTCAGCAGCATCATGCTCTTCCTCAGGAAATATGGATGCCCACCAATCCTCAAAAGAATGCTTGTATCGGTAAGTCATGAGCTGAACAATAATCACAGTCATGCCGATGAAAATACCAAAAGAACTCAAAAAAAAGGTCAATATCAGAAATATAACAGGATATTTGAGATCTCTTTTCTGATTATGGCGAAACCATGTCCAGAAGCCGGCAATAAATATGGAAATCAAATGCAGGGCAAGAAACAGCCTCATTGTCAACTGACCCTCATAAATCGTGACAATGATATGATATGTCAGGGCGGTAATCGATGCCAGTAGCAGGAAATCAACCACACCATAGGCCTTTTCATTAACAGCTTTGGTTTTGGGGCTTTTTCGAAAAAAAATAAGGCTCCTTTGTCAAAAAAACTTATACGAATCAGGCGTTAAAATTCGATGAGACCTCCATGAAATCCATCATTGTCATGATTTGGACCCCATGAAATGGATTCAATACCAGCAAATCTTTGTCTCCGGTAATCAAGAAATGAGCTTGACCGCTGACGGCGAGATCAAGAAATTTATTGTCCTTGGGATCTCGACAATCTGTAAAGGTTTGGGTGATTCTGATTGTGACGGCATCATTGAGATAGGCAGATAAATCAACTTCTAAATCAGCTTTGTTTCTGAAAGTTAAAAACTTTTCCCGGAAGAGCACTGTCTGAATCTCTTCTTTCACAGGAATTGAAGTTAAAAAATAGATACCTTCCCGGGCAACGATTTTTTGAAAATTGTTTCGGATGGAACCTCCAAAAACAAAAGCACTAATGAGAATATTATTATCAATCACAACTCTCATGATTCATGCTTTTTCTGGTAGATTTCTTCCCTGACGGAATCCACCAATGCCAGTTGTTGTTCTTCCGTTAAATCCGTGTGTGTTTCCGGAAGGGTCTGAAGTACCTTAATCAAGGTTTGTCTCGTTGTTTTTTGTTTTTCCAAAACCTTCAGAATAGTACGTTCTTGCTCTATTAAAGACATGGAATAAAAAGTATCGGGGACAGTAACAATTAGTTCCATATTGTTGTTCCTTATAGTCAATTATAACTCAGACCCAACAGCCATGATGCGGCTTCGATACGGGTTCCAAAGACATTTTCCATGATATAGTTGTTTTGATACGTAAAGGTGACCCAGAATTTTTTATTGTCATAGAACCCCGAATTATCACCAGATGTCCCTGACGTTTGAGTTGTGTTTCCACCAATCGCGTAATTCACCCCAAACCGGTACCCCGTTCCATGATCTTCATTAAAACAGATTCCCATGGTGTACCAGTATGACATTTCCATGATTAAAAAATTGGTCCCGGAACCCAGTTTTTTTTCAAAACTTTCCTCATTCTTTGGATTCACACCAAAGTATTCACCAAATTTAAAATAATAATAACCTCCAAAGGGACTTTCTGTTTCTGGCCCTGTCTCTTTTTTTGCCACCCCGGAAGACAGTGCGAAATCCTTCCTTAAAACACCAGCAATCTGATAATATTCCAGTGCAATTTCCATTGGATCACTGGCCGTAGCATATTCCATGGTGGAATAAACTCTGTCAAACACAAAACCAGCTTTCCAGCCTGAGTAAAACTCCAGCAAAGACAACAGGTAGGTTTTTGCGACCTCCTGCGAGCCTGAGGCAAAATTAAGATCCAGCAGTGTATCCCATCTCCCAAGCCTCCAACGAAAATACAAATACGGCGCCCCCTTGGATTCATCCTTGAAATCCTCAAGGGTCACACCAGAAGGAAGGTCTCCCATCGGCACATTCTTTCCTTCACGCACATTATACCCCGTGTAGATATTCAATCTGACAGGACGCATATAAAAATTCAAACCCAGTGCCTGGTTCAATCCGGGAACATCGCCCAAACCAGGGACATGGTATTTGTATGACAACACAGCTACGCTCGGTGCCAAAATCCAGTTTGTGCCAAACACAGGATATTCCGCGAGCACCCCTGAAGAAAACACATCACTGCTGGAAAAAAGATTGAGCGCTAAATGTCCCGGAGTCGTTGTGGTTTCAGTCACAGATGCCCGATAAAAGCGGTCAAATAATTCATCATTGATACTGATGGTTTCTTGTGCCAACGCCGTTCCCACAACGAGACAGCACAAAATCAAAATTAATATCAATCGCCTAAACATAATACCTGTGGCTCAAATTTTTATAAAAAATTCGTTACTGTCGCAAAAATGTGTTTTTGTGTCATCCCGAATGTATGTGAGGTATCTTAAAATTTTTTTAAGATACTGATTTTACAAAGTTCAAAATCTCTCCTGTTGGTCGAGATGACACATTTTTGAATTTAGAGACAGCGACGAATTAATGATGAAACAAACGGATTTTGGAGAACGCCATGGTCATGCCATATTCATTGGCGGCCTGTATCACATCGTCATCTCTCACGCTGCCACCAGCCTGAACAATATAACTTACACCACGTCTGGAGGCTTGGTCGATATTGTCTCTGAACGGGAAAAACGCATCGGAAGCCAGACTGACACCGTTCATGGAGCTGATCCATGCAAGCCGTTCCTCAGAGGTCAGGAAATTTGGCAAACTCACAAAATTTTCCTGCCAGGTTGCCTGCTCACGATCTGTCATTTCATTTTCAATAAACAGCACCCGGGCATTGACCCGATCCACTTTCTTGACATCCGCTTTGAACGGTAACTCCAAAACTTTGGGATGCTGGCGCAAGAACCACATTTCGGCTTTTTTACCGGCCAGTTTTGTGCAGTCAATCCGGCTTTGCTGTCCAGCGCCAATGCCAATCATCTGTCCATCCAGCGCATAGCCGACAGAATTGGATTGGGTGTATTTGATGGTTACCGCGGCCAGAATCAAATCTCGACGCGCAGTCTCCGAAATGGAGGTTGCCTTTGTGACCACATTTTCAAGCAGATTTTTAGAATTCAGCTCTATGTGGTTGGTACGCTGGGAAAACACTACACCAAACACCTCTCGATATTCCTGTTCTGGAGCAGTGGCCTCAAGATTGGCCTGGAGCACAACATACCCGCCATTCTTTTTTGATTTTAAAATTTCCAACGCTTTGGGCTCATATCCGGGTGCAATCACACCATCTGAAACCTGGCTTTTAATCACCTGAGCGGTGGCTTCATCCACAACCCTGCTCAAGGCGATAAAATCGCCGAAAGAAGACATGGGATCAGCCCCTCTGGCCCGAATATAGGCTGTTGCCAACGGTGACAATTCCTGCCCTGCGCATTCATATACCTGCTGAAGAACAGGAGACAGCGGCACAGCTACAGCCGCGCCGGCCGGACTGACATGCTTGAACGATGTCGCGGCTGGCGCATCAAGAAGCTTGTCCAGTTCTCTAACCAATTGCCATGCGTTCAACGCATCCAACAAATTGATATACCCTGGTTTGCCATTTAATATTTGAAAGGGAAGATTGCTATCGGCTAAACTGAAGATCGCGGACGGCGATTGATGCGGATTACAGCCGTATTTCAAATCAAACTGATGGACATAGTTGCGGGTTATTGTGGTCATATATAAATCGGGACAAGAAGTGAAAATTGCGGGTTTGAAAAAGACGAGGGTGTTTTTACAGGGATACCGCAACACTTGCCAGATTTTTAACGGATCACAATTTCCTTAAACTTTTTTCTTGGGAGGTGTCGTTTTGTTATCCAGATTTCGTGGTTTTTTAGGGGATTTTTTCTCTGAAGGCTTTGATTCTCCAGTTGTTCCAGAAGATGCCGCTGAAACCTGACTGCCGGAATCCTGATTTGGGTTCTGAGCATCCTGAGTCTGGGATTCTTTCTGTCTTGCCGCGGCTTCCTGAGCCATTCGCACACTCAACATCGCCTGATATTGATTGTAATGTTCGTTCGCCTTGTCACTGTTGTATAATTTATTATATGCAAGAGCCATGTTGTAATGAGTGTCTGGAAGCTCCGGAATCATGAGCAACACATTTTCAAACGCGTCCAGAGATTCCTTATAATTTCCGATTTCATAATAAACCAATCCGAGGTTATAATAAAATTCAGGAGTGGTGGAATCAAGATTGATGGCCCGAACATAATGCCATATTGCGGCGTTATAATCACGTACATCAAACGCGGCGTTGCCTTCCTTGAAATACTGGAGCGCAGATTGACGGATCAGAGCCTTATCAGCACAACCTTGTATCACCATGAGGGAAAATACAACAAACAGACCGCGATACAATCCTTGTTGGAGGAACTTGACAGTCATGAGACCTCTAAAATAATTTTCTACCAGAATTTGCGTATCATTTGCATGAACAGAACCGTAGGCTTAACTGATTGAAGAAATGCATTTTCCATACATATTCAGGTTGATAAAAATGATGAGAATTATTATCTGTTTGATAAGTTTAATTTTTTTTAATGGTTTTCTGCCTGTAAAACCGGTTCATGCCCAGTCCAACGAAATCAATATCACGGAAAATGCCGCAACAAAAGAAGAGAAAAAACGGCAAAAATTAATCCGGGATATGAAAGAATTAGTCCGAGTGGCACAAGATGCAGGATTTACCGCAGAGGAACTGAAGGATATCACCATTGAAGTTGACGGTGAAACAGTGAATGTCGTGGAATATCTCAAGCAGGAAGAAATGAAAAAACAGCAACAGGCCTCCGACAAGACGGACATGCCTTCCCGATCCTACATCACCGTTCAGGATGTGACAAAAGAATTGATTGAAAAAGAATACAAGGAAATCACCGACCTAAGAAACAATCTGATTCTCAGTGGAGAAAAACAGGAATGACACAACTAATCTACATTGGTGGTTCTCATCGGACTGTCGGAAAAACATTTATCGCACGAGGGATCATTACCGCATTACGGGACAAAACCATTGTTGGCGCCTGGAAACCAGTCGATACAGGGCACATCATTTATAACGCCAACGATGTTTCCACAGACGCGGAACTACTCTATCACGCCTCCCGGATGACTGAACATCAGAATTTGGTCAATCCCTATATGCTGAATGAAAATTACCCCCCTGTTCTTGCCGCGCAACGGGATGGTGTGGAAATCAAGATGGATGTTCTGGAAAACTACCGGAAAATGCTTCAGGAGCGTTACCCGATCCTGATCACTGAAGGATTGAGTGGCTTGTGTCTCCCCATCACCAAAACACATACCGAACTTGATGTGATACGACAGTGGGCAACTTCCATATTGTGGATCACCGATATTGGCGAATCATCGCTGGCAGAAACACTTGCGCAACTCAAAATCATGAAACATGAAGAACTGCCTGTCAAAGGAATTATTCTGAACAACTGGAACAATTGCGACCATGCGGATTTGCTTCATTATCAATGGCTCACCCTGGAACAACAGACATCCCTACGGGTTTGGGGCATGATTCCACGCATGACAGAACCAGCTCAGGATGAGAACATTGCCAACTGGATTCAATCCTACCTGGAAAAAGGTATTCTGAACACTTTGATCAAATAGAGGATATACAGCCATGAAAATTATTGCGGTAGCAGGAGGTTCCGGATGTGGAAAAAGTTTGTTCGCGCACTATCTGCAGGAACGTCTACCCAAATCGAATATCATTGCTCTTGATAATTTTTACCAGGAACGTCCTGATCACATTCCTATGGAAAAATATAACTTTGATATCCCTTCCGCTTTTGATTTCAAACTTTTTCATCAAGCGCTGGAGGACCTGTCTGAAGGCGTGCCCGCACATATTCCCATGTATGAATATGGAACAGGGAAACGTAAGCGAACTACCACCAAACTGATCCCCGGAGAGTTTCTGATCATTGAGGGGTTGTATGTGCTGATGTCTCCCAGTCTGCGTGGATCTCTCACCTATTCATTTTATCTGGAGAGTCCGCCGGATGTTGCTCTTGGACGTCGAATCCTGAGAGATCATCAGGAAAGAACCGCTGATGTTGAATATACCTTGAATCAATACTTTACTTTTGTTCGTCCCGCATATTACACCCATATTCTTCCCACCAAACAATATGCCAATATGGTCATAGAAAATGATATTAAAAGCCGGTTGGATTTGTTTCTGGACGATTTTTTCAGTAAGTATACTTTCTGAAGTATTCAGTCGCACTGACATAACAAGTCATCGCCTCACAAACATGAGACCATCACAGAATATTTATTAATTTTTATTAATTGTAAGGATATGCCTACCAGCAAAGACATGAAAATTCTCATTGTAGATGATTTCACAAAAATGAGAGCCATCATGAGATCTACCCTGAGAAAACTGGGATATGACAATGTGATAGAAGCCGATAATGGCGAAGCCGCCCTGATCAAACTCCAACATGAACGAGTTGATTTTGTGATCGCAGACTGGAATATGCCGAAAATGTCTGGACTGGAATTACTCAAGGAAGTTCGAAAAGATGAACGATTCAAAGACCTCCCCTTTCTCATGGTCACTGCGGAAGCACTCCCTGAAAATGTCATTGCGGCGATTCGTGCAGGAGTGAACAATTATGTGGTAAAACCTTATACCCAGCAAACCCTTGACGAAAAAATTAATTCCATTTTTAAATAACCGGATGTTGAACAGTTGGTCCTGTTTTTACAGCGCTACACTGAACTTTTCCGCAGTTTTTTCTTGAACCACTTCAGCCATTCCTGTGTGGTGGTATCGCGCAATGCAATCAGCAAGGCAGGATATAACACAACCGCACCAACCAGAATGCCACTGAATCGTGCCCAGTTTTCCAGTGAAAAAGGTCCGCGATCCCAATCACCGAAGGAACTCGCATACCATGCCAAGGCCCCTATTCCACAGGATGCCAGCGTGTACTTGAAAATGGCGGTCATCGGCAACCAGCCCTCTCGAAGTTCCGGTTCTCTCCGCAAGGTTGCCCACAAGGACAGGCTTTGAAACCAGGTTCCGACTGATAGTCCCAGGGCCAGTCCAACCACTTCATGGGTTTTGCTCCACCACCAGCCAAGCAAGGCGGTGATGATCATGGTGAACAATGAGATGATCACTGGCGTTCGGGTATCTTTCAGCGCATAGCACAGTGAAATCTGCACACGAATGACCGCGATCGCCGGAATTCCCACCGCAAACGCCTGCAGAGTCGTTGCAGTCTGAGTGACATCAGACACAGAATAGGCACCATGTAAATAGAGCATGGCAACAATCGGCTGAGCCGCGGCGGTTAAACCCGCAGTGGCCGGTAAAATAATAAACAGGATGGATTTGATGGTCCATTTGACGGTTGAGCGGATCTTGACCCAATCCGTCTGAGCCGTATGTTCACTGAGTTCTGGAAACGTCGCGGTCGCGAACGCCACCGCAAACACGCCCAGCACCAATTCGGTCAGACGGTTTGCATTGTAATAATAGGTCACTTGTCCTGAAGGCAGGAAACTGGCAATGTTGCGTAAAATGATGATGTTGATCTGATACACCGCAATGCCGAAAATAGACGGTCCCAACAACCGGAGCAGCCTCGACACCTCAGGATCGTTCCAGAACACAATCGGACGAATAGATTGTTTGATACTCCTCAGCGATGGAATCTGTAGTATCACCTGTGCGATCCCCCCCACCAGAACACCCCAGGCGACAGCAATGATGGGCACCTCCAGCAAAGGGGCGACTCCCAGCGCAAAACCGATGATGGCAACATTGAGCAGAATCGGCGCGGCGGCTGGCGCGGCAAAGATTTTTTCAGCATTCAGCACCCCCATGGCCCAGGCAACCAGAGAAATCATGATGAGGTATGGAAA
This sequence comes from SAR324 cluster bacterium, assembly GCA_015232315.1. Classification (NCBI taxonomy): domain Bacteria; class Deltaproteobacteria; species SAR324 cluster bacterium. Next base: position 111,241 of record JADFZZ010000002.1, on the reverse strand, counting down.
CATCAGCCGGGTCATCCACACCGTCAGATCAAACTGTTCCGGTGTATCCGCAAAGCCAGCGGCAAACAGATAGACCAGTTGCGGACTGAAGACAATACACGCCAGACTGATGCCCAACGTGCTCCAGAACACCAGTCCCATAACTTTTTGGGCAAAGATTTTTGCCTTGTCCCTCCCCTGGGTTTCCCGTATTTCGGTGTAAAGTGGTATGAAGGCCAGGGTCATGGACCCTTCCGCGGTCAAGCGGCGAAAAACATTGGGAATCGTAAACGCCTGCACAAATGCGTCGGTTGCCAAACCCGCCCCAAATACATGAGCGATCACCAGATCGCGAACAGCTCCCAAAATTCTGGAAATCAAGGTAAACAGTGTGATGACACCAGCCCGGCGGAGGATTTGCCTTCTGGTGGTTTGCGTGTCAGTGGAATTCAAGGTGAATTTATCGAAAGGAGTGCTATTGAAAAAAGATGTGCTGCAACAGGGATATTTTCGTAGTCCAACCGTTTCTCAAGATCAAGTGGTTTTCCTGGGAGAAGACGACTTGTGGACAGTGGAACTTCGGGGTGGGAAAGCCCACAGACTCACCAGCGGACGCGGTGAAATCATTTCGCCTGTGTTTTCTCCTGATGGACGCTGGATCGCCTGTTGTGCCTCCGAAGAAGGTGGAACCGATGTCTATGTCCTTTCCGCTGAAGGCAGTCCCCTGTTCAGGCTGACGTATCTTGGTAAAACCCGTTATGTGGTGGGCTGGACCCCCGACAGTCAATCGGTCATTTTTCAAAGCGCCCATCAGGCGGTACATCGTGCCGATGATGCCCAGTTGTATCAGGTTTCTCTGGAAGGCGGCCCTGTGGAACCACTGCCCTTTGGCCCGGCAACGTTCATGCATCAGTCTGGCAATGGCAAGGGCTGTGTGCTGGGACGCAACGCCATCAGCAATTTTCGCTGGAAACGTTATCGTGGCGGAACCGTGGGTGAAGTGTGGCTTGACCGTAACGGTAAAAATAAATTTGAAAAACTGGCGCTTCCAGGCAATCCGGTCCGGCCGTTCTGGATCGGTGACCATATCTATTTTGTTTCAGACCATGAACAAATGGGGAATCTTTACCGATGCGGTCTTGACGGAACTGAAATCACCGCAATGACCCATCAGGAAAATTATTATGTCAGAGGAGTCCAGACCGACCGACAGCATCTGGTCTATCAGGCAGGAGGCGACTTGTGGGCCATGAATCTGGAACACGATGAACACTGGCAGATCCCCATTCAGTGGCATTCACCCAAAACACGCCTGCAACGAAAATTTGTGTATGGCGTGGATTATCTGGAAGAAGTGCACCTGCATCCTCAAGGACACAAAATTGCGGTCACCTCCAGAGGCAAACTGTTTTCCATGCCGCTCTGGGAAGACGCGGCCGTTCAGTATGGACACCGCGACGGTGTGCGACACCGCCTGATCGCCTGGATGCCTGATGGAAAACTGGTCACAGTCTCTGATCAGCAGGGAGATCAGGAATGCCTGGCTGTTTTTTCAGAAATCCCGGCAGTGGAACCGGAAATGCTGATTCCCTTGCCGCCGGGAAGGGTTCAAACCATTGTGTGCGCACCTTCAGCCAATCTGCTTGCGTTCACCACCAGCCGCATGGATCTGTATCTGTTGAATCTGGAAAATCAGAAATGTAAAAAAGTGGATGAGTCCCCCATCAAGGAAATCACGGATGTGGTGTTTTCTCCAGACAGCAACTGGATTGCCTATTGCAAACCGCTGAGTCTGGAATTGACAGCGATTTTTCTACTCAATCTGGAAACCGGCAAAAGCCATCAGATCACGCATCCTGTCCGGTATGACTTTGCTCCGTCCTTTGATCCGGAAGGACGCTGGCTCTATTTCCTTTCCGCCAGAAGTTACAATCCCATCTGGGACACAGTACAATATGCGGCGGTATTCACCCGCTCCATCAAACCCTATCTGATCACCTTGAGAGATGACATCACCAGTCCCTTCAATCCACAACCCTACGCCCCCGGCAAGGAACGTGGACAGGAGGAAGATGCGGCACAAAATGAAAAATCACCAAAATCAACAAAGAAAAAACGAGGAAAAGCAGAACCTGAGGAAAAATCGATCACCAAAATCAAGATCGATCTGGAAGGCATTGAACACAGAATCATTGAATTTCCCATGGCAGAAAGCATTTATGGGCAGGTGGTCGGTTTGCCCGGAAAAATTCTCTTTACCGAATTTCCAATGACCGGTGATCTCGAAGACCCCGCCTTTGAAACAGACCTGGAAGATGGGATTCTGTGGGGGTACGACCTGGAAAAGCAGGAAGCGGAAATCCTGGCCAGAGACGTTGGGGATATTGAATTGAGACCTGCCGCAAACACCCTGCTGTATTTATCGTCCCATGAAGTAAGGGTGGTCGAAGCCGGTGTGGTTGTTTCCGAAGATGGCCCTGAATATCCTTGCAGAAAAACCGGATGGATCGATCTGGACCGTATCCGGATTTCCATCAATTATCCCGCGGAATGGCGGCAGATGTTTCAGGAATCATGGCGGCTTCAGAAAGAATTCTTCTGGACCGAAACCCTCGGCGGCGTGGATTGGAATCAGGTTTATCAACGATATTTTCCGTTGCTGGAACGGGTGGGCAGTCGGTCAGAACTTTCGGATATCATCTGGGAAATGCAGGGAGAACTGGGAACTTCCCATGCCTATGAATATGGCGGTGATTACCATGTACCTCCGATTTATCCTATCGGATCTTTGGGGGCAGATCTGGAATATAGCAAAAAACATAAGGCGTATGTCATTCGACAGATCTACCGGGGCGATGTGTGGCGAAAAAATGAACATTCTCCGCTCTGTGAACCCGGCTTGAGAATCAAGGAAGGCGATTTGCTACTGGCAATCGGAGGCACGCCGATCAACAGTCAAACTTCGCCTGAAGAATTACTGGTCAATCAGGCTGGACAAAATGTAATGCTCACCATTAAAAGTCCGGATAAAAAGGCGGAAGTCCGGCATGTTTTTGTTCAAACCCTGCGACGGGATCAGCGGGCACGTTATCGGGAATGGGTCACAAACAACTATCGCAAAGTCATGGAAGCGACGGAGGGACGAGTCGGCTATATCCATCTGCCCGACATGCAGAGTGAAGGCATCGCTGAATTTCATCGGGCGTATCTTGCGCAAACAGACCGGGAAGGACTCATCATTGATGTGCGCTACAATTCAGGCGGATTTGTTTCTCCATTGATTCTGGAAAAACTGACGCACCGGCATCTGGGCTATGATGTGCCACGTTGGGGTGCCTCTGAAACCTATCCCTATCACACCATGAAAGGGCATCTGATCGCACTGGCCAATGAATTTTCCGGTTCTGACGGCGATATGTTCTGTTACAGTTTCAAAACGTTGCAATTAGGTCCGCTGATTGGCAAACGCACCTGGGGCGGCGTTGTCGGCATTGATAACCAGTATCATCTGGTGGATGGTTCCCTGACCACCCAACCCCAGTTTTCCATGTGGTTTCACAACTCAGGTTGGGGCATTGAAAATGTGGGAGTTGAACCCGACATTGAGGTGGAATGCTTCCCTCAGGATTACGCCAAAGGCAAAGATCCGCAACTGGAACGCTCCATTGCGGAAATGCTGAGGATGCTCAAGGAAAAACCGGTCCACAACAACCGCCTCCAGAAAAAACCTGTATGATTTTTTTGTTTATTTTGTTCATAGCATCGCCAACTTGACAAAAAATAGTCAAAATTTTAGTCTTTATTAAAACTGTTACAATCTTGTTTCTTGATGAGGTGATCATGTTTAAAACTGTTTCAGAAGCAAAAGCAAATTTGAATGCAATTGTGGCAACTGATGAGCTGATTTTTCTGACAAAAAATGGAAAAACCATTTCAAGTTTGGTTCCTTATGAATTATTTCAGGAAATGTATCGAGCATGGAAGGATTTACAGTACCGAAAGGCGATTGTCAGAGCTAAAGTCATTCATGCGGGAAATACGGATGGACTTGTTTCTGATGAAGAACTCGACGCACTGTTAAATCAGTATGAGTCATAACATCAGAAGGCTGGTTTATGATCAGCAGGCCATCGCAACCTTGATTCATTTAAAACAACAGGGGAAAACCTCACACCTTGAGCGTATCCGGGCACGATGCCTGGCATTACAAGTGGATGCGGAATCTCAGGCGGATGTCCAAACCATTCATCAGGATCCACCTGTATACACGGTCAGGATATCCGGAATGGAATTAACAGGACTTGAACCCAATGAAGGTTATTTTGTCTTGTTCACTTTAACGGATATCCTGGTAACGATCCTTGCCCTTGAGCAAGAAAATCCCTTTTAAAACATTCAACGCAAAAGTCTCCGATTTGTTGAATCAGATGAATGACATGCATCGTCCGGTGATCCTTATCCCAAACGGAGAACCAAGGGCCGTCTACAAGACCCTGAAAGTTTTGAGAATAGGCGAAACGCAAGCGGTTATTAAGAATATTTTGCTTGAACGATTCGTAAAATCAGTTCATTGAACATCCCGAAAAATGTCATTCGTTACTTTTTTGAAAACCTGAATGTTTGTGAGGTTAAAATGCAATATATCATACCGATTCTGGTCTTTGTAGCAATAGTCAGTAGTCTTCTAATTTTATTTGGAGTGGGAATTGGTTATTTGTTATACGCTCTTATCCCGGGGATGGAAATTGGAACGGGTATTGTCGCAGGTGCCATATTTGCGGTAGGCCTTCCCCTCTTACTGTTTACTAGCGGCATGGCAACCGAGCATTCGCCCAGTTCCAAGTACGTTATTCGAGAAGAGGAGGAGGACGAGGACGAGGACGATGATGAAGAGGATACCATCATTCATCATGTTCCACCTCGAAATATTTCCGCTTCCAGAAAACGCCGGAGACGCCCCCCACGCAATAGAAATTTCTGATGGTATCCGTCCTCATTTTTCTTCCCCTGAATCCCGCCTTGCGATAACCTGCTGTCTGTGCCACTCAATTGAAACACAGACAATTTCTTTTCAATCTCTATCGTGAGGTATGCATGCTCTGTTTAAGTTATCCCCTCGGTGCCCGGACGCCCGCTTATGGCAATGGGACAGGTGCCGTGATCACACCCGACAAACAAATGTGTAATGGGGACAGTTGCAATACCGCGACACTATCCTTTTCCAACCATCTTGGCACTCATGTGGATTGTCCCTCGCATTTCAGGCAGGATGGTGAAACGCTGACAGATTACGCTCATGATTTCTGGTTCTGTTCGCCTGTTCAGGTTTTACGGATTCCCCTGAAAGACGCTGAAGTCTGCACCCCGGAACATCTCGAATTCGCGCTGAACGTTGCTGAAATTGTGGAACCCAATGCCAAAGCGGTCCTGATCGTAACCGGATGGCATGCACGACGCCATGAAGAAAACTATTGGAAAAGTCCTCCCGGATTTCATCCGGAAATGTCGGACTGGCTGCGTAATCAGTTTCCAAAGATCAGATTTCTGGGCTTTGATGTGATTTCTCTTTCCAGTTTTGCTCATCGCGATATTGGACGGGCCGCACATCGAGCTTTTTTGAATCATTCATTTCCTGTAATGGTTCTGGAAGACATGAATCTGGAACCTGTGGGACAGGAGACCATTCTCAATAACATGCTGGTTTCTCCCTTGTTCATTGACAAGCTGGATGGTGCCCCCTGCACCATCTGGGCAAATCTTGGATAAAACCGGGTTAAGTACCCGACCAGAAATCTTTAACCATTTTTTTCTGGTTCCCTATTATTGTTAAAAAACTTTTGCTCGGGTACTTATCAATGATCCTGACTTGTTGCCGGACTGACTCATGATCACTTTATTTCAGCAGTTCACTGAACTTCTGCAAACCCAAGACTTCTGGCTGTATGCCAGCATGCCCTTCATTAGTGCTATTGTGGGCTGGGGAACCAACGTGGTTGCCATTAAAATGATGTTTTATCCTATCGATTTTTTCGGTTATCCGCCATATCTCGGCTGGCAGGGGATCATTCCGGCAAAATCAGAAAAAATGGCGGCGTTATCCGTGGACATCATGGTTCCACGCTTGATCAGTGTGAAGGAATTATTTGAAAACTTTGATCCTTCCCTGGCAGTACAGCATATGGCCCATAAACTGGAGACCATGCCGGAATATCTGATTGAAGATATCATGGAAAACAGCGCTCCCACGTTCTGGGAATCTGTGCCGCAAATGGTCAAGGATGAAGTATTCCGCAGGATTCAACGGGATCTGCCTGAGGTGTTCATGCAGGTTCTGACTGAAATGAAAAATAACATTGAAGATTTGTTTGATGTCAAGCAGATGGTCATCCGGACCCTGATGGATGACAAAGCGTTGGGCAATGAAATGTTTCTCCGTGTTGGATCCAGGGAATTCAAATTCATTGAACATTCCGGATTTCATTTTGGATTTCTGTTTGGTCTGCTCCAGATGGGTATCTGGTTTTTTATCAAAGCCTGGTGGATTCTACCTCTGGCAGGTGCCTTTGTGGGATATGCCACCAACTGGCTCGCCTTAAAAATGGTGTTCAAACCGATTGAACCCAAAAAAGTTGGACCTTTTACCTTTCAGGGCGTGTTTCTGAAACGACAACCTGAAGTGGCCGAGGAATATGGGAAGATGGTATCGAGCAAGGTGTTGACTCCGCAACGTATTCTGGATGCCATTCTTCATGGAACCCATTCCGCCAAAGTACTGCAGATTGTGCATCACAATGTCAAACACATGGTCGATAACTATGCTGGACTGGTCAAGCCTCTGTTCCAACTGGTTTTAACCACCAAAGGATATATTGATTTGAAAAACATGGCGTGTGATAAAGTGGTCCAGACGCTTCCTGATACGGTCAGAGCCTTCCATCCCTACATGGAGGAATCCATGAATGTCAGTCAGGTGCTGTGTGAACGCATGAAAAGTTTGACACCTCTTGAATTTGAACGGATTCTGCATCCGGTATTTGAGCAGGATGAATGGATTTTGATTGCGGTCGGTGCTGTTCTGGGGGCTTGCGCAGGGTTGTTTCAACTGTTTGCGCTGTTTGGCGAAGTGATTTAAAACACCTCAAGCCAGCGAAGGTCATCCGTTGGCTTGATGCTTGTAAAAAATATGGTCAAATCACATTCCGCGGCGGATCAGCATTTCTTCCGCATTCAATCGATGCGCGCAACGTGTTCGGATACAAAGACGTTCTACAGGGAAATTGTTCAGTCGTTTCATAATGCCTCTTGGAGTTAGGGTTTCGGGTTGATGCTGAAAGTAATCGCTCTCATTACACTTCTTATCGACACCCTTTCAAAAATCTTGAGTGGCTCTCATGAAATTTTTTAATTTTTTTTATATGAATCCTATGTTGAAACAAGGGCTACTCGTTTTAATCCTGCTGTTTATTTTTCCGTGTGCAGGCACGGGTAACGGCGTGGAAGACTGGGGCACCGTCAAGGATCATGCCATTGTCGCTGATACACAAGGCTGGGCCTTTCCTGTAGAAATCATGTTTGTGCCCAATCCGGGCCCGGACCCCAAAGATCCGCTGTATTATGTCACGGAACTGCGGGGAACCATCAAGGTCGTGACCAATGACCGTAGCATTTATGTCTATCAGGAACACGTCAATGCTTACCGCCCCCCCTCTGAACTGCCTCACATGAACGCTGAACTGGGCCTTGCCGGACTCTGCCTTGATCCCGGAACCGGTTATATCTTTGCCACCACTATTTATTTCAGAAACGGACTGATCTATAACAAAATTGTGCGCTTTGAACATGAAACCCGTGCGTTTGGTCTGAAACCCAAAAAATTCACAGAATTCACCCGAATTTTCGATCAGGATGAATCTGGAATCTCGCATCAGATCGGCAAGTGTGTGATCAGCACCGATGGCAAGCTTTATGTCGGTGTCGGTGATGGGCATGCGTCACACAAAGCGCAGGGACTGGATAATCCCAATGGGAAGATGCTGCGAATGAACCTGGATTTTTCAGCACCTCAGGATAATCCGTTTTACAATCCGTTGGACCCGCACTCTATCGCCAACTACATTTATGCTTATGGATTCCGCAATCCGTTTGGTCCGGCACTGGATGACAACAACACCCTTTACATCACCGACAACGGCCCCAACCGTGACCGGCTGATTGAGACCTTGCCCGGAAAAAATTATCTGTGGGATGGAACCAATGAAAGCATGAAAGGCGATGGCTTCTGGATCTGGTACGGCTCCGTCGGCCCGGCCGGCATGATGTATCTGGGAAAAAACACCCGGTTCCCTTACTGGCAGAATCGCCTGGTGGTGACACAAGGAGGAACCCCTTCTGAAATGGGTCCATCTCACGCCGGTAAGGTTATGCTGACCAGCTATCCGGTCAAACAGGGTTATGGCATGCAGGGAAAACCGGAACATCTGGTCTGGTTTCATGGGAATTACCGTCAATTACTGGTTCCCGCGGCAGAGGGGCCTGATGGGATCTATTTCGCAGGAATGTTCCCTGACCCTTCGGGTGAAACCACGATTTTCAAACTGGTCCGTCAGGAAGGAAAACCTTCTGATGAAAGCAAACTCGCCGGCTCTCAATTGTTTCAGGCGCGCAAATGCTACAAATGCCACAGTGTGAATGGTATTGGTGACAACAAAGGCCTTGCGCTGGATGGACTTGTTTCCATCATCCAGACAAGACTTGAGTCCACCTCATACCGCAAGCAACTCGAAGAGATGCAAAGCCTTCAACAGGAACCTTATTCCAAATACATGGCCTTACGCCAGCAGTTGCTGACTCAACCTGCTGAAGCTTCGGTCAAACTCTGGATTCAAACTTATTTGACCGATCCGCAATTTCAAACAACGAAACCGCCCCCGTCTCATCCCAATTTGCCTCCACATGAAATCAGTATGATCTCCGATTATCTGATGACACTGGTTTCCACACACAGCATTGTGAAGAGCACCCTGGAGGAATACTTGTTTAAATTCATCATGTGGTGGAACACGGATTATAATGCCCGGCCCACAGTTACTTTTCTGCTTGGAGTGTTTGGAACCCTTCTTTTGATGGGCATCGTTGCCAGCCTGCGTCGACGCAAAAACAAACGGAATTCCGCATGAATCCGCTCACCTATGACGCGTTTGCCTCACGTCCCGAGTTGCTCAAAAAGACACTGGCCCGGGAAGTGTATCTGAAAAACCGGGATAAAATCAAAATCCGGAATGAAGACATTGCTATCAAAAATCTGATCCACATTTTTGATGAAGTGCTGAAGTTAAGCATCCGTAAGGGATTTCATGCCATGACCATGCGCAATATCAGTGAAGCCACCGGCATGAGTCTGGGATCGCTGTATTCCTATTTTCAGAGCAAGGAAGAATTGCTGGAAATGATTCAGGAGCAGGGAAGGGCCATGGTCGAACAGATTTTTATGAACTCCGGGGAATCTCACGTCAACGCCTGGGAAAAACTACAATGGAACATTCGCATGCACCTCTATCTGACAGAGTTGCTTCAACCCTGGTTTTATGTGACTCACATGGAAAGCCAGCATTTCAGCAAGGCTCGACGGGAACGACTGATTGACGGGGAATTTTTTATTGAGAACATTTTTTTAACATGCCTGAAGGAAGGCATGACACAGGAAATTTTCAAAATCCAGAATCCCTCCATCACGGTCAGTTTTCTGATCGCCATGTTACAGGATTGGTATCTGAAACACTGGAAACACAAACGCCGTGGCATTGGTGTCGATGATTATTACGTGGAACTCATTGCCTGGATCCAGGCTGTTATTCTGCCTGATGGCAGGCCACCGGTTTCATAATGTTTTTTTCTTCAACTTCCCTGCGACCTGAATGACCGTATCCGCATAAATCCTGCTGTAATTATAGCCCAAAACAGCCTCATAATTTTCAGCACGAGTCAGCTCAGTCCCTTTCCAACCATGTTCGCTCAGATAATTCGCGACCGAATAAATAGCATCTGGAATCTGAAACAGATCGACATGACCATCATGGTTTCCATCATAACCCCAACTCAGATAGCTTGACGGAATAAACTGGGGCACTCCGAACGCTCCCGCGTAACTCCCTCTTAAATTGAGAATATCAATATTCTTGAGAGAACCCATCAAGAGAATGGATCTGAGTTCTTCCAATGCCCAGGTTGCCTTGGTTTTCAGACGTTTTTCAAAATACGCATCCTGCTCTGAAAGGGCTGGTGGAATCCCTATTTCCTGTTGTTCCAGTCGCAACTCCTCATAAGCCAGAACCATGGACGCATACACGGAGATGACAGGAAACTGGCCGGGAAATTGACCAAACGCGGTTTCAACCAGCAGAATGGCCACAATCACATGCGGATCCACCTGAAAGCGTTGACTGGCCTGTGTTAATTTCGAATGCCATTTTTTGTAAAATCGTCGGGCAACATGCAGGGAATATCCATTGGTGAAACTTTCATAGTCCCGTTGCGATTCCTGATTAAAAACATTACGGGACACCACGATGTCCAGTTTTTCCAGACGCTCGTCTGCAAGAGTTCTGTAAACAAATTCCGAGGGTATATCGGCTCCTTCAAGTTTGTTCGCGATCAATTCAATTTCTGTTCTTGAAAACCCGGCTTCTGCCCATAGCGGTATTGCTATGATCAGCACCATGCAGAGTATCATCCTTCTTACTGTCATTGCGCTTCTCCTGAAAATCATTGAAAACTATTCTGTCTTGTTTTTCATTATCAAATGAATTCCTCAGTGAACCCCTATTTTTCAAGTTTTCTTGTAAATATGCCCTTTTTTCCTTCGTGTTTTTCGTGGTTAAAAAAGTACCTGCACAAATCGAGTTTTTAAGTCAGACAAACTCCTAGGGTTGATCCAGCAGGGGGAGCAGGTATTTCATGACGGTTCCGGCAATGATTTCATGTCCCTGTGGTGTTGGATGGATGCCGTCAGGCAAGTTCATTTCAGGTTGTCCGCCCACACCTTCCAGTAAAAAGGGAATCAGGGGAATCTCATATTGTTTTCCCAGATCAAAAAATACCTGTTCGAACGCCAGGGTATAAGCCTCGCCGTAATTGAAGGGCATTTTCATTCCCGCAAGAAGGACCCTCACCTTGTTTTTCATGGCGTATTCAATGGTGCCGGCCAGATGTTTTCGCATTTGTTCCACATCGAGTCCTCGCAAACCATCATTGCCGCCAAGAGCCAGCAACAGGATATCCGGTTTATTTTTCATGTACCACCGCAAGCGGGATAACGCACTGGCACTCGTGGAACCGCTGATGCCGGCATTGACGATCAGCACATCTTTTCGACCCAGATCCTGCAAGGAAGTTTGCAAACGGGCCGGAAACGCTTCTTCCTTTCCCACGCCAAAGCCTTCCGTCAGGGAATCCCCAAGGATCAATACTTTGGTTTCAGCCATGAGTGAGCCGGTTGTCAGACTGCCCCACAGAGTCATCATGATCATCAGATGCAATGGTTTCATCATTTTCCTCCTGTTCCTGGTTGTGATTTTAAGGATTGAATGGCCGCAAAGAAATCGGAACGTGCCTGTATCCGTTTTTCTTCTTTCTGAGCCCCGCTTATTTTTGTGCCGATTGGAATCAGAAACAGTTCAGGGTCAATTTCTTTCAAAAATCGGGATGGTTCCTGGCGGATAACCTCTCCATAGCGTTTTCGTTCACGAGCCATGGAAAATGTAAGTTCCTTGCGAGCCCGGGTAATTCCCACATAACACAACCGGCGTTCTTCATGTTCGCCGCCTTCATCAATGGTTCGTTTGTTGGGAAACACGCCTTCAGCCATGCCGACCATGAAAACATTGGGAAACTCCAACCCTTTGGCACTGTGCAGAGTCATGAGTGTCACAGCGTCTTTTTCACTGTCATTGTTGTCGTCATCACGGGAAAAAAGCATGATCCGCTCCAGATAGTCCTTGAGTTTGCGGTCAGGATATTGGCTGGTGTATAAATCAATAGACCGTAACAATTCATGCAGACAGGCGATTTTTCGTTCTCTGGCCTTGGCATCGCCGGATTGTTTTTCCAGTTCCCGAACCAGGCCCAGTTGGTCGGTAATTCTGCGAAACACAACATTCAATGGCTGTTCCTCAAACTGACGGCGGAAATCGTCAATGATTCTGACAAAATTCTCCATGGAATGCGCTGCTTCTTTGGCTATGGACGCATGTCTGCTTGCGTTTCTCATGATCTCAAACAGGGGCCTCCCCGATTCCCGGCAACATTCGTTGGCATGAATCAGCGATGACTGCCCGATACCGCGTTTGGGGTAATTGATCACCCTGTGCAGACTGACCTCATCCCGTGGATTATAAATCAGCCGTAAATAGGCGAGTGCGTCCTTGACTTCCTTCCTGTCATAAAAACTGGTGGCTCCAACCACCAGGTATGGAATATTGTTTTCGCGCATTGCTTCCTCAATGACACGGGACTGGAAATTGGAGCGGTAAAGAATCGCGTAATCCATATATTTACGCTGGTGTTTGAGCCGCTGGATTTTGATGCGATCAATCACTTTCTGCATTTCATCCGATTCATCGGTGGCCTCAATCCATTCCAGTTTTGCTCCAGAGGCGCTCTGAGCCCAGAGTTTTTTCGACATGCGTTCGGTGTTGTTGGAAATCACCTGATTCGCGGCATCCAGAATGATCTGGGTTGAGCGGTAATTTTGTTCGAGTTTGATGATTTTTACTTCAGGAAAATCTTTTTTAAAATCCAGAATATTGCGGATATCCGCACCGCGCCAGCCATAGATGGACTGGTCATCATCGCCCACCACACAAAGATTCCGAGAATGTCGGCATAAATGAAGCAACAGGCGATATTGCATCCGGTTGGTGTCCTGATATTCATCCACCATGATATACTGGTAACGTTGCCGGATGGGTTCCATTTCGCCGGAATGTTCTTCAAACAAAGTGAGTGCAAGGTTCAGGATGTCATCAAAGTCAATGGCGTTGCATCCTTTGAGAATCCGCTGGTATTCCTGAAAAATCCGCCCCAGCATCAAGGCCCGGGGTGAGCCCTGCATTTCCAGAAAATGCTGAGGTGTTTTGCCGTGTGTTTTGGCTTGGCCAATTTCCCAATGCGCAATTTTGACATCATTCAGATCAGATCCTTCCAGATCATAGTCCTCGAGTATGCCTTTGATTACTTTCTGCTGATCGTGTTCGTCATAAATGATGAAGTTGGAGCGGAATCCGAGATGTTCAATGGATTTGCGTAAAATATCGACACACAGGGAATGAAAGGTGCTGATGTAAGGGGAACGGGTATCAGGACCAATCAGTGTCTTAACCCGTTCTTTCATCTCATTGGCCGCCTTGTTGGTGAAGGTCACTGCCAGAATTTTTGACGGTGGAATCTGTTTGTTTTGCACAAGATACGCAATGCGGTTGGTGATCACCCGGGTCTTTCCGCTTCCGGCACCTGCCAGCAACAGGATGGGGCCGTTGCTGGTCACCACAGCTTCGCGTTGTTGGGGATTTAATAAATTGAGATTTAGCATGTCTCCTGCTTTTGATGATCCGAGTGGATTTAAAAAATGAACGAAGGCGGACTCTAAGAGGAAACAAGGGAAAATTCAAGGTACAGGATTTTGAAGATGCTCAATCAATGTGGATTATTGGGAGTGCGATAGCGGAAGGGAATGAAATGAAAAGGATAAAGTTGGTTTCCTGCAAATGAAAACGGGAGAGGACCACGCCTCTCCCGCTGAGGAGGATTTAAGAAGAATGTGTGAAATCAGTTTTTACCAGCCACAAATTCAGGATATGCTTCCAATCCGAATTCAGCGATATCTGAACCTTCGTATTCTTCTTCTTCAGGAACCCGAATGCCGACTGTCATTTTGATCAATGACCAGATTGCCAGGCTGCATGAAAAAGTGAATATTCCGACAATCACAATCCCTTTGATTTGCGCGAACAGAGAGGCGTCAGGGTTGAAGATTCCAACCGCCAGAGTTCCCCAGATTCCATTGACGAGGTGAACAGACAATGCTCCGACTGGATCATCAATTTTCATTTTATCAAAGAAAGGAACTGCAAACACCACCAGAACCGCACCGATAGAAGCAATCAGAATGGAAATTCCCATGTTTGGATAGTCGGGGCCGGCAGTGATTGCAACCAATCCAGCCAAGGCACCGTTCAACACCATGGTAAGATCCACTTTTTTATACAGAATCTGGGTCAGAATCATTGCCACTACGGCTCCTGCACAAGCCGCGATATTTGTATTGGCAATCACATTGGCAATTGCATCCACATCTGCTTTTGATCCCATGGCCAATTGTGATCCGCCATTGAAACCAAACCATCCAAGCCACAGAATCAAGGCTCCGAGAGTTGCCATTCCCAAATTGGAACCTGGAATCGGATGGACACGTCCCTGTGCGTCATATTTTCCTTTGCGAGGTCCGAGCAGTAACACACCTGCCAGAGCCGCCCATCCACCAACAGAGTGAACGATGGTTGAACCTGCGAAATCCTTGAATCCATCCATCAATCCGCCCAAGGCGCTACCACCCCATGACCAATGCCCCTGAATGGGATAAATGATTGAAGTCAGAATCAGGGTAAAAATCATGAATGGCCAGAATTTGATCCGTTCAGCAACAGCTCCTGAAACAACCGATGCGGCGGTTGCCACAAACACGACCTGAAAGAAAAAGTCCGCAATCACACTATGTTTATCATTGGTGATGTCTGACATGAACAAACCCATCCCCAAAACGGCATTGCCTGAACCATACATCAGGTTGTAGCCGATGATATAATACGCAATACACGCAAGCGCGTACAAGGTCACATTTTTTGTCAAAATCGCTGTGACGTTTTTGGTTCTTACCAATCCGGCCTCAAGCATGGCAAAACCTGCGGCCATCCACATGACAAGACTTCCGCTGATCAACAACCAGATTGTATCCAGGACATATTTCATTTCTGCTGAAAATTCCATCTGACTCCTTAATTGAATAATAGGTTATTAAAAACCAATTCCCCGATCCCGTTACTTAATGAATAGCCTGAATCTTTGTGTTACCTCACCCGTTGCTCGAGGCAGATCAGGGAATCAGTTGTTAAGAGTTCTAAAATGAACTTGTATTCCTTTGAGCAGAAGGTGTGCCATTCTTTTTAACAAAATGTAAGACACTGGAATAATTTGATTTAAAAACATTTTTAGGCGAGTTGACGTTGGCGTGAGGTTGATAAAAAATAATCAACCATTCTCGATCATGCCTAAAATTAAGGCATTCTCAGCAGAAATATTTGCTTTGACGTGGAATCATGTCGGAAGACTCTGGCATGTACCAGAGTCTGAGGTGATTGATAAGGAATTTCGAATCATGAGGTGTGCTGAAAATGACTGTTTTTCTCATTCGGCATTCGATATTTCATGTTCAGGACTGGATATGCAAAATAGGGGACTAATCTCCGGGGAAAAAACTGTCTGAACCAAACAGGCTCTGGTCTGGCGGTTTTCGATATCATCGGTTAGGGGGATGTAACTCTATGCGTTAAATCCCATGCCCCCCTTTTTGTAAAGGGGGATTTTTTTAGAGAAGAATTTCTTAAATGGAAGGACACTTTACTCCTGAGTATTAAATCATTGCCCAGAACTTACGTCAGGTGTGATAAAGCGTATTATTCTATTTTGATAGCCGCCCTGACAACATCCGCCGGAACATAGGGGATGATGGAGCTTAAATCCAGAGATTTGAGATCACTGATGCTGGATTCATCCGAACTGGCAGATAAGGTATTATTGACATACTTGTAAAAAATGCTGTTTGTTTCGTCATAGGTACCCAAAAATCCTGTTCCATCCCTGTAATAAGCAGGATTGATCATGTATTTGATGGAATTGTACGCTGACTGAAAACTCTGTTTGCTGTTGTCATCTGACGCGTCCGCCTTGATAAATGATTCGAGATCAGCAAGGGTCAATTGGGTTCCCGCATTGAATTTCCGGACAGCCACAGGTGCCATGGTCATATAATAATAGGTGGTTTTCAAGATAGTTCCCAGAGTACCAAATACAGTGTTGAAATCATGATAATCGACCGTACCATCACGATTGTAATCCGTTGAATACAGGGCGGATATGCCGGTACTTCCACTCCAGAATGCCGCCGCCGCTGTGACTTCAGCCTGAGTGAAGGTGTTTCCATGCACAGCCAGAGCATCCACAGGCAATCCGCTTCCCAGCATCCAGTAATACATATAAAAACCTTCCTGTTTTTCTGCCGCGGCAGTCCCCTTGATATCCGCATCATCCACCTCATCCAGACGTTTTGCGATCTGAGTATTCACCTGACTTAACATCAGGTTGCCAAACACAGCGCTCACGGAATCGGTTGTGAATATATTGCTCACATCGGTGGTGGTTTCCACGGGCAACGCAAGATACAGCTTGGCTCCTTCGGTTGTGGCTTCAATAGCCTTGGCCTTAAACACATACATGCTTCGACCTTCTCCCCAAAATGAGTTTTCGTTATTCAGAGATGCTTCTATTGCCCATCCGGGATGCCAGGAAGTTCCATTGATGACGAACTCTGTACCGTCATAGGTCACCATCACGAAAACTTTATCAGGTTGCCCCAGATCCATTGCTGATTTCTGGGTTGAACTGAGGGATGCCCAGTTCGTTTCCGCATAGGTTCTCAACTGAGTCAGATCCTGCACCAGTTTGACTTCCATTGTTTTTGTGGCGGCTGTCGCGTCAAACGTCACATCAATGCTTCGAGTGATTGAAACTCCAGTGATTCCCGCACTGACCAGTTCTTCGCTTTCTTCCGTATTGGTCCATAAAATACGACCTTTGGCGCTTTCGCCAATAATCGTAAAACGGGCAATCATTCCCGGTTGAGTGGTCACATCATTAAAATACAAAGAGACTTTCCATTCATAGGTTTCTCCTGTCAATTGCTCCACCATGATCTGCGTAGGCGCGTCAGGATCACTTGAATCCTTTGGGACATCCACCAATTCACCGGGCGCCACATTTTGTAGAACATCGTGGGCCACAATGCCGGTCATGATCTCTTTGACAAAGTCTTTGATTTGTTCCGCCATGCTCACGTAATGCGTGATCCCAGAGTAAATTCCCGCAATGCCGCCATCTTCGCGCCGTTCTGCGAAGATAACCCGACTTGAAGATGAGGAGGCGGTCAGACTGTCCGGAAGATCAATGATTGAATTAGTCAAAACAATGCTTGTATTCTGCGTGAACGTTTCCTGAACCTGTTTCTGTTGTGTGCTGGTAGTGGTTGTTTTTTCCTCTTCTTCCGGTTGACATCCCGGCATGATGAAGGCCCATGCAACCACAAGAACTATTGATTTTAACATGACATTTTTCATAATGTTCTCCTTTCATATTCACCAGATCATTATTTACTTCAGGTGCAGCCACAGCCCTTCATTGGGTTCCACAGAATCCGGATTTTGTTAGAACATGACATGAAACATCTCTGCCCCGGTCACAGAGGATTCTTGACAAAGACAGGAAGCCGTTGTCAAGACGGTAACATGTCTCTTTTGGGACAGCGACGATAAATAACAGTGAAGATTATCACCTCTTTGAAGGAATGGGCGGCATAAAAGTTGCCAAATGTGAGCGATCTTTTTGCATTCTGGAAATTCCACGATATATTTCACTCAATGTGGAAGGCGCTCAGGCCGCCAGGGAAGATGTCAGGGCCGGTGTTTTTTCCATCATGGACGCGGTCGCCTCCGCCGCAAGGAACAGGCTGGAAGATGAATCACTGCTTGAAATCCGCAAATCCATTCAGGAACAATGGCAACCCCAGGAAGCCTTGAAAGAACTGCTCACTCAATGGAGCCGACGTTCCCCGAAACCAACAGTTCTGTTGCTGGATGAAATCGATTCACTGGTGGGCGATACCCTTATTTCTGTGTTGAGGCAATTGAGAGCAGGATACACCGACCGTCCGGAATCGTTTCCCCAAACAGTTGTTTTATGCGGAGTGCGAGACGTGCGGGATTACCGGATGCACACCGATGAGGGCAAAACAGTGATCACCGGCGGAAGTGCCTTCAATATCAAGGCAAAATCCCTGACACTGGGTAATTTTTCTCAGGAGGAAATTCATCGTTTATATATGGAACACTCTCATGAATCCGGACAGGTTTTCACGCCTGAGGCGATTCAGTCCGCATGGGATCTGACTGAAGGCCAGCCCTGGCTGGTCAACGCCCTGGCCTATGAAGTGACCTTTGAAATTGAAGAAAACCGTGATCGCACAATTGCCCTTACCCGGGAACATATTCTACAGGCCAAGGAAAACCTGATTCTGCGACGGGAAACCCATCTGGATCAACTGGCGGACAAACTGCTGGAACCCAGGGTCAGGAACATCATGAACCTGATATTGACCGGCGCTGATCCCCAATCCCTGCCTGAAGATGATATCCAGTACGTGACCGACCTGGGATTGATTGTGAGGAAACCACAATTGAGAATTGCTAATGCCATCTACAAGGAAATCATTCCAAGAACGCTGACGCAGACCACCCAGGAGACCATGGTTCAGCAAACCGCCTGGTATGTCTTGCCTGATGGTCGCCTGGACACCGGCAAACTGCTGGGCGCGTTCCAGGAATTTTTTCGGGAGCATTCCCAGTCGTGGCTGGAACGGTTTCAATACAAGGAAGCCGGTCCGCAATTGCTGATGCAGGCATTTCTCCAGCGTATTATCAATGGTGGCGGACGCCTTGAACGGGAATACGGACTCGGCTTGAAACGCACCGACCTGCTGGTGATCTGGCCATTCAGCGGAGGCACACAGAAGACCGTGATCGAACTGAAAGTCCCACATCGGCAAGCGCTGGAGAAAGTGCTGGCTGACGGACTCCGGCAAACCTGGAACTACATGGACATCTCCGGTACCGAAGACGGTCATCTGGTGCTGTTTGACAAAGACCCCGAAAAATCATGGGACGACAAAATCTGGCACAGAACAGAATTCTTTGAAGGCAAGACCATTCAGGTTTGGGGAATGTGACATGCTTATGTTATTAACGGAAAAGATCACGGGAATCGCTATCGTGACGCGGGATAAAAAAATGTCACTCAAACATCTGGAATTGTGAGCGGCAGACTCCGGCCTTCACCGGAGTCTGGAGTGGGAAGTGGGGATCTTATTTCTTGCGGGCCGTCGGGGTTTCATCTGTTGCAGGGGTGTCGTCGCCACTGCACGGCAGGCCCGTGTCAATGCCGGGGATGCAGGGGGGCAGTTCGTTGTCAGTGTTTCCTTTCTTTTTGCTGAATAAATCTCCACAACCTGAGGTTATCAACAGGACCAACAAAACATTCAGATACAAAACCAATTTTTTCATAATTCCTCCAAATTTCAGGTTCGTTCATTGCGTTGCCGTAGGGGCGACCCGCCGGTCGCCCAAATATTGCCAATGTCATGGTAGGGGCGACCGGCCGGTCGCCCTGTTATTCCACCCAAAACAAATTTCAGGATTGTTAAATACGTTGCGGTAGGGGCGACCGGCCGGTCGCCCTGTTATTCATCCTCCCCAAAAAACAAATCAGGGTTGTTAATGCATTTCCCAAAGGGCGACCGGCGGGTCGCCCCTACCGCAATGCCCACATGTCAGGGTGGGGGTCGGCGGATCGCCCAGATATTCCACCCAAAACAAATTTCAGGTTCGTTCATTTTGTTGGCACAGGGCGACCGGCGGGTCGCCCCTACATGCCCCAACCACCCTGTTTTCAACGTTTAATTCAGGTGCAACCACAGGCCTTCGCCGGGTTCTACAGAATCAGGGTTTTTCACCCATTGGCCATTGCGGGCCACCCAAACCGTGCCATTATACACCTGATGCGGATTGTCAATGTGTTGACCCACACCAATCATCTGCCAGGAATTGTCTTTTTGAGCGACTTCTCCAATCGCGGGACCAAAAGTTTCAGCTTCATCAGCATCCAGCATTCCTTTTATCGCAATCAGGAATTCCTCAATGGAGCCATAATCCTTGTCAAACAATCCGTCAATTTTACTGATCTGTTCCGGAGTCAACCCTTTATCGGTCAGTTTGTCATAATCGGTGGCCAGCAGTTTGAACGCGATTTTGGCCGCGACTGAGTCAGGATTGAACGGATACGGCACGCCGGTGTAGCTCACGGTCTTACTTGTTGGCACATAGACCCAGAACGATTCTCCCGGCATGATCTGCTGGAGCGAACCCGATGCCAGATTGCTGTTATAGGAATACCATTCCTTGTTGCGGAAGGTCCAGATTTCAGCCTCCGTACCAAACAGGGAATCAAAATTATTGGCCGGAAACAACGGATTGGCCGTCGCGGTGATGGAAGTCGCGACCGGTGGAGCGATCAGGTTCCAGCCAGCGCTGAGGTTGACCTGAATGGACTCTTCATTCTCAAACTGGGCTTGGGTCAATATTCCGACATTGTTATCGGTGCGTATCTCCAGCGGCGCGGTGTTATAAATTTTGAACTGAACCGGCTGGTTGGGCAGATTGAAGGGATTGTTCTTCAACAGGAAGTTGGCGAGAATTCCCGGTGTGACCTCCATTTCTATGGTTTGAGACGCGCCTGGTTCCAACGAGTTGATGGCCGTGTCAGATTCCATGACCACATGCTCATTGGTCAAACCCACAAAATAAACCCGCATTCCCGCGCTGGTTGCCGTCCTGTTTCCGATATTGGTCACTTTCATGGTGATTTTCGCGCTTTTGAAGTTGGACGCGACAACCAGCCTGGATTCGTTCAGATTCATGACCAGATCCGGTGTTCCGTTTTCGCCAGCACCGCCGGGCGTGACCCGCACAAAATCACTGGGCAGACTGCCGGTGCCGTCACTATTGGTCACGATTGTGGTCACTCCATAGTTATGTCCATTGACCAGACCCGTCACTTCATAAGAGGCGGCAGAGGGATTTGCCACGTAATGCAGTTGGGGGAGCGTGGTATCGGTCAGATCTTCCACCGTGATGGTTAAACTGCTCAGGTTGGTTTCTGTGGGTGCTGTCCAGCGGATCAGGGCCGATGTATCCTGCGCGGTGGCGGAAACACCGGTCACTTTTGCCGGCGGACTGGCCTGCTGTAGCGCAAACACGTTACTGTCCTGCTGACCGGTCACACGGGAAGGCTCAGGAACCTCAATCTGGCCGCTGTCCAGTTGTCGGAGTGCGGAGTGCCGTGACAGTTTCCCGGAACTGCCTCCCTGAGATTTTCTCCAACTGTAAAATGTCTGCGAGTTGCCATCCAGCACTTCCGCGATCACATCGTAATATGCTGAATCCAGCATCTGGCGGTCTACCGCGGCAAGCACTCCCAGATTGGTTCCACGCTTGTTCAGCCCTGCGTCTTCCAGTGCCTCTGTCTGTTGTTCCGCTTCCTCGGGGGTTGCCATCTCAGTGCCGAGAGAGTCCAGATTTTCATTAAAATTTATCTCAGTCAGATTGTCCTTGTATCCAGCCACCAAAGGAATTTTGTCTGAGCCTAAATCCAGATCCCGTGTGAGATAAAAATTCACCTCCATAGTGTCTTCCTCGTCCGCGTCATCCAGATCGTAGGTGATGTCAAAACTGTACTTGTCAGCGTCTGAGGAGACCAGATTCAGGGTTTTCATCTGGAAGGTGGGGACGTTATTTCCCATAACCACCTGAAGTTCATACCCCCCGAGAGCATCCGCATTGTTGATGCTGACCTTGTAATCGCCGAGTGCGGGCGTTTTGAACGCGAAGACGGTTTCATTACGTTCCGCGCTGGATTTGAACAGTTGGTCTGGAACCGTACTGTCTGTGCCAGTTTGCCGATGAGTCAACTCCGTGCGTAACAGATGATTTTTCATCAGGTACACTGTTGTGCCATCGGGCATGGTCACGTCAAATTCAGGGATGACCGCGTTGGTTCCCTGCACCACAATCAGGGCATCAGGAGCCTTACGGGTGATCGTCACATATTCCTCGCTCAGGCGTCGGCCATTGGTGAACAGATATTTTGATTTTTCAGGCGACAGACTCCGGGAGGGTCCAGGTTTTCCAAGGCTCATGATCATGACTGCCTGATCACCCGCCATCACCCGGCATCCCAGCCAGGAAATCCACGAACCGCATTTTGCTCCGCCATCCAGCTTCAAGGACGGAAGAAATCGGGTTTCAATCCAGAGTCGTGCCACCCCGAAATCGGTCTCAATTCTGATTTCCCCTTCATTGATGGATTTCCAATCCCACCATTTGTCAAACATATAATTGCGCCTTTTTCCTTTGTCCACAGAACCACTTCCGCCAATACTTCCTATCGTTTTACCACCGACAAGGGGAATACTTCGAGGAATTTTG
The DNA here is from genome assembly GCA_015232315.1 of SAR324 cluster bacterium. Classification (NCBI taxonomy): domain Bacteria; class Deltaproteobacteria; species SAR324 cluster bacterium. The sequence continues at coordinate 88,844 of JADFZZ010000002.1, read as the reverse complement.
ACTTTCATGTTCCCACTGAAATTCGCTGAGGTTTTGATGGATTCTTCTGTTATCCATTGACCAAATAATTTCCACCTTTTAGATGATGTGCCTGATCCGACCCCGCCATTGAATGTGCTCTCGAATACTCCCCAAATGTTGGTCTTCATTTTAAAGTCTACGCCGTTATTCTTGAGGTAGGCTTCCGCATTGGACATTGACCAATCCAGAAATCTTCCATTCCCGGTGAATTTCATGAGCACGTTATTTTGGGGAGGAATATAGATGATTCCAGCGGCATTATATTGCAACAACTCCTTACCAAGGCTGTCAGATATTTGCTCCATATAGCCCGTTGTATCCCGTAATACCGCTTTGGTTGATAATTCAATTTCCTGACTGGTTCTATTGTTGGTAAAATTCACGCCAAACTCGGAAGGCTCCATGCCGACCGGACCCGAAGGAAACCGCATGACTCCGGCCTTGGGATACAGCACCACCCCCACGGATTTCAGGTACCAGGGGTCCCAACTGACCCCGACAGCCAGATCCGCGGCTTCAACAGTCTGGGCCGCCGCCTTGTATTCATCGGTAAACCCTACCGTGCCGGAAATATCAAAAAACAGAGCGATCAGATCAATGGTGACCTTGGCGTTGGAGATCGCGACCTTCGCTTTGGGTTTGTTGGTTTTCGGGTCTTTATTGTTAGGATCTTTTTTCAGGGGAATCTCCGGCAGGGGAATGGTCACTTTGCCTCCGGACTTCACCCCCGCCTGATCCAGTTGAAAGGTGCTCAGCGGGATATCGTAGGTATCATCAAGCAGTGTGACCTGAATGGTCAGCGGCAATGTGACGGTTGTGCCGTTCATGGTGATGGTTTGAAACATGTTGCTGGGAATCGCCGGTTCCATGTTATAATACTTTCCATTGGTAGCCGGTGTTATCACCGATTTGTCACCTGTCAGCGCTCCCATGAACAATCTGAAATCCTCCGGGCCTTTGTTTCTGTTACGTTTGATATTTTTGGCGATCAGCGTTCCGCTGGTGACACTACGCCAGGTCTGTAAATTGGAATCGACTTTAATCTTGCCGCTGAAACTCAATAATTGCGGGGTTCCTGAGGTTCCGATATATACATTCCCTGAGGCTTCCTGACCTCCTGCCACTGGCGTTATGGAATCCGCGGTAACGAAAAAACCGTTTCCCATTAATGCGTTCGATGATGATATAGGAATGTTGACTATTCTTTCATTCTGTTTTGGCTCAAACGCGACTTTATCCAGTTTGGAAGAAACAGAAAACACCTGAACAGGTTGATCCTGGGAACCAATCGTGGCATAGGTCCGTTTGTTGTCTTCAATCACCACATAATATTCCAGTCCATCCGCAGTGACCGCACTTCCTGGAATCACGCCCTCGTAGGAAACCATGGGACGGCCAAAAATCTGCTCATTCAGGGTATATTGTTCTGTTCCCGCAACACGGTAATACAACCGGATGGCGGAAATGAAGGTGGTTTCGTCACTGGCCTCCACATGCACGGTATAATCCAGTCCTTCCGTCAATGCGGTGGGTGGTTTATGGCTGAACTGTGGCGGCATATTGGGGGTCACTGCGACACTGAACGGCTGACGCTCAGGTTCCTGAGAAGGCAGGGTCCAGATTGCGCCCTCCAGTTCAGCGGAAATGTAATAATGAATGCCATACACGTTCATGTCATAAGCCGGAATAACGCCAGTGTACTCTTCATTGCCAATTCCGTTCATGGGCACCGATTGCCAGTTTTCCTGCCGGGAATCCCGATAATGCAGGGTCATTCTTGGGGGCGTCATATCCGGATCACGCTGACTGACTTTGACGGTGAGCGGCAGATCGGTTTCACGTTCCCAGGAAGACTGATTCACCAGACGGGTTCGTGGAAGCAATTGCAGTTTGAGCGGAGCCGGTGCTGTGTATTGAAACGGAAGCCTGAGGTCTGATGTTCCGGTCTCGGATTTGACAGTCAGAATCAGGGTTCCCTGATGCGGTTTGCCGGTATCCAGATTGGAGGCGTCCCAGACGATGCCAGTTTCTCTTCGGGGTGCGCCCCACTGGGTCAGCAGTGTTGTGGGTGAGTCATACAGCTCAAGGATGCTTCCCTGAGAATTTCCCGCAAGTTTCTGGATCATCACATCGGGTTGCGGCATGAAACCATGCAGTTGAATCTGTCGGGCTTTCAATAATTGGCTCAACTGGTTGTAATCGTCCGCGTTGCCCGCGAGGGTGTCATCCACAAACAGCAGAACCACCTTGCGGGAATTCTCTCTCCAGTTCATGGACTCCAGCAGATTTTGAAGTTCGGCGGCAGAGGGCGTCTGTACGGAATCAAACCGGAAATCCTGCGCCAGTTGTTTCAGCAGAACACTCGATTTGTCCTGAAAATCAGCCGGAACTCCGCGTTGAGGAGTGACCGCGTTGAGGCTCACCCGCCAGTTCATGCAGGAATTCCGCAAACTGACAAACAACTCTTCCAGATTGGGAAACAGCCAGGTGGTGGATGATTTCATACTGACGGAATCATCCACCAGCACGGCGATATCCAATGGCTGATCGCAGACACTGGCATTGTTGTACTGTGTCACCTGTTTGATCTGTTGTGCCTGACCAGACTCTTCAATGCTTGCGTGTTCGATGCTCCATCCGCTCAGTGTTTCAGGAGTACCAACAATGGAGGCCTTCAGGGTCATGGAGGGAAAACTGCCTTCCTGCGGATCAAGAACCACCGCCATGGGGTGTCCGTTGATCACCACGATTTGGCTGGAAACCCGCAGTTGTTCCGCCTGTTGCTTCGTGGCCATATCACGGTTCAACAGACTGGAATCAAGCTGTCGTGCCACACTCATGTGAAGCAGATTGCCAACGCTGTCAAAGGCGCCAATGGCAACCTGATATTTTGCCGCATTGCCCAGTTTGAAATAAAAACGGCTGGTGGCCTGGGGTGGACTGACAGAAAAATCCTGCAGATTGCCATTGTAGTCATAGGCTTTCTGAAACATCCGGTACTGTGAAATGCTGATGTCTTCAGGTCCGATATAGAATATGTTTACTCTGTCGGCAGTGTTCTCTGAACTGTTTAGATATAGTTTTGCATCCCCGGTAGATAATGGAATGTCATCCCACTCCATCTCAGCACTTTGCGCGAAAACAGAACTTCCTGAAACCATGCTCAGCATGATCACGAATAATCCTGTCATTAACCATTTCATACCCGATTTGAAGGGTTGCATAGTGCCTCCTGTTTAAATTGTTCATTAAAAAATAATGTCCCCTGACAAAAAAGTGACACCGAATTCGTGTGTCATCTCGACCAATGGGAGAGATCTTTAAGATTCTGTCCGAGCGATCTTGACATGGATCATTGGTTAAGTATGCGATAATTTTCTATAAAAATTATCACCTCCGGCTTTTCTCGTTTATCAGATGGATTTTAATAAACAAAGTGATTTTTGAGCAGTAAACTCTTGTCCAGGATATCATCTTTGTATATGAAGGATCAGAATTATATTAAAAATGTTGTCTCCGTTTTTATTTTATTCGATAAATCCTTGTCAGAAATTCCTTTTTTGTAGTAAGAGGGTTTCAGGAGAACCCTTAACATTAAAGCCTATTTTTCAAATCAATCATGGAGTTGATATGAAGTTTCAAAAAATGATTCTGACCTTACTGATATCCCTGATTCCATTTTCAGTGTGGGCGATTGGTTGCAAGGATCTGGATACTCAGGAAAAAATTCAGGCGTTTGTCAAACAGTCCAAAGAATCCAATCCTCTTCTGCGTGAAAAATTGAGCGCTCATCTACGGATGAGTCCCTGTGAAGGACAGGAATGCGCGGCGGCCAATCTTGCTATCCGTACCTCCAAAATTGAGCGAGCCCATATTGTTCAGGACGGTGGGTATAAAAGAGTGAATTTTGTTCAGGGCAAAACCGCACCACAATGTGTAGTGAGTCGGGGAGAACGCAGTTTCTTATGCGCGGAATGTGAAATCGCGGCCAATACGGAATGCACCAGTTTTCAAGCCAATCAAAGTTCCAGCACAATTCGTGGAACCAATATTGACACGGATGATTTCAAGTTACTGGATGATCCCAATTATGAATCGGTGTGCGAGGAACAGGAAAAAGCGCCTGAATATGTCAAGATCACCACCCGTAAAAAAGCAGGAGATTCCCAGTATGAGCTGGTGATTGCCTATTATCACAAACAGAAAAAAGTTCCGGTCCTGATCAGTTACTACATCAGCAATGTGATGCGGAAAGTGTATCGGTTTTTTCCACAGTTCTACTATCAGATCTCAGGCGAATGGATGGCCACGGTGGTGCGGGTCCGTAGCACTCAGGGTAATGAAGAAAACTATGTTTTTGAAACCCAGATAGATATCACTAAAGACGCATCCGGGAAATATCAGGTTTATCTGGATATGAAACAGGATCCTGTTCTTCAAACGGCAGGATCCAGTGTGTTGTTTCTGACGGATTGATCCGAATCATGTTTATTGATCGTGCCCCTATGCATGTTCATGGGAGAGTTTTGATTTTCCCGCAAATCAGTATTTTTCAGGAGAGAGATGATGCGTCCTTTATATAAAAATTTGTTGAGATTTTTTATTATGGCAGGGATGGCAGGACTGATGGTTCCAGTGTCCATGGGGCAGGAACCCGCAGATGTAGGATCAACACCCGCAACCATTGAAGAACCTGCCCTGGATGCAGAATTCGCACAGCCTGATCCGGGAATCACCGAACCCTCACTGACTGAACCCGGGCTGGATGCCGGCGGTTCTCCTGCGATGCTGGAGGCCGCACCAACCATGCTGGACGCTTATCCTTCGATGACAGAAACACCTGCCGCTATGCCTGCTTCAGATCCGGTTTACACTCCTACCTTCCGCTTCAAGCAAACCTGGTCCATCACCCCGTCTACCCAATACACGAAAATGGGCGGTTATAATCTGCCCGGCGTGGTTGAGGATTCACAGGATTACAAACTCATCAACCGTTATACTGGTGAACTCAAGCTCAACACTTCCGCTAACTGGAATCATTATTACCGCTATTCTATCTATTTTTCCCAGACACAGGATGCTGACAAATATTCCGAGGCGTATGGCTTCAATGTCCATGAAGCGTATGTGAATTATCGGAACGGACGCAATACCATCCGTGGAGGTTTTCAGGTGATAAAACTGGGCAAAGTCAATTTTAACGGAGTGCTGGATGTGCTGAACAAAACGGAAGGGGGAACTGGCGATTTATTCAACTCCTCATCAGAAAAACAACCTGTTCCGGCATTCACCTGGCAATGGCAGGGGGATGTCCAGTCCGTGACCCTTTATCTCGCACCGTTCAAGCTGGAAAGTGTGGGCACCGCATTTACCCGTTACCGGGATCAGTACACGGCTGAAGAAGAAAACGGCAAAGGTGAAGACCAGACATTTTTGCAAGCCCAAGGGGGGCTTCGCTATGGCCTTTCACTGGATTCCTTTGATATCGCATTTGGTTTTTTTCACTGGGCCGATCCCCAGAATGACGCCCGTTTCAGTTTTTCGACAGATCCTCAAGCTAATGTCAGTTCTACTTTTTCGTCAGGATCCCTCGTGGATAATTTTACGGAAATTACCAGGGAAACCAATTTCGGATTCATGGAACTGGATGCGGCCATGGGGAGTTTTGTCCTGAAGGGTGAAATAATTTATTTTGATGAAAAGAATTTCAACCATCTCTACACCGATGGAACCGCCACAGAAATGATGTCGGTTCCAGTGACACACATGGCAACTTCCTGGGGACTGGAAGGCAAGTTTGGCAATCTGTTTATCATGCCGGTGGTTTCATACCGTTATCTGAGTCATGTGCCTGAAAACACGCATCTGTTGTTTTACGAAAACGAGGCAACACCTTTCGGGTACTGGCGTGATCTGGATAAGATCCAGGAAAATCTGGTGGTGATGTACGAATTTGGTGAAACCCTCAAAACTGTTCTGGTAGGCTTTGCCGCGCAACCTGTGGCTCAAATGGGCGGTAGCAATGCCTGGATCTGGAATCCGGACAAAGGTCCTTCGACCTGGACCTTCAATGCGACTGCGGTGATGGTGGAAGAACAATTGATGACTGGCGAAACCATGGGGGCCAACCAGGCATCGATTGCTTATGCTTATGAGTTTTAAAGGGTACACATTACACACAGCAGATCAATTCCGTTGAAGTCTTCTTATGATTTTTTATTTTTTATGAATTCTATGAAAGTTCGTTGAGATGATATAATCAGACGGAAGTCAATTTTTTTCAGAAATTATAGCATTTTAAGTTTTTATTACCTGAAAGGATTTTATGAATACATCTATTTTGACGATTGCCAGTATTTTCAAAGATGCTTTGAAAGAAGTGATTGAACGTTCATGCCAGCTTAAAGTTTCAGTGTCCAAAACAGCCCAGTTTATTCCTGGAATTCAGCTTTCAGAAGACATTGGCGCCTTTGTAAATTTCTGGGGAAACTATAAGGGCTTGATGGTATTAAATTTTTCAGGAGATGCTGCCCTGGAACTGGTCACTGCAGCTCTGCGTAACATGGGAATGCCAGAAGATGAGATTCCGACACACTATATGTCAGATGATGTCCGTGGAGCACTGGGAGAACTGGTAAATCACATCATTGGAAAAGCTCGCACTGACATTCAAAATAAATTCGAACTGGTGGCGCATGCCACAATCCCCGCAGTGGTACCAATTACCACACCAATCGGTTTGTATTTTAAAACAACAACGTCATCCGATGGACATCCCTGTGTCCGTCTGTCCATCCGAACACCTCAAAACCATCGTTTTCATATGGAATTGACCACTGAACCTACATTGTTCACAACCCTTTCAGGCAATTGAAAAAAATTCTTTGATTCAGGGGAATATATATGCTTGCTGGGGGTCGATCAAATTTTCGGCCATATATCAAAACCGGAGATTTGATGTGTTTCCCTCCTTGGGTTTTGTACTGTAGGGGCAAACCTGTGTGTCAGCCCTGAACTGAACGAACACACAGGTTCGCCCCTACGTTTTGTAGCCGAAAATTATGAGCAAGCCCCAGTCAATGGCGCCTGTATTGATAGCCTCATGATTTTTTTGATTTCTCTCTTGACATTCCTTACAGACCTAATAGCTTAGGCCTCTTCAAATGAAGCGGGAGTAGCTCAGTTGGCTAGAGCATCAGCCTTCCAAGCTGAGGGTCGCCGGTTCGAGCCCGGTTTCCCGCTCCATTTTGATAGTTTAATTCTCTCCTATGGATCGCGGGGTGGAGCAGTCTGGTAGCTCGTCGGGCTCATAACCCGAAGGCCGTCGGTTCAAATCCGGCCCCCGCCACCAATAAAATCACTTACTTACATCAATAAGTCCCCATTAAAAAGATTCAGTGGTGTCCATATAGGTGTCCAGTAGCGGATTCGAATCACCAGCCAACCGACATCGCTCACGAAAATTTCAAAAATGCTTTTTATGGAGAGATGATGTTTGGAGCAACGCTTAAAGCATTTCTTCCGGATCAAATCCTGCCTGAATCAATTTCTTTTTCATGTCTTCAGAATTAACAGACGAAGCATTTTTCCATTTCATGTCCGCAATGTCTTTTTCATCAACCAGATTGTATCGCTGGAACATACTCAGGTCTTATGCCCACTCGCTTTCATGATATATTGTTTCAGAAAAACAATGGAAATCCGCTTTGGTAAGGTGACATCCAGTAGACTCCGAAACGCTCTCAATGACAACAGTTGGCTCATGCCTGGAAGTCGTAGTCTCTCACAATATTTTTAAAACCAGAACTTGCACCTCTATTTAGAGCCTGTTACAGTCAACCAACCAAGTGCTTGGTTTATTTATTATGATTAATCAAATCAACAGTTCATGTTGAATTTTGTGGAGAGATGGTTATGAAATCCAGTGACAAAGTGATTGTGACCTGTGCCCTGACAGGTGTATTGACAGACCCCAATATGCATCCAGTTCCTGTAACCCCCCGGGAAATGGCGGATGCCGCTGAGCAGGCTTATAATGCCGGTGCGAGCATTGTCCATTGTCATTTTCGTCAGCAGGGACCCGGAATGGGGCGTTTTCCCACATGGGATCCCGATGTTGTCGCGGAAATATGCGGTGCCATTCGTGACAGGGTTCCTGACATGATTATCAACATGTCCACAGGCGTTATGGGGGATGATATTTCCGAACCGGTTGCCTGTCTGCAACGGGTTAAACCTGAAATGGCTGCTATGAATGCGGGTACTCTGAATTATCTCAAGATCAAAAAAGATGGAACATGGGCCTGGCCTCCACTTATTTTTGATAATCCGGTTTCAAAAATCGAGAAGTTTTTAAAAGTCATGTATGACAATAACATTGTTCCGGAATGTGAATGTTTTGATACGGGGATTGTCCGCAGTATTCCGATGCTTGAAGCCAATGGACTGTTGAAATCGCCGGTCGATGTTTCTCTGGTAATGGGCGTGGCGAGTGGAATGCCCGCAAAACCTGAGTGGATACCATTGCTTGTCGACGAGCTCAACCCGGGAACCACCTGGCAGGTGATCGCGATTGGTCGAACTGAAGTATGGCCTGTGTTACGTCGTGCGGTAGAACTTGGCGGAAATGCCAGGACAGGCGTGGAAGATACTTTTTATTTACCAGATGGACAGAAGACATCCTCAAACGGACAATTGATTGAGGCACTGGTGAAAATCATTCATGAAACAGGACGAGAAATAGCGACAACTCAGGAAGCCCGGCAAATTTACGGACTTAAATAGTCACTGTCTCGTAATTCGGTTTTTCTGGTTATACTTTGAATGGGTGTAAGCGTTCAGCTTTCAGTGTTTATGCGCCTCAGAAGCATTATGACTCAATATCAGAAAATATCGTTATGCTTCCAGTCTTTGAGAATTTCTGAAAACTGATAGCTGACGGCTGAACGCTTACCTTGATCCGGCATCCATGTGCTGGTGAATTCTTTTCCCGTTTCCGCCTAAAACTTCCTTGACAAGAGAATCCGTTGTCCATTACAACGCCGCTGTCGTAGCAGGACTACATCACAAAAATTTCAGTTCATGCAGGAGTCAACAATGTGCCAGGATTGCGGTTGTCTGGAAACAGAACATGTCACCGTGGGGCAATCCCCATTTCGAGTGATTTCTCAGAAAACGATGGTTCATACTCATCAGGAACATTTGAGACCGGACCAGGGGAACACCACTAAAAAAATAAGTATCAAACAAGAGGTTTTGCAGAAAAATAACCACATTGCCGCACACAATCGGGAACACTTTATTGCACAACGCGTCTTTTGTCTGAACTGGATCAGTGCGCCGGGATCTGGAAAAACTTCCATTCTGGAAAAGATGATCCGGGATTTGAACTCAGAGTTTCCAATGGCCGTGATTGAAGGCGATCAGCAAACGGATCGCGACGCGCAACGGATCAGTAATGCCGGTGCTCCGGTGGTACAAATCAATACCGGGGCCGCCTGCCATCTGGATGCTGAAATGATTCATCAGGCATGGCATCAATTGCAACAGCCTTCAATCAGGTGGTTGATGATTGAAAACGTGGGCAATATGGTGTGTCCCACCGCCTATGATTTGGGTGAAGCCATGAAGATCGCGGTGATCAGTTGTCCGGAAGGGGAAGACAAACCTGTCAAATACCCCGATCTTTTGCTGACCGCCAAGGTGTTATTGATCAATAAAATTGACTTGCTCCCCTATCTGGATTTTGATTTGCAAGCCTGTATTTCTTTTTCCCGGAAAGTGAATCCGGATATGATGATTTTTCCTGTTTCTGCCAAAACAGGCGAAGGATTCAATGATTTTTACAACTGGTTGAGGAGGACGCATGTGTCTGGGCATACCCATGAAAGTGATTGAAATGGACGCAACAGACCCTGATTTGTGCTGGGTGGACATCAATGGCACCAAACGGTCCTGTTTCAAAGGATTGATTGAGGAACTGGCCGTCGGGGAATATGTGATTGTACATGCGGGGGTTGCCATTGAAAAACTGGTGGAAGAAGAGGCCCAATCTGTTTTGGAATTGATTGACCACGTGCGGAACGCTTCAGCAATGGATGCGACAATTGCCTGAAAATTCTGAAATCCAATATGACGCAAAAAACCTGGTCGGGCATCTCAGCTTTCCTGTCTACAACGGATCCATGGATCTGTTGCATTGCCAACGGTTGTTAGCGGCTTATGAAAACGCGGTCAAGGATCCTGAAACCAGAGTCGTGATCCTGTGGGGTGGCGCTGATTTTTTTTCCAACGGCATTGATCTGAATTCCATACATCATGGCTATAATCCTGCCATTCAAGCCTATAAAAATCTTAAAGCCATGAATCGTGTGGTACAGGCCATTCTGGAAACCAGTAACAAACTGGTGCTGGCGGCATTACAGGGACCTGCCGCGGCTGGTGGTGTCATGCTGGCCCTGGCGGCGGATTTACGCTATGCCAGAGATGGAATCGTTCTGAATCCCTCCTATGTCAATATGGGGTTGTCCGGTTCAGAATACTGGTCGATTCTGTTGCCTTCCATGGTGGGCTATGGCCGAACCCAGCAATTGATCTATGAAGCCACGCCGATTTCATGCCGTCAGGCTGTGGACTGGGGACTGATTCATGAGGCTTTGAACCGGGACCCCGCGGCATTTTGTCAGGAAGTGACCCGACGTGCGGAACATCTGGCCCGGGGAAATATTGAAGCGCGTCTCTGTGCGAAATCCGTACTCAACGCCCCCTTACTCAGTGCCATGAAAGAACAGGTTCGCCTGGAACTCGAAGCCATGAAACAGTGCTGCAATCATGCTGAATTTGAACAATCCCGATCTGGTTTCGTGATGAAAACCGGGTCCTCTTCATTGCCGATAATGGCCATGGAATGTGACGACTGAGTGTCGTCTTTTTTTGCTCACCCTGTCCTTCGAATAGAATCCATTTATGAAAGACGTGATTTCTCTGGCGCATGGAGGGGGCGGGCGTGCCTCCCAGCAACTCATTCAAGACGTATTCCTCAAATCTTTCTCCAATCCCTACCTCATGGAATACGCGGATGGAGCGGTGATTCCTTTTGGAGAACAGCGCCTGGCGTTCGCTACTGATTCCTACACCGTTATACCCTTGAAATTCCCCGGAGGCAGTATCGCGTCGCTGGCCGTCAACGGAACCGTCAATGACCTCTGCATGGTGGGTGGAATTCCGCAATATCTGTCTGCCGCGTTTGTGATTGAAGAGGGCTTTTCCCTGACGTTGTTGCAGGAACTGGTGGAACTCATGGCGACTTCTGCCAAACAGGCCGGAGTTCAAATTGTAACTGGCGATACCAAAGTGTTGCCCAGAAATCAGATGGATGGACTCGTCATCAATACCGCTGGAATCGGGGTGGTGGAAAAATCGGTTCAACTCGGGCGCAACAAGGTTCGCCCCGGCGATCATATTCTGATCAACGGGACCATTGCGGATCATGGCATCACCATTCTCACCGCCAGAGAAAATCTGGGTGGGCTGGATTCCCTTGCGTCCGATTGTGCTCCGCTGACTCCCATGATTCCCGCATTGTTGAAAGAATTTCCGTCCATCGCGTTCCTGCGTGACCCCACCCGCGGGGGCGTGGCCGCAGTGCTGAATGAACTGGTGGAGGGCATGGCGTTTGGGGCCGTGATTCAGGAAGAGTTTATCCCGGTTCATCCGGCAATCCGTCAACAGTGTGACCTGTTGGGAATTGATCCGTTGTATGTGGCCAATGAAGGCAAAGTGATTCTGGTTTGTCCCCCCGAAGACAGTGCCGCCATCGTGGAGCGGATGCGTTCTTATGAAGTAGGCCAGCAGGCCAGTGTGATCGGAAAAATTACCGAAAAAAACAAAGGCCGGGTGTATTTTGAAACCCTGTATGGTTCTTTCCGGAAAGTCGATATGCCTCAGCACCAGCAAATCCCCAGAATTTGTTAAGAAATGTTGTAGAGACGACCAATTTGGGCGTCTTGGCATATGAAACACACATGGTTGTAGAGACGACCAATTGGGGCGTCTCTACACAGGACAAGGTACCATGGAAATCATGGAAAACGGGGAACTTGGGGGTTATCATTAATCAATATAAACGAATTTGCACAATTCAATCACGAAAACTCAATCCTCGTTTCGCCTGGCAGACCCGTTTTTATGAACATATCATTCGTGATGAGGATTCTTACAGGGAAATATCAGAATATATCATGAATAATCCTTTGAAATGGGATGAGGACGAATACTATGCTCAATAAATTCAATGAGTCCTCCAGACTTACAGTCTTTCCATTGAAGGTCCTGTTTTTGGCCTCCAGTTTTAACGGATTGACCCAGAAATTGTGGTGTTCGTTAAGACATACCTTCAAAGAAACCCAATTGATGCTTGGGATTCATCCCCAAACCATCCATCACTATCATCCTGATCTGATCCTGTGTCCATTCCTGAAAGAATACATCCCTGATGCTGTCTGGCAGCAATATCCCTGTCTGGTCGTCCATCCCGGTCCAATGGATGATGGCGGACCAAGTTCCTTGAACTGGGCCGTGCTGGAAGGTAGAAGCACCTGGGGTGTGACCATTTTGCAGGCCAACGCGGAGTGGGACGCTGGTTCGGTCTGGGCCTCGAAATCATTGGAACTGCCTGAAGAATCAGTGTCCTTCATTTATCGGAATCAGGTTTCTGATCTGGCACTGGAGTTGATTCCGCAAGCCATTGAACGATTTTATTCTGGCGCAACCCCGTTGCCGAAACCAGCCATGAATTATAAACGCCGGATCAGACATGACGATTTGCGATTTTCCTGGGAGGAAGACACCCACCGCATATTGAGAGCCATAAGAGCCGGAGACAGCCAACCTGGAACATTGGGCATGATTGATCAAACATTGTTCCATTTGTTTGGTGCCCGAAGAGGCGAGTTGACAGGAACTCCCGGAAACATTCTGGAGGAACGCTGGGGTGAAATTTGTATCGCAACCGGAGATGGCAGCGTCTGGATTGCCCGCATGGCATTGCCCGGCGGAGTCAAAATCCGGTCTGCGTCTCTATTGGGAGAAGTTTTTCCTGAAATCAGTCATAAGCAATCCGTCCCGCGTCAGAATGCTCAATGAGGCGCTCCGGCGCAGGTTTCAGAACCACCATGCGCCAACCAGGCTCATCCTTGTGATAGTGCTATTCGGTGGTAGTGGTTCCGTTTGATGTAAAGTCATATAAATCATTGAATTAGGCATATTTGATGGAGAAAAGCATTTTATAATCCAGCGGATAGTCCAGAATTCCCAAGGAAACAGCAGGAACTTGCCGCGTGGTGAAGTGTTTTCTCATAAAATTATGAACAATCCAGTAAACATCCAATCGTTATTGAAGTCTGGACGTCTTTTTAGCATAGGTGTTTGTTTGTCGACGATATCCGGCACAGCGTCTTCGGAGGGAAGCATTGAACGCTTCGACATGATTGGCATGAATTTGCTGAGAATCCAGGTTCTGTTGGGTCTGAGGATGCTCTGGTTGTGGAGCCTGATATTTAGGGCGCTTTCTGCCTTTTTTATGGGACTGGGATCCTTTGTTTTTTACACGGACCTTGACACCTGGAGGTAAGGTTTGTTTCGGACGTCCCGGTTTTCTGGTATGAAGTTGCTGTCGACAGATTTCAAACAGTAAATTGCCATAACGTCGCTCTCCGTCCGTTAACAGGGACAAATCTCCTGTTTTTCGGATCACTTGTTTGAGTTTTTTCATCGCTTTCTTGAATAGTTTCCGATCTTTGCGGCCACATTCCAGGGCCTACAAAAAGCGCGAAGATCGTTCCATCAGGACCAACGTCCAACCTAGAGATTCAGCGGGGAGCGTGTTTTTTCCAATTGTGTCTGATAATTTCGATTAAAGGTGATTTCATGACTCCCACAATAGGGACATTGCTGCTCAGTAAATTGCATAAACTTCCTCTGAAAAAAGGCAACTTACTGATTTATTAATTGGAAAAAGGCCAGACAAAAACACTTTACATCAAACGGAACCACTGCCGATGTTTCCCGGGATGTCAAAAAAAGAGCCGCGCAGGAAGGCGTGTATCTGGCGCTGATTCACGATGACCTGTTTGACTTCAAAGTGCCCGCCCATTTCCAGCCCAGAGCCATCACTGCAACCCTTGCCAATCCGTAGGGGCGAACCTGTGAGTTCGCCCAGTTGTGAAATCCCGGCAAGCGATGTTGCAACCAGGAAATGAGCTTGAAAGTTGAGATCAAAAGAGGCCGATCATCATCGCAATTCCTCAGCTTTTGGGAATTGATAGACTGGGATCAATGCCCGCTTTTTTGAGGAGTTCCAGTAGCAGTTCTTTGTGTTTGTTGTTCCGACTTAGGCCTTTTTTCAGGGTGATTTGCCGCCTAAAGGCCGAACTACAAATCCTCTCTCCAATCGCGTCTTTTACAGGCAAAATAAGATTGTCCTATTTTATCAGAATTACACTATTGCTCTCGATTGTGTTGCTGCTGAATCGCTAAAGATGCGCCTAGACTTTTTGAAAGTGGATGCTACCCTGAGATTTGAAGGGGAGAGACACATGTACCCTGTTAAAAATATGAGGAACAAAAACGTAGACAAAAACTTCGGTTGGCAGGATAAGAAAATGCATCCGTCCACCCTCCGTCCAAGGTCCACTCAAACATAAATCCTTACATCCAATACTTCACCCATGTTCAACAGAACGTCATTCCTGTTTTTCTTATCTCCCTTTCTGATTTTTTCATTCCTGTATGGCCTTTCTGGCTGTCAATCCTCAACAGTCAACCGAAATTTTTATATCAACTGGCTTGGGCCAGCACCTGTCATTCATTCCTGGAATGACCACCTTGATGTCCTTCTCACTCCGGGGGGCAACGGCATGATTCTCAAAGGCAGTCAATCGTTGCTGATCATTGATCCACTCTATTCCAGAGTCCTGAAAAGAACGCTCTGGAAATATGGGATCACACAGCCTGTGTCCCATGTTTTTCTGAGTAGCTCCAGTTATGAACGTGTCAGTGGACTCAGCGATTTTGAAGAATCCCTGGATGTCTTTCTGGCCTCTGACGCTCTGGAACAATTGAAGTTTACTGAGTTATGGCCAGCGATTGAACATCACCGGTTTCATCCTGTGGCCGAGAAAATTGAGTTTGTGTTTGAGCGTTACACGATCACCTTCGAGCCTTTTCCTGTCGCACAGTCTCAGGGAAATAGTGTGATTTATCTTTCAGAATATCAGTTATTGTATACAGGCGCATTGGTACTGACCGGAGAACACCCTTTTTTTCAACAGGATTCAGGAAATCTTGACGAGTGGCTGGGCGTTCTTGAGAAGTTACAACAAATGGAATTGCAAGCGATTGTTCCAGGATATGGGTATTGGGGAACACCGGATAAAATCAGGCAATTCTACCAATATCTGGAAAGGATACAGCGGCTTTGTCGAAAAGAAACAGCCCCCGTGATTGACGAAAATGAGGATGTGCCAGTGCGTGATAATCTTCCGTTTTTAAGCAATCATCTGTCATTGCTGAACGATCTGCGGAAACGGGGATTGTGTGAAGAGGAATGACGAAGGGAATCTTCCGGGAGTGACAATCATCCCGGAAGAATCATGATTTACAGAAATGATCAGGCCGCAAACCGTTCAGCCGCTTTGGCCCAGTTTACTACATTCCACCACGCGGTAATCCAGTCTGGTCGAACATTTTTAAATTTCAGATAATAGGCGTGTTCCCAGACATCAATGGTCAGTAACGGCTTGTGTCCCAAACTCAACGGACATACCTGATCATGGGTGTCGGTAATTTCCAGTTCGCCACTCTTGTTTACTACCAGCCATGCCCAACCGGATCCAAAATGATTGGCTGACTTGGCCGTAAACGCTTCCTTGAATTTATCAAAAGAACCAAATTTTTTATCAATCGCTTCTGCCAGTTTTCCTGTAGGCCGTCGAGCTTCCCCTTTGGGGTTAGGTGACATGGATTCCCAGAAAAAAGTATGGTTCCAGTAACCACCCCCATGATTTCTCACAGGACCGCGCTTGTCTTCAGCAATCGAATCAAGATTTTTCAAAATCTCTTCTATTGCTTTGTCCTCAACACCTGCCGCTTTTACTGCGTCATTCAGTTTGGTGGTGTAAGTTTGATGATGTTTGCTGTGATGGATTTCAACTGTCTGCTTGTCATAATAAGGCTCCAAGCCATCGTATGCATAAGGCAATGCGGGTAATGTAAATGCCATAAATCTCCTTGTATCAGGATTTGATTAAATCATTTTGATTAAAATCGTACTGAATTAGTACCATTACTAATGGACAGGTTAAAGCGGGAGAAAAAAAAATCAAGAAATAAACTTCAGGACAGTGGAATTATATACAAGGTCACAGCCAGAAAATGCAGGATGCTACCGGTCAGCACAAACACATGCCAGACTCCATGATTGAAGGGGAGTTTTTTGATTAGAAAGGGAATAACGCCGCCGCTGTAAGCTAGTCCCCCTGCGATCAACAGAACAAGCGCTCCTGTTGGAACATTTTCTTTCAAGGGTTGATAAGCGATCATAATCAGCCAACCCATCGCCAGGTAAACTGTTGTTGAAAACCATTCCGCATGATTGATAAAAAACATTTTATAAGAAATGCCAAGCACGGCGAGTCCCCAGACAACACCGAAAATGCTCCACCCCCATCCTACTGGCAGTGAAACCATGGTGAATGGTGTGTAGGTGCCGGCAATCAGCAAGAAAATACAGGAATGGTCCAAAATTTTGAATATAGTTTTTTTTCGGGATGCGGGACGTGCTGAATGATAGAGTGTGGAGGCCATGTATAATAAAATCAGGGTAGTGCCATAGATACTGCAACTTACAATATGACGCACATCGCCATACAGACTGGCCAGTGTCACCAGCACCACCATTCCGGCAATACTCAAAAACAGGCCTAAACCATGGGTGATAGCATTGATAATTTCTTCCATGAAAGACTGCCCGGATACTGGGCAGGTTTTGAGTTCAAACATTGGATGGAGCATCATGAATCTCAAAGAGATTTGGATTTTGAAGGGTCGGAACGGGTTCTTCCGGACTGCGGATCATTAGTTGGGGTTAGTCTGGAAAAAGCCCTTGGCGATGATATTTTCGGGGTCAAGAATCAAAAGATCAGTGGCGATTTTTTCTGCTTCACTCTGTTGCTCATTCGTGAGTCTGATCAGCAGGAGTTCTGTGAGCAGAGAGATATCAGTCGGATATATGAGGAGCATTTTGTAAATCACTTTTTCTGCCAGATCAAATTTTTTCTGCATTCTGAGTCCATAGATCAACCGCAGATTTCCATAATAATTATAGTAGTCGGTATTGATTACCTCATACAATTCCTGGGTGACCTGCTCCCATTTCTGTTGTGCCATCAACGGCAGTGTGTGTCCGAGTTTCGCGGTCACAGAATAAGGCGCGGCGGCTATCGACTTCTGATAATGCTCGAGAGCGTTGGCATAAGCGCCCTTCAAGTAATAAATCCATCCAAATCTCAAATTCACGTTGTATCCCTCAGGATACTTCTGATACACCGGCATCAATGTTTTAAGGGCATTGTCATAATCCTGAATTTTTTCATAACTGTAGGAGCGATAATAGGCTTCCTGAATCCAGCTTTCAGCTTGCGCCAGTGAAGTCAATGCAATCATCCAGATCAACAGTGAAAATATACATCGTTTCATGAGGTATCTCTCATCAAAAAAAGTTAAAATTAGTTTTGTAACACTCCAGCCTTGGGTTCTTTAGCAATATATGTGCGAGTTAGCTTTGTTTTGCAAGTGAAGGATTGATTTTTTTTAATTCAATGTCATTGACGCAAATATAATGGAATCCCCGGACCTCATCCAATTCAAGACGTGTTCGGTATTGTTTGCGCCAGATTGTCGATTTCACCAGGCCTTCAATGGTTATTTTATCCAGAAATCGGTAGGTTGCATGAATCTGGCTCAAGCGGTGTGAAAACGAACTCAACAGCAGAATCATGGCTGTTGCTGTTTTCCCGAACATGGTGCGGACATTCATATAATCCTCCCATGCCAGTTTTTCCTGAAAATTCAGCGGCATTCTGGGTATAGCCATGAAGAGAAGCTTCAAATATGGATCATCGCCGTCAATGTGATACAGGTAGAATGTGCCTTCATATTGTCCGAAATACAACTTTGCTTTATCAGACTGGAAATAAAAAGATCCATCCAGAGCCATTTTTACAATCAATGAAAAGTGATCAATTTTTTTGTCGGCTTTCCATACTTCATATTGATATTCCTGATCCAGGATAAAACTGGTTTTTGTCTCAAGCGACATATCTTTGTGTAGCGGTGCTATGCGGGCTTTTTCTGAGGGGAGATGATTGGCATGATATTGATGGTCCTGAATATAGTTCACAAAACTGAAGGGAAGGGTGGTGCTGCCTACTTCTTCAGTCGCCTGAACCTGAACATGGATATGCGGTTGAGGTGAATATCCTGAATTGCCGCAGAGTCCGATATACGATCCACATTCAACCCATGAACCCGGTTTGACCTGAATGGAGTTGAACGCAAAATGTGAAATTTCTACAAAAAATCCACGGTAGTCCTGAATCACAACCAGATTGCCCCAGTTGTTGGTGGAGTCCGTCTGCCCGGGTGCGTTGTCCTGCAGATGGTTTACCACCCGGGTGACGGTGCCACGGACTGGAGACAATACAGGTTTTTTGTAGGCGAAATAGTCTTCCAGAGCCTGTCCTTCCTTGCTGTGTGTATTATTTTTGTCATCTGTGATCACAAAATCATAAGCATACTGCCATGCCCCCTGATGAGTCCAGTTGGTGTTGAACGTCTGCCAGACGGTCCATTCTCCGGAAAAAGGCAGAGACAAGGTGTAACCGTATCCTTGAAATCTTAACTGGCGCGAAAGATAATGGTCCAGGGTTTCTTCAGGCGTGGCCTTGATTTGTCTACTGATGAGCGGGAAGTTGAGAACGCCCAGAACATAGATCAATCCAAGAGAGATGATATTGAATGGCAGGGTGAATGCGGGAATTCCGAAATTGGCCCAGAAAATCTGCATCGCATCCAGAAAAATGGTAGAAATTCCAACAGCAATGATACACAGCACATAACTTTTCATGGATGGAATCAGAAAAACGCCTCCCAGTGCCATTGCGATTAAAATAAAGTTAAAATGATTGTGGTTGGCAAATGCCAGAATCATGGAACCTGTCATGAGTCCTTTGATGACGGTGCCAACGTAATATCCCAGTAGCGAAAGAAAAAACAGAATCCTCGAAGTGAATAAAATCAATCCGGCGAACAGGAGTCCGGCCAGAGAGGAGGACATAAACAGAATGGTTGCCATTGACTGAAGATACCCTTCGATCCAGTACGGTACAGGAATGGAGAATGACGAGAAATCATGAGGGTACAAACTGATTACAAACAGTTCCGCATACTGCCTGACCGCAAGATAGGCGATGGAACTCACAATCACAAACGGCAGGCTCAAAATGGGAAGTTTGAAGTAATACGAAAAAATGTTGGAAAGCACATTGGTGACAATGAAGGTTAAAATACCAAGACTTAGCAACAAAAAAACAGTGAGTGGTCCCAGCCTGAACAGGGCACCGATTGAAAGTCCGACCAGCAGGGCATTGTAGGTATAAAAACCGGAACTCAAAAACACATTGTGAATGCCGATAAATCGGGCAAACAAGTAGGCGGATAATACGGCAATCAATCCGGAAACAGCCGTGTTGGGGCTAATGATTGTCGCGGCAAACAGCAACAATCCGACGCGGGGATTATTCAGAAACAGAATTTCAGAATAACTGTTTAAAATAGTCCTGATATGGGTTTTTTGAATGAAAGGATAAATTACTTTTTGAAAAGGCATTCATGAACCCTTTGAAACAGTGTTCCAGCTCGTTGTGAATTATACAATTTTGAGACGATCCGGTAATTTTTCTCTGCGTTCAATGTCGCTCAGATCTTCTGCTTCACGGATCAGTTCCATTTCTCCGGATTCGCTGATCATGACTGACGCTGGACGGTATTCAATAAATTGCATGGATTGTGTCTGGTTGTAGGCGCCAACCGGTGAAATAATCAGTCTGGTTCCACGGTTAAGCGGTGGAATCATCGTTCCTTCATCAATGGCGTCAATGTTCATGCAGAGCGGGCCATAAATGACAGCGGCTTCGTTCATTCCCTGAACTTCCCGGTCAATTTCAATATTGAATTTATACCAGAACGCCGTGAACAGCAGATTCACTCCCGCATCCGCGATATAGGCTTTTCTACCATCGGGCAAACGCTTTCCGGCAGTGATGGTGGTGATCAGATAACCGGCCTCATCCACAATGGCCCGTCCTGTTTCAAGGTATAAATGGGGCATGTCTCCCGGTTTCAGCGCATGATACAGAGCTGTGGTGATTTTTTCCGCATACACATCAACCGCGGAGAGCGATACTTCTGGCGGAAGATAGGTGCCTTTCAGTCTGTTTTTGGAAGGAAACCCCCCGCCAATATCAAAATATTCGATCCGGATTCCAAATTCATCCTGAAGCTTATAGCCAAATTCTACCATTTTTTGAATCTGCCTGGCATAGGCTTCGGGGTCCATGATGAATGTTCCGATATGACAATGCAGTCCATTGATGATGAGTTTTTTTCCGGAAACAATTCTTTTTACGGCATCCAGTGCTTGTCCTGACTCAACATTGAAACCAAAGCGGGACCATTGCGGATAAATTCCGGTGTTCATATTCAACCGGATCGCCACTGGAACGGTACGTCCTGTGCTCTGGGCAATTTTTTCCAGGTCATAGATTTCATCCAGATGATCAATATGGATCATGGCGCGTTCATCCACTGCTTTTTGCAGAGCCTTGAAAGATTTATGCGGACCATTGAAGATGATTTTATCTCCCTTGACGCCAAGCTTTCTGGCTTTTTCATATTCAAACGCTGACACCACCTCCGCAATGGCACCTTCCTGGTGCAAGGCAGCACAAATGGCCTGAAGATAATTGGTTTTATAAGACCAGCCCAGAGTCACCTTGGGATAGCGTGTGGAAAAAGCCTGATAGATGGATTTATATTGTTCCCGGAGTTTTTTTTCAGAGAACACAAAGAGCGGGCTACCATGAGTCGCAATCAATGCTTCTATGGAGACATTGTCAATGTGGGTTCTGATTTTTCTGGCATAGGCGGGACTGCTGCCAAATTTGTTCATCAACCCGCTCTGGAGTTTGACAATAGACGGTTTTTCGTAAGTTTTTTTCACAAGTTATCTCTGTTGAGCGTTTCTGTTCAGACTTCACCCGTGGTGGTGATTTTTTGAAAGGGAAGCATGTCTGTAATAAGTTCGTAGGTGTACCTGATAAATAATTTACCCGCGTCATAAGCCATGTTTTGTGGAACAGGCCAGTTCATGGCCGAATGGATAAGATTGGAGGGTAAATTGACGCCAAGTCCTGTGGCAAAGTAAGACCATGCGGGAAATCTGGGGTTGATCTCAATCAAATATAATTCATTGTCACGAACGATGCATTCGAGTTCAAAGGCTGATTTCCATTTGTAATGCTTTAAAAAATTTTCAGCAGCATCTTGCATCGCCTGATTTTTGATCGAAACACCGGTCCAGATTTTTCCCAGGGCGGTGATCCACATTTTTTTAATCTGAACGCATCCCAGCGAGTTTCCTTCGCCATCGCCGACGCCAACCAGATTCAGTTCATCCCCCTGAATGATCTCCTGTACGATGACGGGATATCCCCATTCAGCGACAACATGATGATAGTGACCGATGGCTTCCTGTGTGGTATAGGCATAATAGGCTTTGTAATAGACCCCCTTGATCATCACAGGCAACTGGATGGTGTCGAGAGCTTCAACAAGGGCGTCCAGTGAATTGACACTTGCGGTACGGGGACAATGGATGCCGATGTTTTTGGCCAGTTCAGGGAGCAGATCTTTGCCACGTAACTTGAATTGATCCATAGACGGTAAAAAGACGTGAATGCCCATTTTTTCAAGCTGTTCCTGATATTTGATGTAAACCGGAAGTTCCACATCCAGGGTTGGCAGTAAAAAATCCAGTCCATAAGCATGTTTGATATAGGCCAAACGGTCAAACAGGGCCTCCGGATTATTGGAAGGATAGGGAACCATGAAGGAGCGATCAACCAACCAGTCCATATAAATTCCGGGTTCCATGGCATCGTAGCATAGCCCCACGACACGGACATCAAGAGCAGGATCTTCTTTGAGACTGCGGGCCACGCCAACGCCTGGACCAGGATTGTCCACAGCATTCATTCCGGAAATGCCCACTACCAACTTTTTTTTTGTTGTCATGGTCAAACCAATTTAAAAGATTTCAAGTGATCCATAAAATCAAGAATATCTCTTTCTGCGTGTTCATGGGTCACTTCAAAATCATTGATTAGCAGATCAATGATTTGTTCCTGTGGATAACTGGCTTTGAGACCATTCAAAATCACGAGGCCTGATGAATTTACGGTATAGCTTTCGCCGGTGATCGGATCAAAGACAAAACCTTCATCGTTGATGGCAAGTTGGTTGAGTTTGGGCATAATTGGGATCATCTGAAAAATGTGAGAAACCTGAAAATGTCACCAGTATGGATCATACCAGAGAGCTTCAACAAACAGGGCACTGGCCGCATAGGCCCCCATGGTGGCCCAGGGATCGTACATGGGATAACCGTATCCCCCCTGATAATAAGTTGTGGTTGTTATAATTTCGTCATCGGGAGACGTCTGATTGAGTCTTTCGGCCTCCTGTTCCTGTTGTCGTTGTTCTTCCTGACGTTGCTGATTGAGGGCCGCACCCTGTTCAATGATATCTGTCAGAACCTCGTTTCCTGAAACAGAACCATCATCATCTTCATAGCCCAGTTCTTCAAGACTGACCTGATTATGCACAATCGATTCCATTTCCTCAAAAAGAGTCCCCATTGCCAGATCAAATTTCCATTCCGGATTTTCAAAAAACGATTCATCGCTCAGCATGGCCAGAAATACCATCCGATAAGGATCAATTCCTTTGAATTCCGCAACTGCGACACGCAGATCCGTCCAGCGATTGTCATCAAGAAAATCGGTTTCTTTATCCGCAAAACAACCTTCACCCAGATCCACATGAGAATAAATATCAAAATGGGTAGTGTATGACAGTTGTTGTTGAATGAGTCTCTGATAAGTCTCTTTGCCTTTTTCGGTTACCACATAATTTCCATTGGCGCCTATTTCGATCAAACCTTCCTTTTCCATCGTTTGTAGAAAGGGTTCAAGGATCTTGTCATCTTTTTCCATCAGGGAAAGATGAAACGTTTCCTTTTCATTGATTATCCGGTCCAGAAGAATCAAGCTTCCAAACTGTTGTTTCATTGAATCATTCAGGGGAGATCTGTTTGTCTGCGTCATTTTTTCCTTATCGTGAATCAGGTGTTGGTAAAACAAATTGATTTGTATAATAAAGGCTGATAATTTTCGGCACGTTATCTACAATTTGAAAAAAAATAAATTTAAAAATCCCAGATGTTGATTTGAGGCAACATCCCGCCTGTATTACTAATAGCCATATATAATCTCATGTCATCTGAAACTTCTGGACTTAAACAATACACACTCAACATCAATGGGCACCGTTTTTCCGTGAACAGTTCCTATGGTGAGGAACATATTCGTTCTGTAGAATCCTTTTTGAACAAAAGAATGTTAGACATCAATTCCCAGTCTGAAACCTATGGGCCAACCACGTTAGCGCTGTTGGTCTCACTCAATTTGGCGGATGAATTGCTGTCCCTGAAGAACGAAAAAAATCATGTTAAGGGCGAATGGTTAGAAACTGTTCAAACTCTTTGCGAGCGGCTTGACAAAGCTCTTTTGAGTCGCTAAGCTTCAAACAGTTTATCCCTGTAATTCTCGTGAGGTACTGACTTTTGCACCTTTTTTATTACTTCGGGGTTTGTCCCTGAGGACGGTGTGCAGGCCTTTCTCGTAAAAGGAAGCCTAATGTCTTTACACGTTACCCCACCTGGTTTAACCAGGTACAAAAGTAACAATACACACGGCTTTATGGGGATATCCTACTCCTTTCCCAAAGCTCCTCTAATGATAAATCTTTTCAAACAATAAGCCGGTTGCCTCAAGCAGAACAGCGTCATTAGGCGCCAGGATGGAAGATGCTTCTTCAACCAGAAGAGCGAGGTCCAGAATTTCCTGAGAGTCAGGCGATGGGCGATCTGTCATTTGATCCAACCTTGCCAGCGCATATTTCAGTTTACGAACCAGCACCGCATTGTTGTCCTCCGTATCCGTTTTTTTAGCGGCACCAAACCATAGTTCATCGTCATCCTCATCCGGATCAAGAAGCAATTTTTCTGTGGACGAACCATTGTCAGGAGAAATTGAGTCGATATTTGTTACTACCGGGGACATTTCTTCAAGAGCATCTCTTGCAATCTTCTCATCGTTTTGAAGCTCATCCTCCTGATTCGCCTCTTGATCAATCAAATGCCCACTTTCTTTCTCATCAACATCATTCTCCTCCAGAATCTCGTTCTCAGACTCAGGTTGTCGCGCATCTTCCAACGCAGTTTGTTGTTCTTGAATGTCTTCTGGTGGCTGTTCTGCGTCAGCAACGGACTCCTCCAGAAATTCACTCAGGTCCTCTGATTCAGGTTGCTGTTCTCGAGTGTCTAAAGATTCGAAGGGCTGGTCATAAGTCTCTACGGGAATACGGGATGTCTCAAACTGTGCGGTAGAATCAACCGGGTCTGACAAAACATCACTGAGATCTTGAATATCCGTTGCTTCATGGGGCTGTTCCCGGGAGGCGGGGATGGGTTCCCGGGATGATGAGTCTTCAGGAACGGAAAAATCGTCCGCGTTCTTTGCTGAATCCATAGCTGGTTGGTGTGGAACCAGTGTGGTTTCTGTTGAGGGAAGTATTTCATTTGGCTGGTTGAGCATTTTTGTCTGTAATTTTTCCAGAGCAAGCATTGCCATGGAAAGCACCTGCTCATCACCGGACATGATCAACTCATTCAACTGGTCAATATTCATCTCATCTATCAATTCCTGCGATAATTTTCCTGTGGGCAGGGATTCTTTTGTTGAAGGTGGGCGGTCAGAGGCCTGCGGACTAACCATGTTCTTTCTTTTTTCCAAGGCGACCATCACCAGGTTGATGATCGTTTCATTTCCCGACATGGAGAGTTCGTTGAGTTGATCCAGATCCATCGCGTCAACTTCTTCCTGTGTTGGTAGTTTAAGCATTATGGTTTCAGGGGGATCTTCGTCATCGTTAAAAAACTCAATTGTGGAGGCTTCCTGATCTTCTTGTTGAGTCATTTCTGCTTCATCGTATCCTTCGGAGGTCTGGAATGACGGGGCTTTTTCTGAAAATCCACCTTGGTCAGGTCCCCACGATGGATTGAGTTTTATGGGCTTCCAGCTAATGTTCTGATCTTCTGTTTGTTGTTGAGAGATCGTGCTGAGGAGGCTGGTTTTTTCTGATAATTCCTTGAGAATAAAGGTGCGATAGGGGGCAACATACTGTTTTCGTGTTGTGTAGCAATCACAGCGTATCCAAACCTTCCCCTCTTTCAAATCAGCACTGACTTTGGGGGGGTGTTCAAGAGAGCGATAGGCGGAAAGCAGTGCGATTTCCTGACAGTAATCCAGCAATGCACCCAGATTGAGTTTGGTCAAAACCGGAAAATCAATCATGAAGTGATACAGTGTATGGTCTTTTTCATGATGCGCGAACACATCAGAGAATATTTTCCGGTTGGGAATCACAATTTTTTCACCATGAATTCCGCGCAGTACCAGATGGGTCATTCCTTTTTTTATGATGGTGCCCTGTTGCCCCAGAACATCCACATCATCTCCCAGTTCTACTTTCATGGAACGCTGGACCGAAGGATAGGACAGTATATTGACCAGGATCTCATGAAAAGCGAGACCAAGGCTGATCAGCAGTGCTCCGCCAAACACAAAAACCATGATCCAGTGCGTTTCAAGAAAGCCCAGGATGACTGTCAGAATCACCAGAAGAATGCCACTGCGTTCCAGAAAACGGCTATAATCAGGATACCAGCGGGCATATCCCGGCAAAAACAGGGTCAGTCGTCGATGCCACCACCGGACCACAATCACCAAAATCGCGACGCCACCACAGATGAGTAGCATTTGCAATAAATTGTCGAACCATGCTGTGTCAAACAATTCTTCAAAAATTCCGGATAATTGATTCATAAATGGTTCATTGGTTGAAAACGAAAGCTCATTCATGTCAACAGCATGGCCTCATGCAATAGTTGATAAATCATCTGGTACGCATTGGGGTTCGCGCTGAACACAGTGACATGATTGTATTTACGAATAATGATCAAACCCATCATTTTAAGTTTATCCAGACATATTCTGAGATATTTGGATGAAACTACGGCAGGCCGCAGATGATAAGCTCCGACAGGTCCCTGGGTTAAAATAATTCTTAAAATCAACAGTTCATCTTCTTCAAGTTCGGGCAGCACAAGCTGTTTTTGAAATGGCAGGAGCAACATGGTTCCTGAATCAACCATGCGAATCTGTTGCATCCATAACTGAATTGCCAATGCGGGATTTCCACCTGATCGGTGTTCAAGTTCATTGATAAAACGCCACATCAGCCATTTTTGACAATCTACGGGCCGCAGACGATTGAACCAATAATAGGGGATCGTTTCCGGAGGTTTGTATTTGAGTTGCAATCCTACCACATTATGACGCCGTTGCAGCATATCATGGATATTTTTCTGATCCATCGGCGTGAGCCGGATCACATGCGTGAATGCGCCACTGATCTGTTCCAGTAAAGAAATGGTCTTCCATGTGAGTTCATTGATGGAAACTAGCCAGAATATTTTTCCGGTGACCTGCTGAAGCCATGAAAAAAACCGTTTAAGATGTTCCGCACCACCCGCGCTTTCGATGTAACACGATTCAATACCTTCCAGAACAACAATTTCAAAGCGGTCAATCTGGACTTTGTGCAACATTTTATCCAGGGAAAAAGACTGGTTGTTCATCATGGCCATGATGCCTTCATCCGTGAGGGTGAGTTGTACCCTGATGTGAGACCGGTTTGTTTTTTCATAGAGAAAGTACTGGATCATGCTGCGCCGTCCAAAGCCCGGTTGGCCTACCACCGCAGTCACAGTGCGTTCCGCTTTATTCTGACCATGCCATATTCGCATGAGTTGATGCAGTTCCTCACGCTCTATGAACAAACTGGGCACTTCCAGAGGCTCAATCATAAACACGCGTGAATAGTAAACTGGCGCGGCGGATTCCAGCGGTTTTTCCTTTTTCCGGAAATAAAAGAATATCTCATCCAGATGTGTTTTTGCCTGTTCCAGGACACTTGAAAATTGTCGGATCCTCGGAAGTTTCAATAAAAAGTTGACTTGTTTCAGTTTGATCAGGGTTCTAAGAGCATTGGCCAGAAAGCCTTCGCCTTCGTTGGCGATACGTGTCAGTTTTTCGCGTAATCCAGGATCAAAAATGACGTTTTCCAGATTGATCAGGCTTTCCTGCACACAGCGAAGCGTGTTTTTTTGAAATAATGGAAATTCTTTTTCCAGTTCCTGATGAATATTTTGAAAATGTTCCAGGGTTGGCGTGATGACATCCGTCAATTCTTTATACAGTTTGTTCCTGTTTGACTCTTGCCAGTCTGTAACAGGATCAGAATGCTCATGTCTCAAGGAATAAAAACTGAACTGAATGAATTGTTCCTGCTGGTCGGCCTGATTGGACCAGGCCTTGATATATCCCAACCAGCGCTGATGAAACTGATTCAGCGAGTCATACAGATTGGTGTAAAGATAATTTTCAACGGTGTATCGGAGCGGAAAACCTTCATCAATTTCAATTTTTTTATTGGTCCAGGACCAAAGTTTGTCCAGATGGACAATGTTGGCGTGTTCCGGCAGTTTCTGTGAGATCTTGGCATATTTTCCCAGCACCAGATCGACCAGATTATTGGTTCGTGTGTTGGCGTCTATCTGGGAAAAAACATTGCGCAGACGTTCCACTGAGGCATAACAGGTGGTCTGAACCTTGTTCATGGAATAAGAGAACATATGCTTGTTCATCTTTTCCCATTCTGTTTCACGATCAGGAATGCATTTCTGTACTTTCAGGCTCGAATCATCCAGTTGTTTGATCAGGCGTTCATATTGCCGTTGAACCAGAACCAGATCGTCTTCAATCAGTTTATAGGCATCACGTTGAATCTGAACAAATTGTAACCGGATATAAAAATCCTCGAGAGCGTATTCAAGAGCTCTGGAATATTGTTCCAGGCTTTCCTGATTTTCATTCAGGAGTTTGTCCAGTCCCCTAAGAAGTTTGACGGTTCTAATGCTTCGAGAAGAAGTCCATGGCAAAACCGCTTTTTGAAGCTCTTGCTCAAACCCTGAATAAATATACAGCAGATGCCCGCGGTGCACTGATTTCAAATGGTCCGCAAGTTCCTGGACATCACCAGTCATTTCCTCACGGATGTAGGTCAGATCCTCCCCCGGTTGGACACTGAAAAGGCGCTGAAAGGATTTGAGAAAAATGAAATAGAAGTCACCGGCATCTCGAAGTGTTCCCTGCATTTGCAAGGCGTTTTCATAGCGGAGCCAGTAGATGCCAATGGCTCTGAATCTCACATTTTTACGCAATTGACGGATATTTTTCCTGAGCAACTCCTGATTGTGCCGATACCATTGCCAGATTCGTTTTTGCCACCATGAACCAGTCCCCAACCGGTTTTTCAGATATTGTTCCGGCATACCACCTTTCCAGAACATCCATAAATGGGCAAATCGGGGCGCCTGATCAAAATGACGGCGGATGATTTCTTCAGGCGATTTTAAATCGAACAGAACAGGAAACGAACCGGGTAACTGCTGGATAGGCGCAAAACATTCAAGGTATTGTGCTACAGGATTTTGCTGGGTGATGGCATAAAAATGTCCCAGTAACCGTGATGTGATGTTGTGACTGTCCTGTTGAGGCCAAACATCCGGAAGTTCCTCAATAATTCGCAATAATTCTTTTTTTGTATGGTCAATCCACTGATCCGCCTGTTGCGAGGCCTCCAGTATCGTTTTGAAAACGGTTTCAAAAGAACGGTACATGCGGTCCATGTTCCAGTCTGCCATTACAAATTCAGCAGGACGGACATAGATGGGAACCGGTTTCGAGGGGGCTTGTCCAGACGCGGCTGAAGCCATAGCTGGAACATTTCCTGCGGATTGCATGATCTCTGAGAGAAGGCCCTCATTTGTGACCGGTGACATTTCAGCCAGCAAATCGCTTATCAGATCAGATTGTGTCTGATCCTGGTCCGTAGCGGAGGTTTCCCTCAGCAGTTCTCGCATCAAATCAGCTTGTGGATCGAATCCTGAATTGGATGATTCCGGACTCATGGATTATTCTCCCCTTGTGAAATGGTATCTATGGGTCATACGGACCCGGACAGCAGTGTTCGGATATGCGGAAGCAACATTGCTGAAATGTCTTTTTTCAGAAGAACTTTGACATTGTTATGCTGATGAATCCGGTCCAGTTTTTCTTGTGAAACTTCGACAGAAGTCAGCAGGATAATAGGCAACTCAGGATAATCCCGTGAAAGGTCTTCCAGAAACCTCAATCCGGGATAATACCGATTAAAAATGTCCAGAATCGTCAGATGAATCTGATATCGCGTCCGCAAAGCCCGCTGAATCATGGATAAGCCTTCCTGGCCACTGTTCACACTACAAATCCTGTAATTATTACTGATCAGAATGTTTTCTATTTCCATTCGTTCATTGCTATTGTCGTTTACCAGCAGAATACCTGTTCGTTCCACCAGTGACATGGCGACCAGCGACACGAACTGGTTGATATCGCCTTTAAGAAATTCATCAATATTTTCCGGAACAGGAAACGTCTGGATATAGGGGTCCTCAGGAAGGAGTTCCCAGACACGGTCTTCATTGCTGGTTAAAATCAGAATATTGCTGGAATTATGTTTTTTTCTCAATCGGACAATAAATGGAATGTTATTGCGTGATTCCAGATATTCGTTGCATACAATCAGGTTGACTGGCACATACTCCAGAATATTATAAGCCTCCTCTTGCGTGGTCGCGCAGTGAACCTCAAAGCCTGAAAATTCAAGATGTTCTTCATAAAAACGTCGCATGACTTCATTGCCTTCGAGCAGAAGCACACGGTCGTTATAAATGCTATTGATTAAATTGGCGGCACTCAGGGCCATGATTCCTCACTGAGGCTTAAGAATTAACGTTTCCAAAACTTCCAGTGGAGCAATCCCAGAAGAGTAAAAAATTCAAGACGTCCCAGTAGCATAAGAAACGCAAGTAAAATTTTGGCAGGTGAACTGAAATGGGCAAAATTTTCTGTCGGACCAATGGTTCCAAATCCCGGCCCGACATTACCGACTGCGGTCATGGCGGCTGTCATGGATGTCAGCATGTCGTGTCCTTCCAGCCCGAGGCATAAGGCTCCGAACGTGATAAACGCGAAATAAACACCGACAAACGCCAGAACAGTACGAATCAGGTCATTGGAAATAATGGTGTTACCCACGCGTATTTTGCTCACCAGGGATGGGCGGAAACTGAGTTCCAGTTCATGAAACAGAGTTTTTCCAATCAGAACGATACGGAACAGTTTGATGCCGCCTGCTGTTGAACCGGCACACCCTCCAGTGAATAACAGAAAAAACAGCACCAGATGAGTCGCGATCGGGTATAACTCATAATCATCGGAGGCAAACCCAGTGGTTGTGATCAGTGCGATGACCTGAAAAAGAGCTGATCGAATGGCTCGATGGGCATCATAGCCTTTTTCCAGAAACAGCATCAACGCGATGAACCCGGCGGACAGCAGTGTCAGAATCGCGTAAAACCTAAGCTCAGCGTCTTTCAACACACTACGCCACTGCTTTTTTGTGAGCATGTAGTATAAACCGAAATTGGCTCCAGCCAGAAACATGAACACAATAATAATCCATTCAATGGTGGGAGAGTTGAAATAGGCGATACTGGCATTTTTTGTGGAAAATCCTCCAGTCGCCATGGTCGCAAAACTATGGGTGAGCGCATCAAACCAGGACATGCCGCTGAACCACAACAGAAGGGCTTCCACAGCGGTCAACAAAAGATACGTGTACCACAAATTACGTGAGGTATCCTTGATTTTGGGGGTTACAGATTCAGTGATTGGCCCCGGAACTTCCATTTTGAACAGGTTTTTTCCACCAACGCCCAAGGCAGGAAAAACGCTCACGAACAACACAACAACACCCAACCCGCCAATCCAGTGAGTCAAGGTTCGCCAGAAATGCAATCCTTGCGGTAGACCTTCGATGTCAGACAAAATAGTGGAACCGGTGGTCGTGAAGCCTGACACGGATTCGAACCATGCATCAGCAAAACTGGGGATGGCATGGCTTTCCCAATAAGGGAGGGCGCCAACCATGGAAAGAGCAAACCACGAATAAGCGACAATCGCCAGGGCGTCTCGGGGCATCAGAATTTTGGGAGCGCCTTTGCCAATTCTGCGGAAAACTATGCCAATCAAGGCTGTTGCGATGGAGGTAAAGATAAAGTGTTTGCCCAGTTGTTGATCCCAGCACCAGATCAATGGCGGTAATAACAGAAGGGCCAGCAACAAGTGTAATGTGCCACAAATACTAAAAAATACTTTAAATGTCATAATCCCAATAATCGTTGCATTGCTTTTTTAACACGGGTCGTGACCATGACCACGACATGATCGCCTGCGCGTAACTGATTGTCACCATGAGGCATGAACACCTGATCATCGCGTTTCACGCCGCCAATCAAGGCCCCTACCGGCATGATGATTTCACGTAGAGGCGATTGGGTAATAGGCGCGTTTTCAGGCAAAACGACCTCAAATAATTCCGCGGCGCCATTCTCCAGAATCCGTAAGCCCTTATAAAGTTCTCCCTGAACAAAACGCATGATTTCATCACCAGTCAACTTGTTGGGACAAATCAGACGATTGATTTCCAGTTGTTCAAAAATTGAGAGTCGGTTCACATCACGCACCAACGCGATGATATGGTCTATATGCTGTTGTTTGGCGACCAGCGACATGGTCAGGTTGAGCGAATCATCGGGACTGCACGCCAGAAAAGTGCGGCATAGATCAATGTTTTCCTCCTGAAGTTTTCTGGAATTGGTGCTGTCTCCCTGGATGACAGAAATCTGGGGGAATTCCTCAGCCAGGCTTTCACAGACAGATCGTGACTGCTCGATGATCTGAATTTTTGAATGCAGGTTCTCCATGAGTCCCAAGGTCATCCGACTACTGGGGCTCAGTCCGCCAAAAAAGATTTTGTCCCGATGTTCCTTGACCAGATGACCGTGTTCCATCACATGCTTGTGGATGCTTTCAGACAAACCAATCAGCATGAGCTCACTGTCCTGGCGGATCATGGTTCCACCCCGTGCCATTTGAAAAGCGCCTTTTTCGATGACGGCGCCGATCATGATGTCTTTCGGCAGTTTGATATCCTGAATGGCATAACCGATCCATGAAGACCCGGCCGACAGTTTCATGCGTGCGGCTTCCACTTTTCCACCGGCAAACTGATAGACCGAAAGGGCACCGTAACTGCGGATGAGCCGGTTGATTTCCTGAGCGGTGAGACTTTCGGGAGAAATCACCATATCGACTCCCAGAAAATTATCGTAGGAGCCTTCCTGGGTTTTGAAAAATTTGTTGGATCCGATCCGGGCAATGGTCCGCTTGATGCCATATTTTTTTGCCATCATGCAGGCTACCAGATTTTCCGCGTCGTTACCGAGCACCGCGATAAACAGGTCATTGGCAATGGTGCTGGCCATTTCATAGGCATGACAGGATAGTGCGGATTCATT
Source organism: SAR324 cluster bacterium (assembly GCA_015232315.1). Lineage (NCBI taxonomy): Bacteria > Deltaproteobacteria > SAR324 cluster bacterium. Next base: position 55,780 of record JADFZZ010000002.1, on the reverse strand, counting down.
GATCACCATGACATCAAAATTGTCCCGGACCTCTTCACCAACAGCCGGATCGGATTCAATCACCAGAATCTGCGCATTGATCTTGGTCAACTCGGACAGAAGATACATGCCGACAGCGCCGCACCCACACAAAATTACGTTCACAACAGTTCTCCTGATAAAAATTCAAGTGGATCAAACATCATTCTGCTAGTTCCATAACACATGGACTCTGTGTTTTTCAAATATCATTTTAACGCAAGCGTGACGCGTTGTGAGAAATCGGGGATGAAAGAAACCCAAGTGACTATAATTACAAATGGAATAAATCATCGAGATATGAAGGAAAACAAAAAATTTCCGCAAAATTCCTGAGTTATTTAAGGCTCACTCAGGATTTCAACGTTTCTTTGGCGACTGAAACCGGATCCTCCGGATTTCCGATAAAACCAAGATATATTTCACGACTGATCCAGGCATCGGTCGCCGCATAAACAATTTGTTCCTCTGTAAGTTCCGGTTTGGCCCAATTTGAAAGCTTGGCTCGTTTGGAAATACGGACCCCCAATACAATTGCCGCCAGACTGCGCAAGCCCAACGTTTCAATCTGGCGCTCACGAGCCATGTGACTTAGATCCGCGAAGCCTCCGGGGCGAAACGGTTTCAGGGCATTCAATCCCTGAAGGTCCTGGTGCAAAGCGACGCCGGCTTTCACAATATTTTCATCCGACAGGAGTTGACTCAGTGCTTCTGTGATTTCAATCATATTGAGGCGGATCAAATAGACCGTGTTTTCGGTGGCCAACTGGATGAGCGATACAGGATATTGCACCCCTTTCTGAAAGGCCGGTCGTGTTTCAGTGTCAAAGCCCAGCACTGGTGTTTTGAAGCAATCCTCAAGGGCTGCCTCAAGTTTTTCATACGAGTCTACCAACTCAATGTTGCCCTGATACTCGGCTAACGGAAACTGTTCAATATCTTCCTTGCGGATTCGTGAAATATAGGTTTCAGGCATTCCTTGTCTCGGATAGTGATTCAAAAGAGGTTTGAGGTTTTAATCCAGACTGATTATAGGGAATGCTCCCGAAAATGACGCGGATACGCATTTTCGGAAGAATTCCCGGAACCTTCATTTTGAGAACAATATGCAAACATCGTCCCCTGAGCAATCGCATGACATTCAATGGTATCCAGGCCACATGGTCAAAGCCAAAAAAGAATTCATGGCAAAAATCCGACTGGTGGATGTGGTTCTGGAAGTGCGCGATGCCAGAATTCCCAGATGCTCTGTCAATCCCGAATTTGCCCAGGCCCTTCATCAGAAAAACAGGATTGTGCTGTTTAATAAAACCGGACTGGCTGATCCTGAAGTCACAGAACAATGGAAACAGATATTTGACAGTGAACAGGTATTCCACCTGTTTATTGATGTCAAAGACAATCTCAATGTCAAAAAAATAATTCCTCTCGCTCGTCAACTGGTCAAGGCCAAATGGGATCGTTACCGGAGCAAGGGCATTCGTCCGCCGATGATGCGGTTGATGGTGATTGGCATTCCAAATGTAGGAAAATCGAGCCTGATCAATAAACTGGTCAGAAAAAAAGCGGCAGGCACCGGCCCCATGCCCGGTGTGACAAGACAGCAGCAATGGGTAAAAATCGATGAAAACATTGAGTTGCTTGATACACCCGGAATCCTCTGGCCCAAATTTGATACGGAAGAAGAAGGCTTCAGGCTGGCAGTCACAGGTTCCATCAAGGATGACGTGGTGGGGATTGAGAAAATAACCCGGTATCTGCTCAATTATTATCTGGAGCACCTGCCTGAACGACTGGAAACCTCCTATGAACTTCCCGAAAAACTCAAAGGCACCTCGTTCGAACAGTCCTTGCTGATGATCGCGCAAAAACGCGGATGCCTCACTGCCGGAGGGGGCGTGGACACCCAAAGGATCTGCCAATTACTGTTGAGAGATTTCCGTGAAGGCCGCCTGGGACGTGTTACTTTTGATCTTCCTTCATGAAATATTTGTCTATATTTCTCCATTTGGTCGAGATGACACCACTTCTAAATTAAATGATTCGTCTTCCTGAGTCGCTCTAACTCAATAAGAAATCTCTTATAACGGTCATGCTCTCTTGTTTTTGAAAATCATTCATGAAATATGCTCTATAGGTCTCGACAGTGGTAAGTTCTCAGCTTTCAGTTTTCAGTTTTTTTTGAACCGATTGAAATTATTATAATTTTTGTATAAGCCTAAAAGTTTCTTTGAAAATTTGATATTCAGGAAACTTTTAATTTCAATGACTTACTAAAAGCTGACGGCTGATAACTGAAAACTTATCACTCTTGAGTATAGGTGATGAAACAGTACAAGTTTCCGGAATCTCAAACAGGAGAAATATATGGATATTGAAAAAATAGGCGTGATTGGCGGTGGCGCATGGGGAACCGCACTGGCCTCTCTCATGGCAAACAAAGGGTATGATGTCACCTTGTGGGCCTATGAAAAAGAAACCGTTGATGCCATCAACCAGAAACATGAAAATACTGTTTTTTTACCGGGAATTCCTTTACCGGAATCGCTCAAAGCCTCCAATGACATGGCTCATGTGGTTAAAAATCATCAATTCCTTATTTCATCGCCACCTTCCCATGTGGCACGGACCATTGCCCGGCAGTTGCGTCCTCAAATCAGGAAGGATCATGTCATCATCATTGTCAGCAAAGGCGTGGAACTTTCAACGCTGTCGTTGATGAGTGATGTGTATGCTCAGGAGTTGGAACATATTCCCACGGTTTCAGTGTTGTCAGGCCCGACTTTTGCGGAGGATGTCGCCAGGGGGATGCCGACTGGTGCGGTGCTGGCCTGTAAAAATGAGGAAATCGCCAAAAGTCTCCAGCAGATCCTCAAAGTACCTCATTTCCGGGTGTATCTGAGCGACGATCTGGCTGGCGTTCAAATTGGCGGAACCGTTAAAAACGTGATTGCCATTGCTACTGGAATTTCAGATGGCATGGGACTCGGATTGAGTGCCCGTTCTGCCATGATCTGTCGTGGCTTGGCTGAAATGAATCGTCTGGGACTTGTGCTTGGTGGAAAGCTGGAAACCTTTGCGGGCATGTCCGGACTGGGAGATCTGGTGCTAACCGCTACCGGAACCCTTTCCAGAAATTATTCGCTGGGCCACGCTCTTGGCAGTGGACAATCGCTGGAAGAATATATGTCAAAAAAAAGGTCGGTGGCCGAAGGGGTGGTGAATGCCAAATCCATCAAGGGGCTTGCTGAAAAATATCAGGTGGATATGCCCATATCGTCAGCCGTGTATGATATTTTGTATGAAGGCCTCACTCCCCGGCATGCGCTCCAACGACTGCTGGAACGTGAATTGCCTTCACGTGAATTTGAACAGATAAATTCGTGACAGACCCTTGCTCATGACAACCCGAAATCAACCTATTTTTGAAGAAAACCGGCAGATCATTCAATATTTGAAAGCTTCTCCGTTTTTCAAAACACTGCCGGATTCTTCGCTGGAACAATTGCTTCAACTGACAACGGTCCATGAATACAATCAGGATGAAACCATCCTGCAGGAAGGTCAGTTCAATGACCGTGTATTTCTGCTTATTCATGGGAAAGTCGGTGTTTACACCCATGGCGAACGGATTCTGGAATTGCATCGCACCGGGGATATCTTTGGCGAAATGAGTGTTATCAGTTCCAATCCAACCTCAGCGGCGGTTGTCACCGAAACACCCGTGGAGGTTTTGAGTCTCTCGGCCAAAGATCTCCATTTGCAGTTATCACACACAGAAAGCATGGAGCAGCTTTTTTATCGGCTCTTTTCTGTGATTTTGACAGAAAAACTGACCCTTACCACTGACAAGGCCAAACAATACGAAGAAACCAACCGCACGTTGGAACACACCAAAACAGAACTGGAACAGATCAATCATCAATTGACAGTGTCTCTGCGCGAAAAAGAAGTGTTGTTGCAGGAAGTGCATCATCGTGTGAAAAACAATCTTCAGGTGGTTTCCAGTCTCATTCGTTTGCAAGCCATGTCCCTGAAAGATCCGGACTACGTCAAGGTGCTTCAGGCCAGTCAGGACCGAATCAGTGCCATGGCGCTGGTTCATGAACGGCTTTACAGTTCCGAATCCCTTTCCACCATTGATCTGGAATCTTATGTACAAAAACTGATCCATGGCTTGTCCTCCGGTTACCAACTGGATCCGAATAAAATTGTGTTTGAAATAAAAATCCATGATGTCACTCTGCATCTGGACGAATCCATTCCGATTGGTCTGATTCTCAATGAACTGGTGTCCAACGCCATCAAACATGCTTTTCCCGGTAAAAAGAGCGGAACAATTCAAATTGAATTCAATGAGGAGCATCCGCGTCGATTGTTGATCATTCAGGACGATGGCGCAGGTTTTCCGGAGCATCTGGATTTTAGAAAGACCTCTTCGCTGGGACTTCAATTGGTCACAGGGATTGTCGAAGAACAACTGAATGGAACCATCGAACTTCAGCGTGAGCATGGCACGCGGTTTTTAATCACTATTCCGGAATCACCAGGAACACGATGACTCAACCCAGAATCCTGATTGTTGAAGATGAATTTGTAGTCGCCAAAGAACTCCAGATGATCCTGACCATGTCTGGTTATTCTGCGGATACTGCCGCTTCCGGAGAAAAAGCGATTCAATCCATTGGCCGGAATCGACCGGATCTGGTGCTGATGGATATCATGATTCAGGGAGAACTGGATGGCATTGATCTGGCGCACTATCTGAATACGCATTACCAGATTCCAGTCATTTATCTGACAGCCTACACCGATAAAAAAACACTGGAGCGAGCCAAGTTGACTGAACCTTATGGCTATCTGGTCAAGCCCTTCAAGGAAAAAGATGTGTACACCATGATTGAGATTTCACTGTTCAAGGCACAAAAGCTCGAAGTCCTACCATCCACCAGTGAACCACCGGATATAGTTGAGGATGTGATGGCGCAGGTGTCTCAAAAAATTGAACTCTTTGGCGCAGGTGCCCTCAAACAACAATTGGAACAGACGGCTGAACTCATCGCCAGTGATCTGGAACGCCTTCTGTATGTGAAGGCCAATGGGCCTCATATTGAAATCCACTGGGACCGCTCCCAGAATCCAGTGGTTGAACAAACGGTCAGTTTTCAGTGGATCAAGCAATTGTATGTTCCACAGGTGTTGTTGCAGATTCATCGGTCTTATGTGATTCATCCCGCTCGAGGGCTGTATATCAAAAAGAAAAATATCCGTGATTCAGAATTATGGCTTAGGGAACATACGGATCCACCGCAAATACTTCCTGTGGGAAGAAATTTTTTAGCGGCTCTGAGAGAAAAAAATCCGCATTGGTTTGCGCCTGTATGAAGAAAAGCACTGATGTCCTTATTCATGATATTCAAAGAAATCCAGACGCCTGGGCCGTAGACCGTTTCTGGGCCAAACACAAGGGGGGCTTGCAGATCTGGATGGGTAGCGGGTTCCTCGGATGTCATGTGGAAAAACCAGAATATATGGAATTTCCACTGTGGGACCGCATCCGGGTGCATCGGGCTTTGAAACATTTGATCAAATCTTGATTTGGCTGAATATTCTATAGCTTGCGTTGACCAGAAAAATTCCCCATCATCAGTTCCAAGTGGGTGAGCTTCTCCTTTTGCGGATCACAAGGAACGTCGCTGTAACTAAAAAATAATGCTCACTGTTAAGAGAAGATCGGCAACGACAAACGGGGTTGACCTTTCCCCTAGCCACTGATATTTAAAACACTATAAAAAACATGAATAACAGACAAGAAAGGTTTATGCCTGAAACAGATCAGTTAAAAGAACAAATTGGATACGCTAAATTTTGGATGGGCATCCTGGCTGCCTCTGGAATGGCAGACATTACCTGGATTGTGAATCATCTTGATCACGTCAATGATTTTAAATTTATTTTAGCTGTGATTTTCCTGTTTGGGGTGCTGGTTTCGATCATTCTGCTTCACTCCAAAATTGAACAAAAAATTGATGAACTCCGGAGGCTCTGATGGAAATAATCGCTTACATCACTATTGTCGCGTTTTTAGGGACTTTACTCTATTGCGCCTATGATGCGGCCACCCATAAATCAGGAACGCCTCCCCACAAATCCTGAATCCCGTAAGACCTTCCTTTATCCTTGGCGCAAAGCGTTTCATCCGGCGTTCCACCGTGAAACGGTGGAACGAGAAAAGCTATCCGTGTCGCGGGATAACAATCCGGTATTGTTTTTCTTCCTCCCTGATCAATTTGCGCAGTCCCAGAGGTTTGGAGATGCGCTGATCCAGTTGGTCCCTGATCGTTTTGGAGATATCCGCCAGACGGGTGGAAGTTCCTGTTTGAGCAATGTCTTCCAGGATGCCAGTCAGAGTGACAGACAAGGGGTATTCAAACTTTTCTACCTGTGCAGGTACTTTTTTAACCACGAAAAACATCAGAAACACGAAAGAAAAAAGAATGGTAGCCCCGGGTTACGTCTCGGGGAGGGCGACAAACCGTGGAATTACATCGGGACGTAACCCGATGCTACCATCTTCGGAATAATATTTTTCAGCGACAATGCTGGTATGTTGATTTCCGGCGATCGCTTTAGTGTTCCTCATTTTTTCCGAAGCCCTTAGGGTCCGCCAAGAAATAAATGGTACACTTTTCTTTTTCGGCACCGTGTCATACTTGACCTGATCCGGTATCCAGATTCCACCAAACGCCCGGTGCCCCTGGATTCCGTGTCAAACACGGAATGACAAACAGCGAGCATCACATCCGATTTGTGAAATTTAAACACATTTTTACTGAAAAAAACCTCTTCGGCCAAGCTCTGGCTTGCGTTGACCAGAAAATTTCCCCATCATCAGTTCCAATTGGGTGAGCTTCTCCTTTTGCGGATCACAAGGAACATCGCTGTAACTAAAAAATAATGCTCACTGTCTCTCTAACTCTCATTGAAGGTTGAACATGGAAGAACGTGTTTTAATGCGGATTGAAGATAACATTGCCATTGTCACGCTGAACCGCCCTGATAAATACAATGCTTTGGACATGCCCATGTTTGAGGCGTTGGTTGCTACCGCTAAAAAAATAGGCAAGAATCGTGATCTCCGGGCCGTCATCATCCAAGGCGAAGGAAAGGTATTCAGCTCAGGACTGGATGTGATGCGAATCATTAAAAATCCACTGGCCATTGGCAAATTACTGATCAAACCCGGAACCAAGATTTCCAACATTGCCCAGGATGTGGGCTATGCGTGGCGACAACTTTCAGTACCGGTGCTGGCTGTTGTGCATGGCCGCTGTTATGGCGGAGGATTTCAGATTGCCCTGGGCGCTGATTTCCGGTTCAGCACTCCGGACTGCGAGTTTTCCATCATGGAAGCCAAATGGGGATTGATCCCCGATATGAGCGGCAGCATCACACTCCGGGAATTGATTCCGATGGATCTGGCCAAGGAATTGACCATGACCGGACGAGTGTTTGATGGGGTCAAAGCCAAGGAATATGGTCTGGTGTCCTATGTCACAGAAACGCCCTTTGAGGATGCCATGAAACTGGCCCGGGAAATCGCGACGCGCTCTCCGGATTCGGTGGCCAATGCCAAAAAACTGTTTCAGAACACCTGGACCGCTGATGATAAAACCGCACTGGATTGGGAAACAAAACTGCAGAAACAGTTGCTGGGACGCTGGAATCAAATGGCCGCTGTCAGCAAGAATGTTTCTGAAAAACCACTCAATTTCATGAAACGCAAACGCTGAAAAAAACGTCATTATCTGAGTCTCCCTGTCTCTTTTCAGGGAGAACATATCCCAAACAGAAACAAACAGGGTTACTGCAAAAAAACACGGCAGAGACTTGTCAGTGGTGGCGAGATCGTCTATATTTTTTTTAAAATGATGATTTTTTTCAGGAGAAAACATGCGTGTGACAACTCAAATCATTGGACTGACCCTCTTCTGGAGCCTGCTTCAGGGGGGACCCGTCATGGCTGTGGAAACGGCACCCCGGATCAGTGACAGGGAAATCATTGAAGCGTTGACGGATATCAAAGCTGAATTGAAGGGACTCCGGGAACATCAGGAATTCATTCTCCGTGAAATGGATCAGCGGTTTAAAGCTGTCGACCAACGGTTTGAAGCCGTTGACCAGCGGTTTGAAGCCGTCGACCAACGGTTTGAAAATCAGGATAAACGGTTTGAAGACATGAACCGGCGGTTTGAAACAGTGGACCAACGGTTTGATCAGCTCATCAATCTGACCATCGGCCTTTTGGCGACGTTTAGCGCGATGATGATTGCCACCATCAGTTTTGCGCTTTGGGATCGTCGCACCATGATTCGACCTTTTGAAACCAAAGTGGCCGCCATGGAAAAACAATTGGAAAGAATTCCCAGGATGGAGCAGGATATTGCGGCCAATGGACAACAACTGCATCAATTTCTTGAAACGCTACGATCTTTGTCCAAAACAGACCCAAAACTGGCTGAGATTATGAAAACTTTTTCCCTCCTTTAGTCCCCATTCCGAATAAATTCTGGACATTCGGTTCATGTATGTTAAAACACGCATTCTACGTAATCCCCTGTGGATATGTTCGGAATGCATGAACCTGTTCGCATTATTTTTAATTTTGTAAGGAGTCACAATGAACCGATTGAATTCTCTTATTTTGGTAGTTGCCAGCATGCTGATTTTTGCTGGATGTTCACAGACCAAGCCCACCATGGATATGGCAGGGAAAAACATCAATGGCAGTTGGGCCGGAAGTACCAACATTGAAGGCAGTGGTGTCTTTCTGGAAGCCTCCGCCGGGATGGTGAGCATTTATTCCCTGTATGGCGACACCTGTAGTTCCAAAAGCTATGCGCTGGAAAATGGTGCGTTCACGCTGGATATGATGAGTTTTTCCTTCACTCAGCAGGCGGATGGCACTCTGTTGGAATCATGGGAATATAATGGTCCACAAAGCCTGACCTGGGTCAGCAACACCATGGGATTGCCAGCAGTCTGTAAAACAGAAATGATGGGTGCTATGGATCATGGAAGTGACTCCAAGGGGATGTAACCGTTATTTCATTGAACTTGGCAGAATCAGGAAATCCTTTTTCTGTCAGAGGCTGGAGTTTTGAATCTTTTCACACCCCGGCCCCATGATCATGCTTCGCCCTCCTGTTTGTGGAATCACCTGGATTTGAGTGTTGATTCGTTCCTTGAGGGCGGGAACATGTGAAATCACGCCGATCAATTTGCCATCAGCCCGTAAGCCCGCAAGCGTTTCCAGGGCGGTGTCCAGTGCTTCCTCATCCAGTGTTCCAAACCCCTCATCCAGAAACAGCGAATCCACCCGGACATTTCTGCTGGCCATTTGGGACAGGCCCAACGCCAGCGACAAACTGACAATGAAACTCTCTCCACCAGACAAATTTTTTGTGGAACGGATTTCGCCAGCCTGATAGTTGTCAATCACATTCAATTCCAGCGGTTGCTTGTCATCTCTGAGCAACAGGTAGCGGTCTGTCATTTTTTGTAGTTGCTGGTTTGCATGACCAATCATCATCTCAAACGTCAGTCCCTGGGCAAAGTTACGATATTTCTTGCCATCCGCGGAACCAATCAGTTCATGTAGCAAGTCCCAGCGAGCGCATTCCCGTTGCTGAGCATTGATGATGGTGATGCGCTCCTGCTGTTTCATCCGCAAATCTTCATTATCTTTCAGTTTTTGCTGAATCCCGCCGATTTCCTGCCGTAACGTTTTGAGTGTTTCCTGAAGTGCGCCTGTTTCCTGAAGGATCTGTTCCCGAGGTTTTGCGGTGATCTGTTTTTTTCGTTCAGCATCCAGTTGTCCGGTTTTATCCCGTTGCCGTGCCTCCAGCATGGTTTGTTCGGTGTTGAGGCGTTCCACCATTTCTTGCATATTTTTTCGATTTTCTTCAGGCAGACAGGCATTTTGGTAATCCAGCTCATCCTGAAAACCATGACGGACAAGATTTGAGGCAAAGGACTCCGTTGATGTTTTCAGCAGATCATTCCGGGTGAGAAAGGACTTCTCAACGGATTCAATTCTGGCTTTGAGTTGGCTGTGTTCCTGAGTGAACCTGTTGAGTTCTTCACGCCGGCGTTCCAATAGATTCTCCGCATTATCCACTTCTGCTGACACTCGGGCTTCTTCACTGTCAGGGTTTTTATCACCAAACAATTGCTTACGTTCACTTAGCAAATTATTCTGCTGTTGGGCGAGTGCGTTCAACGTTTCCTGCTTGCCAGCCAGTTCTGATTCCAGTTTGGAAATTTGTTCTTGCTGATGCTGGCTTTGCAGTTCAAGCGTCCCGATTTTTTTCTCAAGATCGTTTTTCTGAATTTGTTGTTCCTGCCACCGATCACGGCGTTTTGTGAGCGTTTTAAAGATTTGATCCAGTTTTTCCACAGTCAGTTGGTCGATGCCATAGGAGGTCAATTCCTGCAATGTTTCTTCCTGCGCTTTTTTAAACTGTTCTTCAAGCGTCACAAGTTGATGGCTGATCCGTTTTAAGTCCTGCCCGGCGGCGGCTTTTTCAAGAACCACGGTCTGTAACTTCTTTTCGGATTGTGAAAGTTCCTCTTGGAATTTTTCCAGAGCTTTCCGTGATTTGAGCATGTCTTTTTCAAGCTGATCAACGGTTTCAACAACGACCACTGTTTTTTGTAATGAATTATCAGTGTCGGCTATCAATTGCCTTAAAACCTGCGGGTCTGTTTCTGACCGGGTGATTTTCAGTATGGAACAACCTTCTTCCAGTCTGGTATTGTCAGTGTCCTGTTGCTCTGACAGTTTTTTGCGCTGGACCGCAATCATCTCCAGATCTTTGAGAATCGCGGCTTCCCTGATTTTTAGACCGGAAATCAATTTCTCCGATTTTTTCAGGTCTCCCCGCACTCTGTTCAATGTTTCTCTGGTTTCATCAGGCCTTGGAATATTGCCTTGCGCAAAGGGATGTTCCAGTGCACCGCACAGGGGGCATGGCTGTCCATCCTGCAACTGATGCCGGGCCTCGTCAAAATCCTGAATTTTTTTAAGGAGCAACAGTTGGGTTTCCAGCAACAGGACTTCCCGTTCCAGTCCCGCTTGTTTTTCCTGCTGTTCAGGAAGGTTCCGGTTCAGCAGGTCTTTTTCTGTGGAGAGGCTGGTTTCTTTGAGTTGCAACTCACCCATACCCTTTTGAGTGTCAATCGCCCGCAAAGAGTTTTCTACCATTTGTTCCAGCAGATTTTTCCGGTCTTTGAGTTGCAGAATCGCATTTCGCCAGACAGCAATCTCCTGTCCTGACAAGGTGTTTTCTAGTGTCTGCTGTTGTTTTAAAAGAACTGCTTTCTGGTCGGATATTTTTTGATTGATTGTTTCCTGAAGTGCCAGTTGTCTGCTGTGCAACTGGTCAGCAAGATCAAATTGGCTTTGTTGTGATTTTTGTTGCGTGGTCAAACCTTGCTTACTCGCGTCGAGTTCTCGCAGAGAGGCAAACCGTTCACGAAGCCCTGCAAGATGTTCAGCCAAAGCCGCGTCTGTATGGTTTTCATGGAGAAACATATTGGTAGCTTCCAGTTGTTCGCGATTCTTTTTCAGGACATTGCGGTCATTGGAATATTTCTCACGAAGGGATGCCATTTCCGTTTTCAAGGTGGAAATGATCTTGCTTTCAGCCTTCATCGTCTGGTCTTTTTCCTTGAGTTGAAAATCAAGTTCCCGAACTTTGCGGGTCAATTCAACCAGATTTTTTTGTTCCGATTTTTTTATAGCCAGAGCATCTGCCGCGAGTTTTAAAGCCTCATCTGTCTGTTTGATATTGGTTTCAAGGGCTGGCAGTTTTTGTTGAGACTCCCGAAGAGTCTTTTGTTCGGTTTCCTGTTCTTCTCTCATGGAAACCAACCGGGCATGTTCTCCTGACAATTCCAGCGCTTTCACCGCCTTTTCCAGTTTTTGGCGTTCAGGAACAAAGGCTTCTTTTCGTTTTGCAAGGTCTTGTTTTTGTTCTTCCAACTGCGCCAGATCCTTTTCCAGCAGTATCAGTCCATCCAGCCAGTTGATGGTTTGTTGCAATTGCACAATTTGTTTTTCCAGATCTGTTTCCTGAAGATTTTTTTGAGCCAGTGTCTGTTTCAGTTCAAGCATGGCTTCATCGCCGAGTAACTGAATGCCGGAAAATTCTGCCATCAGCACTTCCAGTTTTTTGCGTTCTTCGGTGCGTTTTTCATGAACCCTGATCGAGATTTTGCTATAAATTTCAGTGCCGGTGATTTGTTCCAGGATGGGGGATCGTTCATCCGCGGAGGCCTGAAGAAACGCGGCAAAACTTCCCTGAGCCAGCAACATGGATCGGGAAAATTGATCAAAATCCATTCCTGTTGTATTTTCGATCTGTTCTGCGACACCCCTGATTTTTGCTTCAACGACTTTTCCTGTAACCGCGTCTGCAATCTCATGTTTGGGTGTTTGCAACGATCCACCCGCTTTTTTTCTGGAACGATGCTGGCTCCAGTGACAGCGGAACCGGCCCAGCTTTGTTTCAAAAGTCACTTCCGCAAAACATTCACCGGCACGACGGGACATGATTTCGTTGCTATTCTGGGTCACTTTGTTGAGGCGGGGAGTTTTGCCGTACAACGCCAGGCAGATGGCATCCAGGATCGTGGTTTTTCCTGCACCGGTCGGCCCGGTAATCGCAAAAATTCCTTCTGAAACAAAAGCTGGATGCGAGAGATCAATTTCCCATTCCCCCAGCAGGGAATTCAGATTTTTAAAGCGGACTTGCAGAATCTTCATGGTGGTCTTCCGATTCAAGTGAAAGAAGGGTTTCCTCATAGGCAATCCGCAATTCCCGGCATTGCTCTTCCGTGACTTCGTGTGCCCGCAAACAGCGTTCAAAAACATCACCAGGATTCAGGTGGTCCAGGGTTTCGTCTGTGTGCTGGCGGTTCAGTGCTCTGGCCATGACCCGGTTGTTGCGGACCCTGAGAATTTCCATGCGGGTTCCTTCAATTGCGGCATCAAGCCGTTCCCTCAAATCACCGATGATGTCTGAGCCGTCATACACAATTTCGAGCCATACGGAACTGTTTGCTTCAGACAGGATCTGGATTGTTGCGGTAATTTCCTCCCATGTTCCCTTGAGGCGTTCCAGAGCCTGAAACACTGGAACTTTGTGGAGTTTTACCTGCGGAACAGCTTCTGAAAATTCAACCAGACAAACACTTTTTTCCTGTTTTGCCTCACCAAATCCCATGGGCAACGGCGAACCGCTGTAGCGCATGATTTCACTGCCATTGACTTTCTGCGGCACATGGAGATGCCCCAGGGCCAGATAATCAATCCATTCCGGAAAAATCCCTGACGTCACATGTGCCAGTGAGCCGACATACAGTTCTCTGACACCATCGCCTTCTACCGTCTGACCACCGGCTGTGAACAGATGTCCCATGACCACAATCGGAATGGCACGACCTGATTTTTGCTGTTGATTTCGGGCCAGCTCACACACTTGCACATAATGGGAACGAATGCCTTCTACCAGTTTGCGTTCCTTGTCTTCCAGACTTTCACCGGCTTCCACCTGACGGATATCACGATCCCTGAGATGGGGAACAGCGCAAACAATCAATTCTTCGAGACCTTCCGGATTTTTCAGAACCAGAACTTCATCGGTGGGAGAATCTGTGGCAGAACCAACGACATAAACATTGAGAAATCGGAGCAACTCACGGGGTGCGTTGAGGAAGGCGGGCGAATCGTGATTTCCGGCAATCAACACCACATGCCGACACGATGAAGACGCGACACCGCACAAAAAACGATAATACAGTTCCTGAGCACGGGTTCCCGGAGTGGTGTTGTCAAACACATCGCCTGCCACCAGCAACACATCCACGCCTTCGTTGCTGATCGTGTCCGTCAACCATGAAAGAAACGCTTCAAACTCCTCATAACGTTTTCTGCCGTAGAGGGTTCGGCCAATATGCCAGTCGGAAGTGTGCAGGATCTTCATGGGCATTCACCAGGCTCAGGGTTTCTTTTTGGGAACGTTATTGATGTCAATCTGAATGGCCTGCAACAACATTTGCGAGGAAACAATCAACGGCAGTGCCGACAGCATGATAGTTCCTGCAGAACGGGGTGTGTTTTCCAGATGGGAACTCATCCATTCCATCAGTCCAAATCCGGTACCCCATACAAACAATGGTATTCCGAGCAGCAGATAGACCGAGGCCATATTGAAATCATAAATAAAGTATTTCAAAAAGATTCTCTTGCAAAACCGTCTGAGCAGTTTGGCGGGAAATTGCAGAAGGATACGGGAAATCTGCATGGAACTTTTCTCATCCTCATACTTGGCCGGCATGGGAACATCCTGCACCACCGCATTGGTGATGTTCAACTGAACCAGCATGTCTGATTCAAAAAAATAGCGCTGATCCAATTTGTCCAGTTCCAATTGACGGATTGTTTCCCTATGGATTGCGGTGAAGCCGTTGGTGGGGTCCATCATGTTCCAGTAGCCCGAAACCAGTTTGAGCACAAACGACAGGGCACTGTTGCCAAACAACCTGATTCTGGGCATTTGCCGCAGTTCCCGGAAATGGAAAAACCGGTTGCCTTTGGTGTAATCCGCCTGTCCTTTCACAATCGGGTCAATGAGTTGCGGAATAAACCGGGCATCCATTTGACCGTCCCCATCCATTTTAACCGCGACGTCACACTCTGTTTCCAGCATGCGACGATAGCCGGTAATCATGGCACCTCCCACTCCCTGGTTCTGCGAGTGAAAAATGACCTCTACCCGTGGATCATTGTAGGTTTCAGCCAGTTTTCCCGATTGTTCAGGGCAGGCGTCATCCACCACAAAAATATGATCCACATTCTCTGGAATAGATTGAAGAACTTGCAGAATATGCGCTTTCACCCGGTAACAGGGAATAATGACAGCCAGTTTCATGAGATCACAGAAAAGGGTTGTTTTGAAAAATTCCGCCTGTAAAAACAGGCATACATGGATTGATAAAGGCCAGAACCTATTCAGGAACAGGGGATTTCGCAAGATGAAAGACACGTTGAGTGAAGGACTTTCTTGAATATTCCAATATTGATTTAGCCGTTAATTTGAGTCGAATTTATCACAAAGTCTTTTGAAAAAATCTCAACAATCCTGCATAAAAATTCACCAGTCTTCTCAGAATCTGCATAAAAATGTTTCATTTATTTTATCGAGATTGAACTTTGGTTTGATCAACATGCTGAAATATAAAGTATTTTAATGAAGGCACGTTCCGTGAAATATACGGTGCGGGGGAGACCAACATCTGAGGGGTCACTGATCTGACTCAGAGGGTGACAAATTACACCTTCCGGTTGTATCTTTGGGGTTGATCATAACGAGGGCCATTAGATCAAATCTCAAAGTGTGTCATTTCAAATCAAAGACGAGAAATCGTGGAGTTTTCAGAAGGAGTGTCTATGCGGTTCTCTTACTATATCCAAAAAAATGTTGCCATTGTTCAATTGGCTGACCTCAATTCACACACTCCTATCATTTATAAAAAAAAATGGTCTGAGTTGATCCAACATCCTGAAATCAATTCCATGATCTTGAATATGGAACAAATTCCTGAGATCTCATCCTCGGATTTAATGGTGTTGGCGCAATTATGCAATCAGTGTGATCATGCTGAAAAAGCACTCTATTTTTATCACTTGAATCCAGCCTTCAATTGGCTGATATCCTTGCTCGATATGGATAAGAGTGTTCCCACTTTGTCTTCACTCGATCATGCCTGTTAGGCATAGACGCTGATCGAGTGACAGTTTGGTGTTGTAGACTTTGAACGGTTAATGTGTTCAGTCAGGTTCTGGATCTTGAAACATCAAACAACGGATATCTCTATGACTACAGGTTCCATTCTTTTATATTCCAAATCATCAGGTTTTCGCGAATTCCTGAGCTCTTCGCTCAAAAGCAGTTCTCATGAATTGCTTGAAGCAAAGTCTCCACGCGATCTCCTTGAGATTACCGCCTGTGAAGCAAACCTGGCTTTGTTGCTGTTGCAGGGAAGTGATGGTGATGACGATCTGCTTTCAGTGATTGCGGAATTACGTAAACTCAACAGAACTCAACATTTCTTCATTTTCCTGTTGCTTCGGGAAGGGACACCGGCAGACAGTATTTTTCAAAAATATCAGGCCGGAGCCAATGAGGTTCTGGTACAACCTGTTCCCTGGGATGTGTTGCTCAGCAAAATCGAAACCGCCTGTTATCAGTATGAGTTTCAGCAGAATCTCACAAAGCGGACTATGTTTCTGGCGCAGAAACTCAATGAGCAGGATGAGACCTTGTCTGCCGTGGTGGAAGAAAAAATCAGGCTTGAAGCTCAAATGATGATCAACACCTTGCAGATTGAAAATCTGAACAATGTGCTCATGGACAACGTGCATAAATGTAAAAATCTGGAAGAGGATCTGCAATGGCACCAGATTCGGTATAAAAGCATTTTTGATAATGCGATCGAAGGCATTTTCCAGACCAGTCCCGGAGGCAAATATCTGAATGTCAATCAGTCCCTGGTCACCATGTATGGGTATGAGGACAAGCATGAATTGATGGCCTCTCTCAATGATATTTCAATGCAACTGTATGTTGAGCCACAGCGTCGTACTCAGTTTGTCCAGGCAATGGAAAAAAATAATGTACTGACAGATTTTGAATCCCGGATTTATCGTAAGGACGGTTCCATCATTTGGATCAAGGAAAACGCCCGCGTGATCCATGATTTGCAGGGGCAGGTTTTGTATTATGAGGGCACTGTGGAGGATATCACCGCCCGTAAGCTTGAAGAACAACGTTTTGCAGAGGAACTGGAGCAAGCCCGGCAAACTCAAAAAAGTATTTTTCCAGCCACACTCCCTGAAATTCCAGAGGTCAATGTTGCCTGTCGATTTGTACCCTTTTCCAAGATTGGCGGTGATTATTACAATATCCTCGATCTGGGATCAGGAAAATATGGATTCGTCATCGCGGATGTGACCGGACATGGCATCTCTGCCGCATTGATCGCCTTTATGGTTTCAACAGTGTTTCGCAATGCTGTTGAGGCAGGCAACACCCGCCATGTTCTGAAAACGATGAATGATTTTCTCGTGAATAAACTGGAGGAAGGAAAATTTGTAACCGTTGTGTACGCCATTTACGATGCCGTTCATCACACCTTCACTTACAGCAATGGGGGACATTATCCTGTGATTCGAATTCAGGGATCAACTGGCTCCATTCAGCAGTTAACCCAGTTTGGACTGCCTATTGGAATTTTTCGTGAAGCGCATTATATGGAGGAAACGATTGAACTGACGGCAGGTGATAAAATATTGTTCTACACGGATGCCATTGTGGAAGTGCAGGATCCTCAAAACAATATGCCCGGAATGAATGGAATACTGACGCAACTGGAATTGCATCATCACCTTCCGATGGAGAAATTGATCCAGGAGTTGTATGAGTATGGACTGCAATATTCAGCACAACGGGGATACCAGGATGATCTCACACTGATGGGGTTTGAGTTGTTAGGCACAATCACAGAAAACCAGTGAGCATGGAACCTCTGTGAGGGACGGACCATTCATAACATTTCCGTAATATTTGCCTAACACTTTGGATCTATGGTTGAAGCATCTCATCTTTTGATCCGCAAACACACATTCATAGTCCGAAGGGGCTGATGTGGATTGTAACGTCTTTCCAGATAGCGAGGGATATGACTGTTGTTTCCACGCACTATCTCCAGAACAAGGTTTTTATGAAACCCACCTGGAACGGTTCTTCCGAACAAACGGAAGTCTCCAAATTTTATCTGCATGATTTGATCGCGCACAGTCACTGGACAGAAGCCTCGTGCATCCTGGGTGATGTGTATCAGCATTTTTCAGAAGACTACAATGTAGAGTTTATCGCGGTTATTGATGAGGGAAAACTGATAGGTATGTGCTCCCGGAGCGGCATTGCCATGTTATTAGGCTCCCTGTATGGACGATCACTGTTTTCCAAACGTCAGGTCAGGGATTATATGGTCACGCCCCATCTTGCGGTACGAACTTCTGATCCTCTGCCTGAAGTGTTGAGATGGGCTTCCAGCCGTATTGAAGAACGCTTTTATGACGACGTGATCCTGGTCGATCCCATGGGAAATTATCTGGGTATGATTCATATGAAAACACTGGTGCAATTACAAAATCATTTTTTTATAAAAAATATTGCGCAACTGGAACAACAACGATCTGAAATTGATCAAAAGAACAAGCAGATGGAAGAAAATCTCCGTCTGGCCAATCAACTGCAACAGGCCATTATGCCACAGAGTTATCCCTGTTTTCCTCCTGATGTTCAGGCAGAAAACAGTCTGCTCAAATTCAGTCATTTTTATCAGAGCGCGGATTTGCTGGGTGGTGATTTTTTTCACGTTTCCCAGTTATCAGATCACGAGGCTGGTGTCTTCATTTGTGATGTCATGGGGCATGGTGTGAGCGCCGCGCTGGTGACTTCCATGATCCGTGCGCTGATTGAGCGTTACAGGACAGTAAAACATGAACCCTCTGATTTGTTGACAGATATCAATGAACGTTTGCTGGCCATGTTGGGCAGTAAACAGCAGATGTTTGCCACTGCGGCGTATATGATTGTGGATGTGGAATCGCATCAGCTCAGGGCCGCCTGTGCCGGGCATCATCCGCCTGTCATGATGAATCGTCACACTTGTAAGGTAGAAACCTTGCGTTTTGGCCAAGTAGCCGGTCCACCCGTGGGGATTGTCAAAGACGCGGCGTATGAAAACCTGAGTTTTCCTGTGTTTGAAGGGGATGTGCTGATTGCGTTTACCGATGGTCTGATTGAAGTCTTCAATCATGAAGAACAGCAATTTGGAAAGAATCGTCTGATCAATTTACTGGAAAAACATGGAACCTTGCCTATTCCACAATTGTTCAAAACATTGATGGAGCAGATCAGTTTTTTTTCATCAGGTGTGTTCGATGATGATGTGTGTCTGGTCGGGGTTGAAATTTGTGGATGAGGCCTGAGCCTTACCACAAATTTCCTTGTTCAGGGATGTTTCAGGATTGTTCATACTCATATTCCCCTTCGATCACGCCCCAGGTTCTCCACAAATCTCTGCTGGATTTTTCCGCAATCAGCGACAGGGCAATCTCCAGATCTCCATAATGAAACGGTTTGGGCAACAACTTCAAAACATCCCAGCCTGAAAGAAAGGTCTGCTGGATCAGTGTTGTGCCAGAACTCATGGCCACGACTGGAATGTCATAGCGATGTTTCCTGATGCATTCGACCAGTTGGCATCCATCCATATTGGGCATATTCACATCGGTGATAATCCCGTCAAAACTGAAGGGTGACTCCAAAAAAATTTCCCAGGCCTTTTCGCCATCATCCGCAAAAACCAGTTTGTGTTCGTCTCCCAGAACAACCGCAAACAACTCCTGTATTGATGGCTCATCATCAACAATCATCAATTTCATAACGCCTCCTTTAAAGTTAATACATCTGGACATGATCATAGTTTCGGCCACAAACCGTAGGGACGAACCCGTGTGTTCGCCCGGTTCACAGTCAGACCCAAGGGGCTGACCCTACAGGACAAAACAAAAATCGGGAAACAAATCAACGCCCCGGTTTTGATACAGGACCCAATTTATGAGCAACGCCATCAATCTGAATCAATGGATTCAAAAAGAACCTAGAACAGTTTTGTTAAGAATTAGTGAGAAAAATATGTTGTTCTGTTTATGGTTTGGCAAGTGTTTAACGATAATACCACAATTTGAGAGCGTCACGCTCCAGTGCTTCTCGGGCATCACTGTGCGGCATCCAGTAGGTCCAGGAACAAGCAGCGTTGATCAGGAATTCCATCAGAATGAGGTGTTGACGCAAGGTAGCGTTTTTTCTGTGGTTTAGCAGGGGATTGAACAGTCCGGACAACCGGAATAACTGCAACGGATTGCTGCGTATCCAGGCCCATGATCCCATTTCCAGGGTGAGGGGTAAAAAAGTTCTGTTTCCTTGTTTGAGGGATTGGTCATACAGGTGATCCCATATATCTCCATGCGTGGTGTAACTTCGGGATTGGGGTTCCATCAGGTAGTTTTTATGGTAGGGATAGGATCGGTTGAACAATTGCTTGAGTGCCAGCATTTCGGGAAGATGATAAAATGGTTCTTTGGTTTTTGCATAGGGAAACCATACCCGATCCCGGAAACCGAAACCGGAATGGCAATCGAGGGAAAAACTGAATGGCGCCGCAAACAGATATTTTTCAACCACATCACAAACCGCCTGCGCTTCAGGTTCCATCATGGACGATTCTCCCCGAAACCAGGGCAACCTTCGACTGACCTGGTGTCCTCCAGCCAGCCAGGGCACATTATCATGGGCGATGACGGGTGAATTCCGCATCAGATCAATGCCATTGGGATTGCTGCGAGTGTGATTCCATAGGCCTCCCGGATTGACCAGCGGCATAAAAATCAGTTGTATGCGGGATAACCGGTCATTCAACGAAACATCCCAGCGCATTCGTTCCAACAGACTGCTGATCAGTACCAGCAAAATCTGGATTCCGATGCGTTCCAAGCCATGAAATCCCCCGAAAAATCCAATCTTCGGGCAATCCTCCGCGGTTGATCCCAGCCGGAGACAATAAACAGGCAATATGATCTGTTCGGAGATACGGATTCTGGTGACAATATCCGCCTCCAGATAATCACTGTTATTGCGGATGAGGTCTTCCAGTTCAATCAATTCAGGAATTTGAAGGGACTGAAAATATCTAGCTTTCATTGTGTGCATACAACGCCTTTATGCGGTTTGACCCCGGAATCATTATGCGCGGTTCATGGTGCGTCCGGGTGAAGATGATGCGGAATGGTTAAAGTTTGATAAGGCCTCCTGAAAAAAAACGCAATGGGATGAACGCTTATCTTTCCCGACATGTCCGGTTTGCCTCCTCACAAATACTTACCAGTAAGGTGCTCTCCTGTGAAATGCCCTTGATTGCGCAGGTCCGGGACGAAGTTCTTGAGATTCAAAAATAGAAATAAATTCCAGCAACAGTTTTTCGGTGTTGACAATTACGTATAGCTGACTGTATCTGGAGTTCAGTCAGTTTTTGGTGCATGTTTTTGAAGGAGTTTTTCTGGTGTTACCGAAAGAAACACAGATACTGAATGCGGCGCGGGAGCATTTTTTCAGATATGGTTTTAAAAAAGCCAATGTTGAGGAAATCGCTCATGACGCAGGCGTTGGTAAAGGCACCGTCTATAATTATTTTGATAACAAGGAAGCTCTGTTTATCCGCTGTGCGGAACAGGATTATCAAAGCATTCGTGAACAATTGAAAAAAGTTCTGAAAGCTGAGAAAAACGCTGAACAGAAATTGATTCGGCTTTTGCTCTGTAAACTTGGACACATCAAGGGGTTGATCCTGCAATACTCCATGTCCCGGGTCGTCTTTGAGGAAATGATTGACACCCACGTCAAACTTTCAAACAAAAAACAGGAAGCGATCCATGACATTCAACAACTGCTGGAGGAGGGGGAAACTGAAGGGCTTTTTCGTAAGGCAGATCACCATAAAAACGCTGTGATGATTGAAAAAATTCAGTTTCAGTTTATTTTGCGCTGGCTGGAAATGGATTCTGCGGAAATTGAACAGGAAGTGAGGGATTTGTTTGAACTGATTTTCGGCGGGCTGCGCCAGTAAATCATGAACTATTCATGATTTTTTTTATCCACCTCTGACTCATATTCAAAAGTAGTCAGACAGTCATTCATGTTTTAAGGAAGGACAGCTTATGATGAAATATTTAGGTCGTTTCAGTACCAGGTTTCCGGGCCTGGTGGTGGTGGTCGTGATTGGCATCACCGCGTTCATGATGTATCAGATCAAAACCCGGTTGTATATGGAAGCGGATATGACCAAATTCCTGCCCAAGAGCATGCCCACGACCAAAGCCAATGATTATTACAAAAAGAATTTCAATTATCAGGAAGCCCTGATGATTGGTCTTGAAATGCCTGGTGGAACCGTCATGCAACCTGACGTGCTACGGGCGATGGAAGCAATTATTGAGGATATCAAGGGGCTCAAGGGCACCAAAACCATTCAGAGCCTGCTCACCGGAAAAACTGAAACCCTCACCCTGCCGATGGGAATTGATCAGGAAAATATCCGGAGCATCGCCAATCTTGAAGATGCCATTCTGGACAAGGAAACCGGTTCTGTCATTTCAGGCAGTGTGATCACAAAACTGAAAAAAGAACTGGGCATTCCCTTTACGGATCAAACGGAAGAACTGTTGCCTGAGTCGGAGGAGGATCTGAAAAAAATCATTCCCGGGTTGCAGGCCCATTTGCTGAATGACCGCACCACCCGGGGAAGTTTGATTTCCGAAGACCTGACCGCCACGTCCATTCAGGTCCAGATGCTGCGCAAGTGGGATTACAAACGGCGTTTTGCCCTGCTGGAACTGGAAACCGCCATTGACGCGGAAAAACTGAAAAACCGCTACATGGGCCGGGACAGTGTGTTTCCCTTTGACGTGTATGGTAAAAAATATGGCCTGACCACCTATGATGATGCTTTTATCTCAGAGCATACACAAACCATGCGGCGTATTCTGAAAAAGCACCTGACCGGCTATTTATCCAGCACGTTCGAGGAACATCCACGTCTTCAGGAACTGTTATCCGGCGAACTCACTCTGGAAAAATTTGATGACCTCATGAGTTATGTGGAAAGCCGGAATTTCTTCCTGCATCCTGAGATGTATACCTGGGAGAATTTCACCACCAATCTGTATGAATTTTCACTGGAAAACATTGACGCGTTGAGTCGTGAAAATCTGGAGTTCAAGTTATACAACGTCAAGGATATTTATGATCTGAATCTGATTTATGAACAGACACAGGAAATTATCAGGAAACATGCGGTTCCGGGCCTAAAATTTCATATAGCCGGAGCACCCGTCGTGACCGCGATTTTTGCCCACATGATCGGCAAGGATATGGGAATGTTGATGCCCGTGGCCATTGTGCTCATCTTTTTCATTCTTCTGCTGAGTTTCCGGACAGCGGTCGGGGTATTCATTCCCATGATAACGGTGATCATTTCCATGATCTGGGCCTTGGGCTGTATGGCGATGGCTCATGTGCCAGTCACCGCCATATCTTCGATGTTGCCCATTGTGCTGCTGGCGACGGGCACCGCCTATGGGATTCACCTGCTCAACCGCTATTATGAAGATATTCACTATTCCAAAGACCGTAAAAAAGTTCTGCAGATCACCGTTGAGCATGTGGGTGTTGCGATCCTTATGGCAGGAGCCACCACTGTTGCCGGATTTCTCTCTCTTGTTTCGTCCGATCTGACCCTTATTCAACAGTTCGGGATTTTTGCGGCGGTGGGCGTTGCGGGTGCGCTATTCCTGTCGCTCACATTCAGTCCCGCCATTTTGACATGGTGGAAAATCCCACAGAAAACAAAAGCCTTGAAACGGGACAACGTTCATGCGGAAGGCCACGCCATTGACAAGCTGATGCATGCCTGGGCGGCACTGGTCGTCAAACATCCCAAAGCGTTCATTGCGGGTTTCGTAGTGCTCATGATCGCCTCCGCACTTGTGATGCCCCAACTGAAATATGAAGGCGGACAGATGTCCAATTTCAAGGACGACAACCCCATCAAGCAAAGTGATGTCTTCATCAATCGTAAATTGAGTGGAACCGGACTGGTCAATCTTCTGTTCCGGTTTCGTCCGGAAGTTCTCATTGATCATCCTGAGGCGATCGAGTCACTCACGGTCGCGGTTCAGCGGTTGAATTCCGCATGGGACGCCTTTGTGAAGGCAACTCCTGAAAGCAATTATTCCCCGCTGAATGACCAGATACATTCGCTGACTGAACTGGTGAAGGACCCCGTAAAAAACCAGGCCGGGATCAAACAGATTATGGAAGTCACCGGACATGTGCTTAACGAAGAATATGCTGTTGCGGTCACTCCTGAAGAAACTGGAACCACCAAGGAAAAACAGCAGAAGGAGCTGACCTCGGAAGAAGCCAATGCACTGGATGAACTGATGGGCGTTTCTTCTGAGGAAAATACGGCTACAAACAGCGGCGGCGGTCTGGACGATCTGATGGGGTTGGCTGATTCCACTGAAACAAGCGCAACGGTGGAAAAAGGACCTTATGAAGATCTTTCGTCGGAACAGCTTGCCGGATTGAAGGAGATTCATCAACAGTTGGGGCTGACTCAGGAAACATGGGAAAGCACCGCCTCCGCTGTGATTCAGCTTCGACAACACAAACAGGAAGAATCAGCCCTCAAATTACAACGGGCGTTCAATCAGTTGCATGATTTTTTTGTAGCGGATCTGACCCAGACTCAGGTGCTGCATAAGATTCAGAAAATGCAGGAATTTGCTGAAGCCATGACCTCTCCTTCCATCACAATCGAGGGACACGTCATGCAACCCACAGGTTTTGTGGTGAGTCCGGTGGATCTGGTCAGAAAATTCTATCGGGTGTTTTACCATGACGATGACCCCACTTATGAACGTCTGCCCAATGTGGAAACAGACAACATCGCGGATCCAACCTTGACCGATCGGGGAATTACCGGTGTGTTGCTGAATCAGGCCTTGAATGCCAATCGGGATACGTTTGAAGGCATGGTCACACCGGATCTGAAAGAATTCCAGATGTCGATTCTCACACGGGATGGCAGCAGCGCGTTTATCATGGATTATGAAACACAGATCCGGGAAGGTCTTAAAAAACTGTTTCCAGCCAATGATCCTTATATTGCCGATGTCCGTGTGGCCGGCTATGCGCCAACCATTACCGAAGTCACCAACGTGATCAGCACTTCCCAGGCAAAAAGTATCGCATGGTCTTTTGTGTTTGTTTTCGCGGTCACATTTTTTATTTTCCGGTCGCTGGTCGGTGGGCTATTTGCCATCATTCCCCTCTTTTTTACAGTTCTGGCGAATTTCGGCATGATTTATTTGCTGGGCTGGAAAATCAATACGGGAACCATGATGGTGGCTTCCATCTCCATTGGGATTGGTGTGGATTACACCATCCATTTTCTGGAACGATTCAAGACCCAGTTGCGTCAGGGGGATGATCTGGAACACGCCTATTTCAACACCATTCACTCTTCGGGCAAGGCGATTCTGATCAATGCGGTGTCTGTGGCTGTGGGGTTTCTGGTGTTGATCGCTTCAGCGTTTGTGGCCAATATCGCCATGGGAGCCCTGATGGCTGGAACCATGATTTACAGTTCTCTGGGGGCGATGACGCTGTTGCCAGCGTTGATTCTGGTGTTAAAACCCAGGTTTTTTGAAATGGAAAAAAATCAGATTGACAACAAAACAAAGCATTAAAGAGGCATGACCGGTCAGGACCGGGCCCGATACCTGACCGTCATTTCTGTGATTCAAATCGGGAACAACCAATCATCCAAGGAGCACACCATGAAACAAAAATTATTGTTGGGAAGCATTGCCTGTATTCTGTTTTTGGGAACCAGCCTGAACCCTGTGAGGGCAGAAACACCAGAAGAAAAAGGCCGGGCCATTATGGAAGCCGTGGACAAACTTCCGGCTTTTGAAAAAACACTCAGTGAAAATGTGTTCAAGATCTATGATTCCCAGGAACAGTTGATTTTCACCAAAAAAGCCCGATCCGCCAATTTCCATGAAAATTATAAGGACCCGCAAAAACGCTTGAGTCGTGCTATCAGTTACTTCTATTTTCCGGCTGATGATCAGGGCAACAGCGCACTCATGATTGAACAGGAAGGTGCTGACGATGATCAGTGGATCTATCTCAAAGGACTCCGCAAACCCAAACGGGTCATTGGTTCTGACAAAAGCTCCTCCTTCATGGGTTCTGATTTTTCCAATGGAGATATGGCCGCACGGGATATCAATGATTACAACTATACATGGCTTGGAACCGACACTGTGAATTTCAAAGGCAAATCCCTGCAAGTTGAAAAAATCCAGAGCGAATTCAAAAGTCAGCAGAACAAGGACGATTACGGCTACAGCAAAACCATCATCTGGATGGATCCTCGCTCCGGACTGGTGTTCAAGGGCGAAATCTATAATCTGCAAGGACAATTATACAAGCAGATGCAGTTGCTGTCATTCCTGGTCAAGAAAAACCGCGATGACCAGAAAATTTTTGTACCGGGCGGCTTTGAAATGAAAAACGTGATCAAGGGCACCAAAACCGTTATGGAAATTGACCGCTTTGATGTGGAACAGGAAGCGGACAAGGTTGATCCGTCCATTTTCAATCTTCAGTATCTGACCCGAAAATGGTGGTAAGTTTCACTGATTCCTTTCCCACTCTCAATTCATGAGGAACGATGATTCGCAAAATTATGATGGTGGCATTCCTGTTCGTGGTGTGGATTTATCATCCACTGGCCGCGGATCTTGAGGAGTTATCCGGTCTGGCAGAAAACAGTGACGACGCAGTGCAATCCGCGACAACAGAGGCCGGGATACTGGACGATTTGTCAGGGCTTGCCGACAGTCCAGAAAATGGAGGACTGGAAGACCTGTCTGACAGTTCCGCGCCTCAAAGTGATTCCCTGAGTTCGGAGGCCGCCACTGAGACAGGTGCCTCCCTGGAAGAGGATAACCATTCTCTCATGGTCAATGGCTATCTGAAACCCTTGATGTATTGGAACAGCACCCATTATGCGGATGATCTTTGGGCCAGGTTTCAGGCCATGAAAGTTCAGGGACTGAATGCTCCGGCTCATCAGGATGAGAATCAGTTCACCGATGTTGGTGCCCGCATGCAGCTTAAGCTGGAAGGTTTTCTGGGCGATACCGCCCGTTTGTTTACGGCAGTCAATGTGGAATACAATGATGTCACCGATGATGACGCATCCCGGACAGCAATCCGGATGGTTGAGGCCTTCATAGAAGTGTTTGACGGCAGTCGGACCTGGAAAATCGGAAATCAACTGATCACCTGGGGCTTCATGGAAGGACTTGAAGTGCCCACCGACCGCATCAATTCCAGGAACATGGCATTCAGTAGCACTGAATTTGAAGATAGCAAAATGGCGAGCACCGGTATTTTACTAAAACAGTATGTTGGTGATTTCAGCTTTCTGGACGTCCTCTACATTCCGATGGCCAAAGTCAATATTGATCCGGCTTATGCGGACTATTACTATCTGTTACCCGATCAATTGCCCGAAGCTCACTCCGATCGACAGCAGGTTGCCCTGCGTTATTCATTCACACAGGGAAATCTGGACATGGCCTTGAGCTATGTTCAAGGGCTTGATCCTGTTGCGGATGTGATGGTGGATGACAATGAGGCCAGTCAACGAACCTGGCACTCTCTGAAAAGTCCGGGATTGGACGTGCAGTACAATAGCGGCAGCGCGTTGCTCAAACTGGCGTATGTGAACAATCAGACAGAAGACGAAAACGGGGATGATCCGTTCATCAAAAACAACTGGCAGAAGGTTGTGACCGGCGCTGAATTTTATATTTCCTCCGCGATTGTTAATCTGTATGTCGGCCAATTGCTGGTGAGCGACTGGAATGATTCAACCCCTCTTTTTCTTCAAACCAATGCGTTGATGGGGCAGTCTGAGGAAGTGACCAATTTTGTGTCCGGGCATGTGAGCGCGTCCTTTTTCCCCGGCGATGCTCTGGGGACAACCATCCTGTTTGCCTCCTATCAGAACAGTGACGGAGAAACCCTCCGGCAAATTTTCGCGCCAGTCCTCAAATGGAAAATCGCGGATGGCCTGGAATCGGTCGTCAGTCCCACCTATGTTGCCCTGAAAGAAACCACGTTTGTTTCAGGAAAAATGGAACTCAAAGTTTCCTTTTGATTTCAACCTGCCATGGCTTGTGGCAGGTTGCCCGCGTTTCTCTCCTCTCTTTCTGACAGAAGTTTAACAGTCTCATCATAGAACTATGACACTCTCACCCTATGATCAGGACATACATCGGTTTGTCATGATGCTTGATCCCCTTATCTGGAGAGTGTATGAGTTACCCCGCATACGAATTAACCCAGG
Source organism: SAR324 cluster bacterium (assembly GCA_015232315.1). NCBI lineage: Bacteria > Deltaproteobacteria > SAR324 cluster bacterium. The sequence continues at coordinate 27,580 of JADFZZ010000002.1, read as the reverse complement.
TTCTTGACCAGGAAAAATCAATTGCGAAATTGATTGATCTCGGTGAGATGCAACCTGTTTTTCAAAAAAACTCATGGCTGACCTGGCTCAGTGGACGCCTGGAAAAATGGTTGTCACTGGACAGAGTCAATCAAGCCTATCAGGAAGTGTTTCATCATATCAATCAGGAAAACTTTTTTCAGGTTTGCCTGGATCGTCTCATGATTGATTATTCCTTTTCCAAAGAAGATCTGCAGAAAATTCCGGCCAGTGGTCCCCTGGTGATTGTGGCCAATCATCCGTTTGGCGGAGTGGATGGCATTATTCTGGGAAGAATTCTTCAGATGGTCCGCCCCGATGTGAAGATATTGGCCAATTCCATTCTTCAGGGCATTCCGGAACTTTCCGCACAAGTTATTCCAGTGAACCCCTTTGGCGGAAAAAATACCTCCTTTAAAAATATCGCGGGTCTCAAAGATTCGATCAAATGGCTTCGTCAGGGTGGTGCGTTGATCACGTTCCCGGCCGGGGAAGTATCTCATTTTCAATGGAATACCGGCAAACTGGAAGATGCGGAGTGGCATCAACACATTGCCTCCCTGGTTCGACGTTCGGAAGCAACCGTGCTGCCCGTGTTTTTTTCAGGAAAAAACAGTTTGTTGTTTCAAGTTCTGGGAAAAATTCATCCCTGGCTGAGAACCATGCTGTTGCCCCGGGAACTTCTGAACAAAGCTGGAAAAACCCTGCCTGTTTTTGCCGGACATCCTATTCCATGGAAAAAACTGGTGGACAAGGATGATGCTGAAATGACGCTTTATCTACGAGCCAAAACCTACTTCCTGAAAAACCGAATTCAGGAGCCTTCAGCAAAAAAAGCGTTTTTTACCATGCCCAAAGCAAAAGAGCTGACGCCTGAATCTGTAATTTCCGCGGTTGAAACCCACAAGATGGTGTTGGAACTGGAACATCTGCCAGTGACACAAAAACTGCTGCAACATGGAGAATTCACGGTTTATTATGCCTGGGCCTATCAGATCAAAGACATCCTGACAGAAATTGGCCGGTTGCGGGAAGTGACGTTTCGGGAAGTGGGTGAAGGCACAGGCCGGAAACTGGATCTGGATGAATTTGATGCCTATTACATGCATCTGTTCATGTGGAATCATAAAACTTCTGAGCTGGTGGGTGCCTACCGTCTTGGCTTGACAGACGCGATTTGTCGTCAATACGGCATACGTGGATTGTACACCAACACCCTGTTCCGATTCAAACCGCAGTTTGTTGGCCAATTGAAGAATTCCATCGAATTGGGCCGTTCGTTCATCCGTTCAGAATATCAACGCAAACCCAACAGTCTGGCCCTGCTCTGGAAAGGGATTGGCGAATTCATTGTCCGACATCCGCAATACACCCAATTGTTTGGGCCTGTCAGCATCAGTCAGAATTACCATGCCATTTCCAAGCGTTTGATGGTGCGGTTTTTCCAGAAAAATCTCAAGGACTCCAGTCTGTCTTCGGGGGTCAAACCACGCAATCCTTACCGGATGGGTGGACTGGCCAGAATGAAGGACAAGCCCGTGATGAAACATATCGCCAATGATCTGGAAGACATGTCTGTGCTGGTGTCTGAAATGGAAAATGACGGCAAGGGGATTCCGGTGTTGATCAGGCACTATCTCAAATTCAACGCCCGCTTTGTCAGTTTCAATGTGGATAAGGATTTTTCGAATGTCATTGATGGGTTGATTGTTGTGGATCTGCTGAATGCGGATCTTGCTCTGCTCAGAAAATTCATGGGTGCGGAGGGCTACTATCACTATGCCGCACAACATGGAATGTATCCTGATTCCAACGAAAAAGCCGGATAATGAAAGTGAAAAGAATAACCTGTAAAATTTTTTAAAAACCTTCTTTGTCAGGCACGCGTAGAGACGCATGATTCGCACGTCTCTACAGACCTGAGAATGGGGATCAGAAAGTGCTTATGAAAAAATATAGTTCAGGCAGGGAGTCCCTGCCAAAAATAGAGTTGGTTTTGGAAGGTGGCGCGTATCAGGTCGCCTTTTCGGTCGGGGCGTTGATGTTTATCCGTGAATACCTGGGTAATTTACCGGCACGTGAGTTTGTGAGCCGGATCAGAGCTTCTTCAGCGGGAATTCCTGTCGGATTGTTCTTTCTGTTTGATCACATGGATCAGACACATACCATATTTGATATTCTGACAGATCCCCATGTGCTCAAGCTGAAAAGGAATCGTCCTCACAAAGGCTATCTGAACACAAAGGCTATTGTGAAAATGATGCACAAGATTCTGTGCCATGATCTGGATACTCTGAAAACCGGGACACCGGAGTTTTATTATCCGGTGGTGAACACGCAGACAGGCGACACGCACATCATCAGCAATCAGGAGCATGAACGGACTGAAACGTATATGTTCCAGTCGGCGAAGTTTCCGTGGAAATCGATGCAGGCGGCCATGTCTCCGCCCATTTTGTCCAACCCTGTAAAACTCAAACTGGAGGCGGATAAGGAGCGGTTTGCGGATGGACAATTCGGCTCTCCGTTTGCTTTGTCCGCAGAAGCGTTGGATCTTCGCTTGAAAAGAGGACATGAACCAGAAGAATCTGTGCGGAAAATCTATCTACTGACGGAGTCACTGGATCGTATGCCCAGCAAAACGTATCCGTTATTTGCGAACATTGATAAAAAAATCGCGAAAACCATGCAATGGATTCCCAAAGAATGGCGCGGTATTGACGAAGCCGGTTTGTTTCCGCCGGGATACCATCGCCTGTTTGAAGAGTACAATCAGTTGTATTTCCGCAACATGGCCTTGATTCGTCATGAAGTTCAGGCGGAAAAAGCGATTGTCATTGCCCCGTTAAAATCCACCAAACTCCGTTCTTTGACTCGAAAACCCCAGCATCTTTACCGGATGTTGTCTCTGGGATATTTCCTGGCACGGAACCATGCGCCGTTGCTCTTGTATTTGAATGAAATCAAACAAGCCTATCATTCTGGCATCTTTGTTTCCCTGCCTTTCGAGTCCCAACAGAAAGCTTCATAGTTTTTGCGAGCCTCATGAACTTCGGGGCAATCATTCCTGCGCTTTGATCCATTGCAAACGATAGAGATCAAGTCTTCGATCTTTAAAATTCTGCACTGATCCTTTGAGACGAAGCTCTTTGAGCAATTCCAGATCCAGATCGGCAATCAGGGTCATCTCCGTGTTGGGCGTGGCTTCCGCGACAATCGCGTCATGCGGAAACGCAAAATCTGACGGACAGAACACAGCGGATTGGGAATACTGGATATCCATATTGGCCAGATTGGGAAGATTCCCCACACTTCCAGCAAGCGCGACGTAACATTCATTTTCAATTGCCCGTGCCTGAGCACAGCGACGAACACGCAAATAGGCGTTTTTAGTGTCGGTCCAGGTGGGCACAAACAAAATATTCATTCCCTGTTCCGCCAGAAACCGCGACAATTCAGGAAATTCGACATCGTAACAAACCAGAATTCCAATTTTGCCGACATCTGTGTCAAAAATATGCAGTGCGTCTCCGCCACGCATTCCCAGATCCATGGCTTCATCCGGAGTCACATGGATTTTATGCTGAAATCCTGAACTGCCATCCCGTTTGAACAGAAACGCCACATTTCGCAATTTCTGCTGATCATATTCCGGCATACTTCCAGCGATAATATTGACGTTGTAGGAAACCGCGAATTCGCTGAATACCAGCTTCATCCGGTCCGTGAACTGTGACAGCGCACGCAAGGCGTCTGACGCGGAAGTTGATTCAAACTGTGACATCAAGGGCGCGCTGATATATTCAGGAAACAGGATAAAATCACACTGGTAATCCGAGAGCGTGTCCACAAAAAACTCAATCTGCTTTACCAGTTCCTCCACGCTGTTGACGGTGCGCATCTGCCACTGAACAATTCCCACACGCACCACCGTTTTTTGTCCGCCAAATAATGGCGCGGTACTTTCATAATAGATATTGATCCATTCCAGCAAGGTGGCATAGGTGTGTGAATCTGTATCTTCAAACCAGTAATTCTGCATCAACTTGCGCACATGAAACTCGTTGGATAACTGAAAACTCAAAACAGGATCATAAATTTCCTTGTTTTTCACCTGACGGATATAGGTTTGAGGCGACATTTCCTCCGCATGGCGTTTGTATCCCGGAATCCGGCCTCCGGCAATGATCCGACGCAAATTGAGTTTTTCACACAGTTCCTTGCGGGCGTCATACAGGCGTCGTCCCAGTCTCAAGCCCTGATAACCGGGATGGACCATGATGTCCATTCCATACAGGGTATCACCTTTGGGGTTGTGGGTTGTCAAGTAGCCATTGCCGGTGATCTGGACATAGGTATGTTTGTCACCAAACTGTTCATAATCCACAATCAGGCTCAAGGCCGCGGCAACCACTTTCCCGTTGTCTTCAATACAGATCTGCCCTTCCGGAAATTTGGCCAGTTGTGCCTCATACTGCTCTTTTTCCCATGGCGTGGTGATGTGGCTATAAACACGTTCCATGATTTCGCGAAGATCGTTGTAGTCACCATGCTGGATGTTCCGCAACAGGAGTTTATGGCGAGTTTGGTGCTTGTGGCTTTTATGGCCAGGTACTTGTTCTTTTTTGGAACTAATTTTTTTATTGGCGGATTTTTTCATTTGTTTTGTTTTTTTAGGCATAGCTTTCTTCCTTTTACCAGACATCTGTAAGTTATCGGTTTTTGACCATCAGTTGGCGTTGAGCATTTTAGAAATTATAGTCGTTCCCGCGCAGGCAGGTATGACATTGAAGGGCAAAAAGGCACCTCTGGTGCCCTTCCACGGCTCCTTGGCACGCCACCGGAGGTGGGATAAGGAGGGTTCCCCACCAGAGGTAGGGAACCAGAAAGATTATGGTCGGGTACATGGGGAATTTAATGCTCAGAATTACATCCCCCTAACCCCCTTGAACCAAGGGGGAATTAATACTCAGCACCATTCATAATGCTGAAGTTGATGACATTGGGATCAGGGGGAACTATCTGCTTTCTTCCATGAGTGACAGCCGCAATTTGCGCAACATGCTTTTCTTCTTGCTCTGATGACCGCTCATCCTGCGCAGGATATTATCCAGTGCTTCCAGAGCATTGACAATGTATGGCCCTTTATTGAGCATGACACATTCCGCACGCACGCTCATGGACGCGTCCGTGATTTCAGCACGGGAGGGTTTTCCGGTTTTCGCGAGATTTTCCAGCACCTGTGTGGCCCAGATGACCGGAACATGAGCCGCTTCACAAATCCACAGGATTTCTTCCTGAACTTCAGCCATTCGTTCAAAGCCGCATTCAATGGCTAAATCTCCACGGGCAATCATGACACCCAACGGCGCACGCCGCATTCCTGTGAGCAGAAGTCTGGGCAGATTTTCAAAGGCTTTCCGTGTTTCAATTTTAAGGACGATGCCGACTTTGTCCGCGTTGCGTTTGGCCAATTCCTCATGCAATTTCAGAATATCTTCCGGCCGCTGAACAAATGAATAGCCAATGACATCGGCATTTTTAGTCACAAAGTCCAGATCCTGAAGATCCTTTTCCGTCAGAGAATGCATGTTCAGTTCGCTGTCAGGAAAGTTGATGCCTTTGTCCGCTGAAAGCTTGGACACCTCTGCGGATGTGATTTCTACCTTGATCTGTTTTTTGCTGATGGATTGAATAACTCCGGCGATTTTTCCATCATCGAAATACACACGTTCCTCTTTTTTCAAGTTCTGAAACACCTCTGGCATGGTACAGGAAATTTGAGCAGGCTCAATCAGTTTTCCCGCGTCATCATATTCCGCGTTTTTGCCCGGAACAGGTTCAGCCAGCAGGAACAAGGTATCTCCGTCTTTCAACATCAAACTCTGTTCTTTGGCAGGTAGATTTCTGATTTTTGCTGAATCAACGGAAAGCTGTGAATGTTTTTTTGAAATGGAAAACAGTTCAGTTCCCGGACCAACGTAGCAGGTCTGGCTGGTTTCAAGCAAACAATGATTGTATTCCACTTTGACCACTTTCAGTTTTCTTTTTTTACCACGCAGATCCTTGCATTCCAACACAACGTCTGTGGAGAGTTTCTTCAAAAATTTTTTGGAGACTGGAAGTTGAGGAATTGAAATATCCGTGATGAAATTTTCTGTTTTATCAGCGACCAGATATACGGTTGCGGGAGTTATTGTTTTTCCTTTTTCATCGCGGACAGGTCTGATTTTAACCACCTGCGGTCCGGGTCCGATGGCGCCAGTGCGGATCTTGGGACCACCCAGATCCATAAATACTTTGCAGGATCGGCTCAATTCCCGTTCAGCTTTTCGCAGGTTCTCAATCATTTTCTCCCAGACAGCCGGATCATCATGGGCACAGTTAATCCGCATGACATCCATGCCTGAGGCGACCAGTTCCCGCACCAGTTGATAATGATCAGCGGCTTGACTGGGCATGGTCACCATGATTGAGACGGGACGATGCTCTGATTTTCCAAGTAAATTTCGGGTGTGCAGTTCCAGGTAATCTTTTCCGCCCTTGTAATCGACCGGGGGCGTTTTGCGGGCAAATTCCGGAATTCTTCCGAGAATATAGTCAATCATATTCATGACCTTGATCATGGAATGTTGAACATGAGATTCAACTCTGCCGAGCGATGACAAGCCATAGGAACTCAATTGATTCTGAAACTCGCGGATGTCTTCCTGTCTCAACGCCATGTAATGCAGAAGATTGCGGATGCTTTTTTCATAATTTTTGCTGACTGCCTGAATTTCTGTTTCAAACCGCGTTTCGAGAGCCTCCATACGCTGCCATGTTGCAGTCAGTTTGTCATACAACTGCTGTAATTCCTGAAGTTCATGCTCTTGAAAAAAATGAGACTGTACTACATTATCAGACACAAATACCTCCTGCTGAAGAATCTTCTCTTTTAATGAGAATAATACTGAAAATAAGATGCTATCTTCCCAATTACACTCCTTTTTGATGGAAGGCAATTGGCCTAACCAAAATCTAACAATCACGGGTCTTCAAGATGGCTCAAGGCCTATTTGGATGATAATGAATATTTCCTGATAGCCGTCATGTTGAAATACTCTCCCCATATTTAACAATCTCGTAATACCCGCCTAATGAACCTCGGGTAGGCTTGCTGCAATCGCAATAATTATGCGGCTTGTCAACACAACATTCCAGGAGGTCTGCATGGAAAATCTGAATTCTGAATTTGTACTGAGTAAAATTTCCGAGTTTCCCAAAATACAAACGGGCGTCATGTCGGCTATCGTTCAGGATTCACATTCGAACCCGGATATCGCCCGGAAAATTGTGTATATTCCCGCGATTTCTGACTCGGTGGACATGCTTCAGATTATGGATATGTTTTATGAAAACCAGGACAATACGTTTTTTCCCATTGTGAATGACAGTGAGGAACCGGTCGGTCTGGTGAGAGAATATCATCTGAAAGAATATGTTTATTCCCAGTTTGGCCGAAATGTACTGGAAAACCCGATTCGGAAAAAACATGTGGAACGGTTTGTGTCACCATGCATGAACGCGGATATTGGCATCGCGACCGGAGATATCCTTAAAGATGAATACATCCGGAATTGTGACGAAGGCATCGTGATTACCCAATATGGCAAGTATGTCGGGTTTTTGACCGCTAATTCCCTGCTGGATCTGTTTCATGAATATCAGATGAAACTGGTTGAAGAACACAATCAGGTATTGGCCTGGAAAAACAAATTACTGGACCAGAAAAATCGGGACATTCAGTCAATGTTGCAGAACATGCAGCAGGGAATCTTCACGATTCTGGAAGGAAATATCATTCATCCGGAATATTCACGACATCTGGAGCAGATCCTGGAAATGTCAGACATCGCGGATCAATCTGTGATGGCTGTGTTGTTTGCGCAAAGCAACCTGGGGTGTGACCAACTCAATCAGGTTGAGGTGGCATTGGGCTGTATTTTAGGGCAGGACCAAATGTTTTTTGACTGCAACCGACATGTTCTGCTATCTGAGTTCTGTCTGAATCTGAATTATACCCAAAAAGTGATTGAACTGGATTGGAATCCGATCCTGAATGATCTGGATGAAGTAGAAAAAATTCTGGTTGTGGTCCGGGATGTCACCCGATTACGGGAGTTGCAGTCCGAATCCAGTCAGCAGAAACGGGAACTCGAAATCATTGGTCAAATCCTGAAAACCTCCCAGGAAAATTTTTATGAATTTGTGCAAAACGCCGAGCAACTGATCAAGGCGAACCGTGACATTCTTGAGCAGGGCATGACGCATGATCTGGAGGTGCTCAACACCCTCTTCCGCAACATGCATACCATCAAGGGCAATGCCCGCACCTATGGTTTGCAGTATATCACCAATCAGGTGCATGAAGCCGAGAATACTTATGACGGAATGCGTAAGGCCGCGTCCCTGGAATGGGATATGCCCTTACTGAGGAGTCAGCTTGACGCGACCTGGAAGATTATCAGGGAATACGCGGACATCAGTGAACAAAAACTCATGCGTAAAGGTCCGGGACGCCGTGGAAATGTGGATCGGTTTTTTATGGTTGAAAAAGAAAAAATCAACGATCTTGCCCATCAGCTTCAGTTGCTTGAGCAAAAATGCGCGGCAAATTTAGGTCTATATTTCACCTATCTTCAATCCAGCAACCCGGAACATGAACCGTTATTGAACGCGCTTGAACAAACCACCAGAGACATCATCCAGCTCCAAAACCTGATAAAACCCATTGGCAGTACCTCCATTGCCGAAATATTGGAGGGAAACATGGAAGCTCTGGAATCCCTGTCTCGTGACCTGAATAAACGACAACCTGAAGTGCACATCCGGGATCATGGAATCCTGATCAAAAATCAGGTGGCGGGGCTGGTTCGAAACGCTTTCGGGCATGTCTTGCGAAACTCCATGGATCACGGAATTGAAACGCCAGAAGAACGTGTCATGAAGGGAAAATCACCAGAAGGGCATATATCGATCGATGTTAAACTGGATGAGAGCAATCTTGAGTTTTCCTACAGAGATGATGGCCGGGGGCTCAATCTGGAAAGAATCCATCAAAAAGCGTTGGCGGCCAACATTCTTCAGGAAAACGAAACGTATTCAACAACGCAGATTGCCCAACTTATTTTTCATTCAGGACTTTCGACCGCCAGTCAAGTGACAGAAGTCTCAGGACGAGGCGTTGGCATGGACGCTGTAAAAAATCTGTTTCAGCGCGAAAAAGGCGATGTGACCATCCGGTTGCTGGAACCTGTGGAACATTCGGAATTTGTTCCCTTTGAACTGATTCTGATATTGCCACGTGTCAATGCGGTTCGGTTGGTTTCAGTGTGAATATAACTTTGAAGGGCTTCCGAAGAAAGCCCTTCTGCTTTATTCGTTGGGACACATGCCGTGCCCCAACATTTAATCTAACGCATCCGTGACCGGATCCATTCTTCAGATTCTTTTTCGAGCTGTTTCTCCACCAGTTTTAGCGCGTCTGATGATTTGATTTTTTTGAGAGCCTCGACTGCCGCGATGCGTAAATCCGGTTTGGAATTTACCAGTAGTTTTTCAGCGATTTTTTGGACTGCCTGAGGTCGTGATTTACTAAAATTCCGTGTGTATGAATCAAAGGCCCGGTATACACGTGAAGTATCAGATTCATTCCCCAGATATTTTTCCAGAAAGGTTGCGACCCGGTCATTGGGAAACAAACGCAGTGCTTCAAGCGCCCGAAAACGGTAATAATTCAGCATCGGCGCAGGATCTGTGATGATTTCCATCAGAACCAGGTCTGTATCCGCGCCTAATTCCCCAAATTGAACGGGATCAATTTGCCATTCATAACCTTCAAGCAGTTTTTTTACATCCTCCCGATTTGGCGCGGCCCAAAGGACGGTTCCGCACAGCAAGAGACAACTCAACGTCAGTATGATGTTTTTCATAAATTTCTCCCTATAGTTTTTAATCCATTTGTGTGTTTCTGTATCATCTTTACTCCATACAACCGTGTATTTTCAATAACTATCTTCCTGTCATCGAAATTTTAGGAATTGATAAATAATAAGTTGTAAACATTTTCCCATCCAGTCGCACCTTCTCTAGTCTGTAGAGACGTGCTATAGTGCGTCTCTACGGTGCCCAGCAGGAAATGTATCTTTGAAAAGTTATCTATTTTATTTTTTGAACGTTCCTTAATTTTATTCCAGGAACAGTTGGTCACAGTGAATGGCAATTTTACCGGCTGAAGTGTTGTCTGCTGTGGTTGTGTTCAAATAGTCCTTCAGTTCCTTGTGTGACATTTTTGCTTGTCCCACTCCGATTTTTTTCCCGTCAAGATTATAAATCGTGACCAGATCCTTGAGTTCAAAACTTCCCTCAATCTGTCTGATACCACGAATCAGCAAACTTTTATTATTGCGTAAGGCCTGTTCCGCACCAGCATCAATGACCAGTTTGCCTTTGCTCATAGCTCCGGCCGCCAGCCATTTTTGATAGCTTTTGATTTTTTTGCCGTTGGGAATAAATCTTGTCCCCTGTTTTTCCCCCTTCAGAATTTTCAACACCACGTTGGGTGCTTTCCCATCAACAATGTGGGTTTCAATACCGAATGAGGCACCTAACCCCGCAGATTTGATTTTACTGTCCATGCCACCGGTTCCACCAGAAGATTTAGTGGGCTTGCATAACTTGAGCAGTGCGTCAGAATATTCCTGAACTTCAGGGACCAGTTCGCCTTCTCCCGCATCGTTGAATTTCAATAATCCGGGAGCCGTGGTCAGAAAAAACAGATGGTCTGCCCCGGCCAGTGCCGCCACATAGACGGCCAGTTGATCATTGTCACCAAAATTAAGTGCAAGTTCTTCAGTGGCGACAACATCATTTTCATTGATGACGGGCAATATTCCCGCATCCAGCAGTCCATCCAGAGTGTTGCGTATGTTCAGATAAGAGGAGCGATCGCCAAAATGCGAACGGGTCAGCAGAATTTGCGCGATAATGATCTGGTGTTCCAGAAAAAAATCGGAATATATCTGCATCAGCCGGACCTGTCCGACAGATGCCAGAATCTGCTTGCGAATCAGGGTTCGCTTTTGATCTTCAAATTCGCAAATCTCCCGGCCTGCGCCAACGGCTCCGGATGTGACAAACAGGACTTCAACGCCCATTTTATGAATGGCCGCAATCTGCTCTCCCAGATCATTGATGATGTTATAGTCCAATTTGCCGTTTGCTCGTTGAAGTACATTTGTTCCTACTTTTATCACAATTCGTTGCGGTTTCATGGAATGATTCGGGAAACAGGTTAATTCAGCAATGCGGTTGACACGCTTTTCTCTGGTAGTTTTGCGGCATTTTGACAACTATGTCGTGCCTGACAGATAATGCGGTAATCCGGATTGAATCAAAAGATGCAGGAAATTTTTGAGAGTTACAATATAACAACTCAGAATAGCATCTTCATCCTCTGGCCTGAGTTGTAACACAAAATTACTGGAGCGTAGCCCTATGACTTCACACCCCACGTTATCAGTGGCCATCATTACATACAATGAAGAAGAAAATATTCAAGATTGCCTTAATTCGGTCAAGGATTGGGCTGATGAAATCATTGTGCTGGATTCATTCAGTTCTGATCGAACCGCGCAGATTTGTACAAAATTCCCCAAAGTTCAATTTTCCCAGCATCCGTTTGACGGGCATGTCCAGCAAAAAAACCGGGCAATGGCGATGTGTTCCGGGGAATGGATTTTATCCATAGATGCTGATGAACGGGTCAGTCCCCTGCTGAAAGAATCGATCCTGGATCTGTTACAGAACCCTCCTGAAGGAATCGTTGGCGCCAAAGTTCCACGACTTACCCGCCACATGAATCGTGATATTCGACATGGCGGATGGTATCCTCACTATCGCTATCGGTTGATCCGCAAAGGCATGGGAACATGGGCCGGTGAAAATCCGCATGACACCCTTGAATTGCGCGGGAATGGGATGAAACTGCGGGGAGATTTGATTCATTTGAGTTTCAAGGATTTGTCTGATCAGGTGAAAACCATCAATAATTTTTCCAGCATTGCCGCCCTGGCAAGGTACAACAAAGGGAAATCGCCGTCCTATTTCAAGCTCCTGTTCAAGCCTGTGAGCAAGTTTCTGGAAATATTTCTGATTAAACGCGGCTTTCTTGATGGTTTTCAGGGATTTGTCATTGCGGTCAGTTCTTCGTACTCCACATTCCTCAAGGAAGCCAAGTTGTTTGAACTGAGCAAGCTTGACCTGAAGAAGCCCAGCAACCTGTCAGCACAATATAAAAAACTTCGCTGAATATTTTGTACGCATCATGCATACAGGTCTGTTCTGTCATCTCATTTTGCAAGCAATCTTTTTTCGTATTGAACACAACTATGAATTGTTTCGGGCTTTTTCGTATTGGAAGAACACAACTTCTGCTGGTTGCGGCCTTGTTTGGCGGACTCCTGAATGGAGTTTCTCTCCAGGCTGCTGATATAACGGTTTCAGCAATTGTGATTTCAAAAAATTGTTCTGACACAAGCAGTCCTGAAACCCTCCTGCAATCTTTGGAAAATCCTGAATGTCCACATCCTGGAAATACGCAACTGATTCAGGTGACAATCGCTAATTTTTCCAAATATCAACAGAAAGTCGGGGTGGAGGTCGTGCTGAAAAAAAATGGAGAAGTGGTTGAAAACGCTTTTCCCAAAGAAGCACGGACGATCGCTCCTCTTGACGAAACCCGTGTATTGCACAGTTATACCATTCCTGAAGATGGTGGGAAATATCTGGTGAGTGCTGTCGTCTGGGACAGTTCTTATAAAAAAGTTTTATCTCGTGCTGATTCCGGTGTTGAACGGTTTTTCTTTGTTCCGGGTACGGTCGAAATCAAACGCATCAAGGAAGAAATGGAAAAATCCCAGCAGAAAATAGAGGCCATCAATAATCCCAAAAAACTGGAATTTGATTTGCCGGATCTCCGCTGGGAAACTGTGTATGTGGTTCCCAAACATGTGTTGAGAGGAGAAAAATTCAAAGTACGCCTTGATCTGGTCAATGTCGGCGGAGACATTGTCCGGAATGTGGAAACGCAGGTTGAGTATTACAATGTCCGGTTACCATTGCGTAAAACAGCTATTGCCGTTCCCAAGGCTGAAATCATGGCTCCCGGGGAAACCATTACGTTTGAACTGGAATACACACTGCCGGATGATCAATTGCTGGGAGAATATCAGTTAGTGGCGTTGGTTGATCCGAACAATAAAATCAACGAAGCGAAAGAAGACAACAATCAGGCTATTTCAGACATGATCAGGCTGAGTGACATCAAGCAACTGCTACCTCCAGACAAATTCACCTTTGAGGAAAAAGGATTGTTTTTGTTTCAGTGGGATAGCCTGGTTTTCAGCGAATTCAAGCTCCAGGTGGGAATTGATGAGAAGTTTGAAGATCCCGGAACATTTTTTGATTTGCCTCAGGGCGACCGCTGGATCGCTGATAAGGAAATGGTTCCGCTTTCAGGCGAATTGCCCCAAATGGCTTTGGGTCTGAGCAAAACGTTCAACAAATCCACATTATACTGGCGGGTGATTGGCAGAAAAACGGATGGCCGCCAATCCTTTTCTGATGTACGCAGTTTCACGATCTCTTCTTCAACTGCCGCAACTGATACAGCGCGATAGCCGCCGCGTTGCTCACATTCAGGGCCGCAATATCCGGGTTTCCCGGAATTTTAACGAGCCAGTCACATTTGCTTTTCACCAGTTGACGAAGTCCCTGCCCTTCATTTCCCAGAACAAGCACCAGCGGTACATCGCCCGGCAGAGTTGAGATATCCTGTTCGGCAGCACCATCGAGTCCCGCGATCCAGAAATTTTTTGTTTTTTGCATCTCCAGAAAGCGGTTGAGATTCGGCACCTGCACGATGGGGAATGATTCCGCGACGCCTGCCGATGTTTTGGAAACCACAGCGGTGATCCCTGAGGAATGAGAGGCAGGAACAACCACACACAGGACATTGAAAAAACCGCAACTGCGGATAATGGCACCCAGATTGTGCGGGTCTTCGACCTGATCCAGGGCGACAATGACCGGATTAGGCAAGCCGTCTTCCGGTGCGAGCGCTTCATAGGGAACATAAGGCAAGGGGCCACATTCCAGTAAAATACCTTGATGCACCCCCTCAGGGCACAAGCTGTCGATGCCTGATTTTTCCAGAAATTCCACAGGAACAGAGTGCTCTTTGGCCAAGTGGATGATTTCCAGAATTCTGGGCGAAGGCGATTGCTCTGTTTTGACAATCAAACGTACTATTTTTCGTCTTTTTATTTTCAGCGCCTGACAAACCGGAATCACTCCATAAAGCATTTCCAGTCCATTACGGGGTGTTGAACCCTGAGAAAAGGACGGCTTTGAAGGACGGGATTGTCTGGGATTGTGATGTTTTTTCATAGTTTTATTAGCTGGACATGAAATGGTTTTTTTGCGAAAAATTCTAACAATTTTTTCATTTTATAAAATTCAATCACATCTTTTTCAGAGGAGTTATGAGCCAAAACGTTGCGATCGCCGGAGCAACAGGCGCGGTTGGTACTGAATTTTTAAAGTTACTGGAGGCGCGGAATTATCCGATTAAAAACTTAAAATTGCTGGCCTCATCCCGTTCCGCTGGCAAGACCCTTATGTTTAAGGGCGAAGCACTTCCCGTTGAGGAATTGAAAACCGATTCTTTCAAGGATGTCGATGTCGCATTCTTTTCCGCAGGCGCATCCCGAAGTCTTGAATTCGCTCCTCATGCGGCCAAAGCCGGGGCGATTGTGATTGATAACAGCAGTGCGTTCAGGATGATGCCTGAAATTCCGCTGGTGGTTCCGGAAGTGAATCCGGAGGCGGCATTTCAGCACAACGGAATCATCGCCAATCCTAATTGTTCGACCATTCAGATGGTGGTCGCGCTCAATCCCATTCACAAGGCCGTGGGCATCAAACGGGTAGTGGTTTCTACCTATCAGGCTGTTTCCGGGGGCGGTGCCGCTACCATGCAGGAACTGATTGATCAAATCAAGGCCTTTGCCAATGGTCAGCCCATGGAGGTGAATAAATTTCCGGTACAGATCGCCTTTAACCTTTTTCCTCACATTGATGTGTTTCAGGACAATGGCTACACCAAAGAAGAGATGAAAATGGTGCTGGAAACACAAAAAATCATGTCTGCGCCCAACATGCGAATTTCAGCGACTTGTGTCCGTGTGCCAGTGTTGAGAGCGCATTCTGAAAGCATCAATATCGAAACAGAAACAAAATTAAGCGCGGAAGACGCACGTAAATTGCTGGAGAAATCACCGGGAATCGTGGTCAAAGATATTCAGGGACCGGGAGGGTACCCGACACCGTGGGAAGTGACTGAAAGCTACGACACCTGGGTTGGCAGGATTCGGGAGGATATTTCTGTTCCAAACGGATTGGCACTGTGGGTGGTTGCGGATCAACTCTACAAAGGGGCCGCACTCAATGCGATTCAGATCGCGGAATTGTTGAATCAGAAAAGCAAATAAAAAAAAAGAGGACTCGTCAGAGTCCTCTTTTCGCATCAAATCAGATGAGTAGAATCACAGGTTGTCTTTGATCGTTTGCACAAAGTCCTTGATTTCCGCATCAGAAAGTTTTCCGTCCTTGAATTTCAGGACTTTTCCTTCCTTGTCGAGCACAATCACCGCAGAACTGTCTTTTTCCAGTCCCCAGGCCTTGCGAACCGTGGCATCCGCATCGAGCACAAATTCAGAGGTAGGAAACTCTTTTTTCTTGTCATTGATTTTACCTTTGACAATTCCTGTTGTGCCCCAAAGAGCGTCATCCAGATTCAAGACGGTCACAGTCTGATAAATTTCATGTGATAAATCCGCAGTCTTGACAGCCTCAATATAGGCTTCATTGATTTTGGACGCACCCATGCTTCCCGCAAGGTGATACACCGTGCGTACTTTTCCTGAGAGTTCCGCGCTGGACCATTTGGCGTAATCAATATTATCACCTGTCAAAACCAGTTTGCCGGCATCACTGACTGAAACTTTCGGCAAAGGCTCTCCTACCGTAATTTTCGCGGCAAAACACCATGCTGGAACCAAAGTAATGACAAGCAAGACTCCCCATATTTTTTTTAACATTTCTCCTCCATTGATTGTAGTTTTTTAATATGACTTTGCTTCAGGGTTCATCCCTGCTGTAATGGTAATAAAAAATTTGAATCAGGTTTGTCAATTAAAATTATTGTTGATGAACATCATTCTGCGTCTTTTCGTTTTTCAGGCAGAGGAATCCAGCAAATGAAAGTGGCACCAATGCCATTGCCGCCACCGCTTTCCAGATCGACATCGCCCAAGGCCTGCCGCATCAACCGCCGGCTCAGATTCAGGCCAATGCCTGTGCCTTCTTTTTCAGATTTGGTGGTGAAGCGCATTTCAAAAATTTTAGGGGCAATTTCAGGGGGAATACCAGGACCGGAGTCGGTAATGCGGATTTCCACACGATCCTCATTCTGAGTGGTAACCACCCGGATGAAACCGTCTTTTTCAATCGCCTGCATGGAATTTTTAAATATATTATGAAACACCTGTAGCATTTCATTGGCATCACACAGGACCTGCGATTTGTGGCCAATCTTTGTTTCAAGTTTGATATGGCGTTTGGCCAGACCATCAGACAGAAGGTCATTGGCTTTATCCAGAACCGTTGCCAGATCAATGAGTTCGGTCGTTTTCTGACCACGTGACAAGCCTCGCAGGCTATCCACAATACTCACAATCCGGTTGAGTTGTTCTTCCATGAATTTCAAATCTGTGGTGACACCAGAAACACTTTCTTTCAAGTTCGTCAGATCTTCTTCAATCAATGGGGTTCCACCTTCTTCAGGAGTATCCTTGAGGGTTTCCAGCAAAGCCTCAAAACCACCTTCCTTGTAGTCACCTTCCCAGCCTTCAGCCACAACTTTGATCATTTCCAGCGCGCCTTCTTCTCCATAGAGTTTTCTGATTCTTGCCAGAACCGCAGTCATCGGATTGAGGACTTCATGTGCGACCATTCCGGCCATTTCACCGACAGACGCGAGTTTGGTGCTTTCTACCAGTTGAGCCTGTGCCGCGTTCAAGGCCTGAGTCCGTTCCTTGACAATCGCTTCCAAGTTGGTGATGATGTGGCTGTTTTCAATGTAGGGGCCTGCGGATTTGGCGAACAGATCCAGATATTCCAGACTTTCCTGTGGGATACCAGCCTGAGACAATTGATAGTTTGCCAGAAAACCATAGCTTTTGGTTCCACTGCGGATCGGTAGCAAAACAATTTCTCCCTCGTCAATGCTGTCCACCGTGTCTTTTTCAATATGCACCACACAATAAGGCATATTTTCATCATTGATCTGCGGAATGCCGCTGATCGCGAGTTCTGTCAATTTGACCTTCTGCTCTTCCGTGATTTCCGGATCGCTGGAAAGTGAGGCACTGACAGATTCATATTTTTCTTCCTTGAGCTGGATGACCTGGCAGAACTCCATGGAAAGATGTTCCACGATAAAATCAGTGATCTTTTGCATGAGCAGATCAATGCTGGTGATTTTCCGGAATTCTTCAGCCGCATCATTGAGCGTTTGCAGAAAAGCGACTTTGCGCTCCAGGTGATCCAGATTGGCTCTGAAATTGCGATAAAGCTGAACTTCATCGGTTGTGTCCTGAAACAACAGCACAAATCCGTCGTGTTCCCCCGCTTCCGTATAGAGCGGTGTGACCATGGGGCGGACTATCAGTTCTTCGCCGCTTTTACGACGGCCATGCGATTCATCCCAGTTGATGGTGCGATTCATTTTGATGGCCATATCGGCCAGACACGCACCTTCGCAGAAGGGAAAATTCAAAAACTCATGACAATAATGTGTGCCCTGCCGAACATCTCTGCCTGCCATCAGAAAAAAGGCACGGTTGTAGGCGACAATCTCCTTTTGAAGATTGATGACAGCTACCGGCAACGGCAGTTTCTGGATAAATTCATTGATGTTTTGAGCAATTCCAATTGTCTCAAATGTTTGTTTCATTGTATGATCCGGCAATGAGAAACAATATGATGTACGGTTCTTGACAGAGTCTGTGCTTGTATCTCAAACAGAAACAAGGCATATACGGGAATATTATTATTCATAAACTGTGGAAATGATTTTGACAATACCTGACTCACATAATTTTTCAGATTCCATGAAAAACCATGAAAAATTAGTCTCCGATTTGGGGCAACTCATGCAAATCCATGCCCATTCCTATAATGGTTGTGATTTTAACCATCTGCTTGAACAACTGGCACTTCAATATCA
The DNA here is from genome assembly GCA_015232315.1 of SAR324 cluster bacterium. NCBI lineage: Bacteria > Deltaproteobacteria > SAR324 cluster bacterium. The sequence continues at coordinate 9,171 of JADFZZ010000002.1, read as the reverse complement.
CATAGCACCCCGAAAGTTACTTCATCAAGGTTTTAGTAAAGCTTATCGTCAACTGGTTGAAGGAATTGTATGATTTCAGTGAATGCCCTGTTTTTAATTTTAGGAGCGTTATCCCTCATTTTTGGCGTGTGGACCCTGTTTGGTCTGTTGTTTTCCAGAAGAAAACACAGACGTGTTTCCCGAAAATGGATTTTGGGAGTATGCGCTGATTTTTCAGCCTGGGTAGGTATTCCGCTATGGCTTGTCAGACTCTATGCCTTGCTGTATGCGCCGCTGATTCTGGGTCTGCTGTTTTATCTGCTGTATTACTGGGCCATGAAACGCCGTCCACCACCCCCGCCGGTTGCTGCACGCCCGCCTCCTGAAGTGACCAAAATGAAAAGCGTTTATTATTAATTCGGCTTGGTGGACTACAATTACTGTCGCTTTCACAAATCCTTAAGAAGCGCCTTGCCGGGAAGACCCCGTTCCCAACGATTTAAAAAACGGTACCAACTAAAAACACCGGCCATGAAAATGGGACTGACCCAACAACGATTAACCTGGAAAGAAATCATGCTTATGCCCGTTCCAAGCTAGATTTTTAGTACCTCCACCAGTTTGCAGAGACCACCAATTAATTGAAACAATCCTGTGATTGACCTGTTGAAAAGTCTTTGTTAGTAACATGGATAGAACCATCGCCAATGATATACAATATTTAATTTTCTCTTGATGGAGATCCAATGGCATCATCCGCCACAGTCCTGAACAAAAACGTTGTCATGGAAAAAGCATGGCTTTCCATGGTGAATCTGATTGAACGCTCGCTGGACTCAGGCTCCATGAAACGGGTGGACAAAACCCCTTTTGACATCATCCATGAAGAAGACCTGTTGTCTGTGCGTCATTATCCGGCACTCACGAGAGAAAGTGTGACCATCGCCAATCAGACCATTCCTGTGCTGAACAAGGTGCATCGTGTTCCGCTGGTCTTGATTCCCCCACTGGCCGTGGGAGCTTTTATTTTTGATCTATACCCCCAGCGAAGTCTGGTCAGTTATTATCTGGCACAGGGTTTTGATGTTTACCTGATCAACTGGGGAAACCCTGACCGGGATCATTCACATCTCTCTTTTGAAACCTATTTACTTGACTGGATGCCCAAAGCAATCCAGCACATCCGTGAATATTCTGGAAAACAGGAACTGTCCCTGTTTGGCTATTGCATGGGGGGATTGTTTTCTCTCATTTACACCGCTGTTCATGAAGATGCCGCAATCCGTAATATTGTGACAGTTGCCAGTCCCATTGACATGCATCAGATGGGTGCGGCCGGCAAGGTTTTTACCATGACCTATCAACCAGCCCATCGACTGGCGAGAGCTTTCAATTTCAAACTCATCAATGTGAACCCCAAATATCTCCATATTTCCGGCAAACTTGGAACCATTGGTTTCTGGCTCACCAACCCCATTGGTAATTTTACCAGTTTCTGGGATTTTATCCTGCATCTCTGGGATCGTGATTATCTGATTTCCCATGATTCCATGGGTCACTGGTTTAATAACATGGTCGATTACCCGGGGGCCACCATGAAAAGCATTGTGGTTCACATGTGGATCGAAAACCAGTTGGCACAAGGAAAAATGACTGTTGGCGAAAAAGAAGCGAATCTGAAGCAGATCCATGCCAGTCTGCTTTCATTTGCCGGCAATGATGACAAAATTGTTTCCTTGAAAAGTTCACGTAAAATCATGGATGTGATCACTGCGGAAGATAAAGAATTCCGTGTAGTACCTGGCGGACATGCCGGAGTCTTTGCTGGAAGAAAAGCGGTGGATTATGTGTGGGGAGCCAGTGCTGAATGGCTGGCAAGACGCTCCAATTAATAAGAAAAGCGCCGAACTTTGGAGGATTCGTCTTCTGAAGCCGGTTTGGCAATCTCATTCATCCAGTCTTTATCATCCAACGGCGGCAAGCCCAGGTGGCTCCTCAGAAAATCAACCACTTCTCGCTTTCTTGCCTGAGTCGCCAAATCCAATGCTGTATTTCCGGTAGCATCCTTCTGTTTGATATTGGCTCCACGTGACACCAGATATTTCACCACACCGGTATATCCCCCCTGTGCGGCCAGCATCAACGCACTCTGGCTCTTTTCGTTGACCGAATCGATTTTGGCACCTTCCGAAATTGTCTGGATCACCGTTCCAAGATTTCCTGTATTCGCGGCACTATGCAACGCCGCATCTGGAGAATATCCCAGACATCCGGTCACCAGAAATACCATTCCCGCAACTATCCATTTGAATAAGGGCATAAGGCAATCATGAATTGAAATGATTTCAAAAAATATGGAACATCTAATTGGGGTTATAAACATTCCTGTATGATAAACGCAATAGGTTAATTCCCCATGATTCGTAAGGACGACCCGCCAGCCAAGATTCGTAGGGGCGACCCGCCGCTCGTCCGTACAGCCAAAGATTCGTAAGGGCGACCCGCCAGCCCATGATTCGTAACCACCAAATACCCGACATCCGGTATTTTGGTATTTGTCTTATGAAAACGGGCATGCTAAAACGTCCCCACATTGACGTCATTTCATAATTTTTTACGCAGGAACCATGTCCAGGTCGATCTCTTTAGCCTATTCTCCGTGCCCCAACGACACTTTCATTTTTTACGCCATGACCCATGGCCACATAGACACCTCCCCCTTCCTGTTTGATGTCAGACATTGCGATATCCATACCCTGAACGATCTCGTGGTGAATCAGCAAACAGACATGCTCAAGGTCTCAGTCATGAAATATTTCCAAATCCAGGCAGATTACCATTTGCTGACATCAGGTGCCGCACTGGGAATGGGTTATGGTCCGGTGGTGCTTACACCGCCAGGTGCGATCCGAAAACCTCCATTTCAAAAAGTGGGACTGCCGGGAAAACACACCACAGCGCATCTGTTGTTTTCTCTCTGGAATTCCCAACCTTCAGAAATCGTTTTTTTACCCTTCCGTGAAATTCTGACCCAGCTCAAAACAGGCAAACTGGATGCGGGAGTGATCATTCATGAAAGTCGCTTCACCTACGAAAATCAGGGGATTCGACTGCACGTTGATCTGGGGGCCTGGTGGCAGGAGCAAACCGGAATGCCACTGCCACTGGGGTGCATCTGCCTCAATCGCCAGCGGTTTTCAGCTACCGAGGCCCGTCAATTGTCGGACCTCGTCCGGCAGAGTATTGATTATGCAAGAAACCATACCGATGAAGTGCTCCATTACATTCTGGAACATGCTGATGAAAAAGACCCGCAAATTGCGTTACAGCACATTGAACTTTATGTGAATCAATACACCGATGACCTTGGAGATACAGGCTTGAAAGCCATGTCCCTGCTGGAAAAAAAAGCCCATGAATCGGGAGGGCTGACATCGTAGAGCATCAAATCAGCACCCTATAACGCTGAATACTAAAAGCTGAACGCTTACATTATTTTTTGAGTGTTTCTCAGGATTCGCATTTTTCTGTATTGCTTCTAAAAAGGCCACCATGACCCCCCATGCAAACATCACCACGCCCTCTGCCGCTGAAAATGTCAGTGTATTCACCCGGTTTTTTGGTGTCTTCCGTTACAGCCAGAGAGCGCTTGAACTGGTGTGGACCACACACCGGCAATTCACGGTTGCCCTCGCACTGCTGACTTTGACCGCTGGTATTCTTCCCGCTGGTGTGGCCTATGTCGGACAATTGATTGTCGATGGAGTCGTTCATGCCATGAAAGTGGCGGAACTTCAGGAAGAAATCCAAATTCAGGATGTCCTGTTTTTTGTGGCATTGGAAGCATTGGTGGTGATTTCCCTGTCAGGCGCGCAACGCGGAATTTCCATCATACAGTCGCTATTTCGGGCCTTGCTCGGGCAACGTGTCAATGTGATGATTCTGGAAAAGGCCTTGACCCTCCAGATCGCGCATTTTGAGGACTCCGAATTTTATGACAAACTGACCCGCGCCCGCAGAGAAGCCTCCAGTCGTCCCTTGAGTCTGGTCAACCGGACCTTTGGCTTGACTCAAAACGCCATCTCACTCCTCAGCTATTGTCTGTTGCTGATTCAGTTTTCCCCGTGGGCGGTTCTGATCCTGATCGTTGGCGGACTTCCGGAATTCATCGCGGAAACCAAATTTTCAGGAGATGCCTTTCGTTTGTTCCGTTGGCGTTCCCCTGAAACACGCATGCAGATGTATCTCGAAACGGTCATTGCCCGTGAAGATTCCGCCAAGGAAGTCAAACTGTATCAACTTGGCCCCATGCTGTTGGGGCGTTATCGGGATATTTTTGACAAATTGTATGTGGAAGACCGTAATCTGACCCTGAAACGTGGAATCTGGGGACTGGGGCTTGGTGTTCTGGGCACTGCCTCCTTTTATGGTGCCTACGCCTGGATTGTTTACGCCACCATCACCGGCACCATCACCTTGGGACAAATGACCATGTATCTGCTGATTTTCAAACAGGGACAAGCGGCAGTTTCAGCCAGTCTGTCTGCCATTGGCGGCATGTATGAAGACAATCTCTACCTTTCCAATCTGTATGAATATCTGGAGCAGGAAGTTCCTGAGCAGGAAGGCCATGAAACCGCGGGGCCTAACCCCGGAGACGGAGTTCATTTTGAAAATGTCAGTTTCACTTATCCCGGCTCATCAGCGCCAGCATTGCAGAACATTTCATTTCATCTGAAACCCGGGGCCAGTCTCGCACTGGTGGGAGAAAACGGCTCAGGAAAAACGACATTGATCAAATTGCTCACCCGCTTGTATGACCCCACCGAAGGCCGAATCCTTCTGGATGGACTGGATTTACGTCATTGGAACCCTGAAACATTGCGGACCAGAATCGGAGTGATATTTCAGGATTTTTCACGATACCAGTTTCTGGTTGGGGAAAATATCGGAGTGGGCGACATTGAGCGTTATCAGGATGAGGAACAATGGCTGGCCGCTTCAGAAAAAGGGCTGGCTTCACCCTTCATCAAGGATTTGCCTGAAGGCTATCACACCCAGCTTGGACGCTGGTTCAAAAACGGCAGAGAACTTTCAGGCGGACAATGGCAGAAAATTGCCCTTTCCCGATCCTTCATGCGGACCAAAGCGGATATTCTGGTGCTGGATGAACCGACCGCGGCGATGGATGCCGGCGCGGAAGCCACCATTTTTGAACATTTCCGCAGTTTGACACACAATAAAATGGCCATCCTGATTTCTCACCGCTTTTCCACAGTCCGCATGGCGGATCACATCATGGTCATCCAAGCCGGAAAAATCATGGAATCCGGTGACCATCAATCCCTGATGGCCCAAAATGGACATTACGCCCACCTCTTTTTCCTACAGGCTGAAGGGTATCGATAAATCCCATTTGCAACTTACAACACCTGTCATCCTGAGCGTTAGCGAAGGATCTGATTCCAGGCCTTCCACTATGAATTTGATATTGGGCCGCATTATCGTACCTCCAGATGATCACGGGTCATGATCCGGAGTTCTTCGGTGGTGAAGGTTTCCGCACAAATTTCTCCTTGAATCCGGCGCAGGCGGATCAGTTGGGCATCGGGCTGGTGTTGTTTTTCGATTGCCTGTTGTAACCCCTGGATTGCATCCCAACTATGGGTGGTCGCAAAGATCTGGACATTCAGCCGACTGGACAAGGTGAGCAGATATTCCCACAACAACGGTTGCATGGAATAATGCAGTCCGCTTTCAATTTCATCCACCAGCAACCAGCCGTTTTTGGCGTTCACCATGGATAAGGCCAAGCCAAACAAACGGGTTAATCCTTCTCCCAGGCTACGTAACGGACGACGCTTCAACTCCCCTTCCAGCAACACAATGGGGATACGGGAAGTGGTGTTGTATTCCGCGTCTTTTCCAAAATTGATCCGCTTGATGTCAGGATGCAGAATTTTCAGGCAATTCAGGATGTCATCCTCTCCCTCTGTACTGGCGATGTTATCCCACAGGGTTTCTGTATTTTGACGAAACAGTCCTTGAGCCGGAATAAACTGAACAGGAATCTGTTCAATGTTCCACTGATAGCGCTGGTTGATTCCGGTGAGAAAAAAATCATAGAGATTGAATGAATGGGCAATTCCATCAAACTTAAATTCAAGTATATTTTGTGACAGGGTCATTTGCAGTTTGTGACCGTCAATGCTCCCAATGGAGAGGTGTTTTTGAGGGGCACCATGTTCGATGAGATCCCGATGAAATAAATATTGAATATTCCGGATCGGAGTTGCGGACTGTTGCTGGAGAAAATTGTCATCACTGGTTTCATCTCTGGAGTTCAGCATCAGCCACGTCGAGATAAACTCGGCTCGGGTTGCATAAAATCTCAAGGCTTCCAGGACGGTGGTTTTTCCTGAATTATTTTCCCCGACCAGCAGGTTGATCCGTTTCAGTGGGTTGATCTCCAATTTCTTGAGGATTCTGAAGTTCTCAATAACTAATGAGTTTAAAATTAAATCAGACATGGTTCACCTTCTTTTCCATTAAACACCTGATGCAACACCGACCGCATCAAGGTCTCATTCTGTATTCGGGATTGCGCCAGTCGGGATGCCAGTTCGTCACACAAGGCCAGCAGTTGATCGACTTTCGCTACGATGCGTTTTTGCTCTGCGAGGGGGGGGAGGGGAAAAGCATTACCAGCAAAATAATCTTTAGGAATACGTTTTTGACCAGCAGTTCCCGTCATCTTTGGAATGCCTTCGTTAATAAACTTTGGAGATTTCAGATAGATTAAAACATAGTCAGACAGCACCAATCCTGAAATAGGTCGAAAAACATGTAATTCTGTTGTTCCTGCCCCAACTCCATTAAAGAGGTTACGCATTACAGCAGATTTTCCATTTTGAAAGCAAGGCGTTATCTTGGCTAGAGTAACATCATTTTCTGCAAAATGTGTAAACCCAGCTTTAATCTCTTTCCAAGAGCGTTTCTCAGAATTAATTTTTAGACCGTATTCAGCCTGAATCAATGTCATTGGCACAAATGAAGTCTCTAACTCATCGTCCACATCATTACGTGGATTGATAATTCCAGCTTCATTCAGTTGAGTCCAACACCAATTTTTAGGAAGCTCATAAGGCATTTCCGCTTCAGTGATAGGAGGCAAGGGATCAGTCTTTTTGATTTTCTTTTCAGCAATCAGCTTCTGTTTTTCAGCATGGATGCGTTGGAGGAGTTCGGAGGCCGGTTCATCGTTTGGATCCTGGGGGACGAGTTTGCCTTGAACCGCCATCTGGAGGATCATTTGTTTGAGGGCTTTGACGTTTTCAGGGACGGTATAGAGTGCGTCAAACTGCTGAAAGAGGAAGTTCCAGCGTTTGTGGAATTCTTCGGGCGTGGAAGTCTCTTCGATCTTCGCCAGGGTAGCTTTGTTCAGCACCAACCGTTTCTGTTCCTGCTGCTCCAAATCCTGCTTCAGTGCCTCACACTGCTTCATCAACTCATCCACTTTCGCTACGATGCGTTTTTGTTCTGCGAGGGGGGGGAGACATACAACAATTGGATATAGCTTTCTTCCAGAAATAACAGGTTGTGCTGTACCACTATCATCTTGACGCAAATCAGTTCCCTTTAAGAGCCATACTAGAAAATCCTTATAAATATTCGATTTTGAAAACATGGTAATAAATGCATTGTCCGTTACCCATGCTTGATTTGGTGTTAAGTGAATACTCCCACAATAAAAACCAACTCTTCCAATTACTACTGTTTCCTCATTTACGTTAGTCGAATTATGATAACCTGTAATTCCATTACCACCATAAACAGGAATATTGCCTTCATTCATTTTATGAGATGGCAATGCATTGCCTGAGGAAATATGTATGATTTGTCCCAATCTCACCAACTCCCACCCCTTCGGCAACTCATAAGGCATTTCCTCATCCGTAATCGGAGGCAAGGGGTTGCTTTTTGGAAGTTTCTTTTCAGCAATCAGCTTCTGTTTTTCAGCCTGAATGCGTTTCAGGAGTTCGGAGGCCGGTTCATCGTGGGGATCTTGCGGGACGAGTTTGCCCCGCACCGCCAACTCCAGAATGAGTTTTTTGAGTTCCTCCACGTTTTGGGGGCTGTCTAGCAATCCATCAAAGTTTTCCAGTAATCGTTCAATACTCATAAGCGTTTTTTTTCAAAAATATGTTTCATCCGTCCTTACGGGACTTGGAACGGGTGTGGTTGAGTGCCCCAGCGATCAATCGCTGGGCTATTCTCGTTAATCCCTCACGGGATCAATATCGACGGTCCCTACGGGACTTGGAACGGGTGTGGTTGAGTGCCCCAGCGATCAATCGCTGGGCTATTCTCGTTAATCCCTCACGGGATCAATATTGGAACGGGTTTGAATGTGTCCCGTGAGGGACAAGCGATAGTAGCCCCGTGCTTTAGCATGGGGATTTCGGATTTTCGCAAATAAGATTAGTCCCGTAGGGACGAATGAAAAATATTCATCCCCATAGATACCGTTCATCATATTCCATATTGTGTTTCTTGAGAAAGGCAACAAACTCCTCCTCAAAAGTCTTTTTATGATGATGCTCTTCTTGCCTCTGAATATAGGCAAGCGTATCCGGCATTTGGGAGATGCCAACACTGAAGGCCGCATACCCTTCCTGCCACGCGAACGATTGATGTTCTGGAAAGGTATCGTGAATCCATTTGGATGAACCCCCTTTGATCAGTTGCAGTGCCTTGGCAACAGAGAGACTCGATGACATTGAGAGTAGCAGATGAAGATGATTGGCCGTTCCCCCGATAGACAAAAGTTTCCACCTGTGCAGGTGTATTTTACGCAACCAGTTTAAACTCAAGGACATGATGCTTAAACCAGGTTGGATATTCCTGATTCTTTTTTAAGGCCGTCACCGAAGCCAAGGCCACACTCCCTGCCTTAGACCAGCTCATGCCATTGTTTTTTTGTCGATCAGCAACCAGCAGATCATTGGCCTTTTCTCCCCGATTACTCGAATTCCGTAGTCCCAACTGTTTTCGTATCTCATAGGCAGGAATATCCAACCTGGTTTAAGCATCATGTCCTTGAGTTTAAACTGGTTGCGTAAAATACACCTGCACAGGTGGGAAAATTTCGGTGAAAAGCATTGGTTTTTTATCTATTTTCCAAGGACAGAA